>JAYVUD010000424.1:0-21631 GCA_043788335.1 Chloracidobacterium sp. | reverse complement strand
CATGGGTCGCGTCGTCGGCAAATGCCTGAGCAGTTTCCTGCTTAAACGGTTTGCCCTGAGGTGACAGCAAGACGACTCGGGTACCGGCGGGGTACGCGTCGCGGTCGCTCGTTCCTATCAAATTTTCAATTGCGGCAAATATCGGTTCCGGTTTGAGAACCATACCATCACCGCCGCCAAATGGCCGATCATCGACCATTCGGTGCTTGTCGGTCGTAAACTCTCGGATATCGTGGACGTTGATCTCAACGATACCGGCCAGCTTGGCTCGACGGATAATTCCAAAATCAAAGACTTGGTCGAAGAACTCCGGAAATATCGTTAGTACATCAATCTTGAACATTTTGACCTTTGATCTTCGATCTTTGATTTTCGAGGGTCAAAGATCGAAGATCAAAAATCAAGCAATCCCTCAGGCGGATCGATCCGGATCAGTTTGTTTTCAATATCCACCTCGGGGCAGATCGTCTCGGCGAACGGTATCAGATGATCTTTGCCGCCGCCGTCGACCACTAGGATCTCGGTACCACCGTTCCGAAGGACTTCGGTCACCGTCCCGACTGAGGTTCCGTCGAGCGTCTCGACCCGGCAGCCGTGCAATTCCCAGTCAAAGAACTCGTCATCCGCGAGCTCGACCGCGTCGGACTCAGGAACACATATCTCGCATCCGCGGAGAACCTCGGCCGTCTCGATCGTTCCGTAGCCGGCAAATCTGAGGATCACGCGTTCGTTCTGAAACCAGTGATCGTCGAGCTTCAATTCCAGCGTCGTACCGTCCGGCCTGACCGCAATGACAGTCTCAAGCTGCTCAAACCGGTCGGGAAAATCAGTCAGCAGATCGGCGACCAGTTCGCCACGCAGGCCGCGGGTCTTGACGATCTTAGCGATTGCGACTAGTTCTTCCACACGTTCAGCGTTCGAACTTTGGCCGGCTCCGATTCGAGGAATGGGCCACCAAAAGGTGGATCTCCAAACCTAATCCTCGATCAGGTCGAGCTGAAACCGTTTGCCGTGCTTTTGGCCGGCAATGAAAAGAATGCTGCGGATCGCTTTGACCGTGCGGCCTTCGCGGCCGATGATGCGTCCCATATCGTGCGGGGCAACGCGAACCTCGATGCGGATATTTTTGCCATCCGCATTTTCATTCACCTCGACCGCGTCGGGCTCGCCAACGAGCGAGCGTATTATCCTCTCAACAGCTTCTTTCATTTTGAATTACCGCCACAAAGCACACAGAGTTTAATGAGAAAATGGCATTTTTTATCACCAGATCCTCGACGCACTCGGTGGCTAATCTGCTATTCCGCCGCAGCTTCGACAACCGCGGGATTGTGCTTGATCAGGCTCTTGACCGTATCGGTCGGCTGAGCTCCGACGCCGATCCAATACTGGATACGTTCGTGGTTGAGCACGACCTCGGCCGGGTTCAGCATCGGATTGTACGTACCTACGTTCTCGAGATACTTGCCATCGCGTTTGCTGCGTTTTTCCTTTACCACGAGGCGGTAGAAAGGTTTACCCTTCGCGCCCATTCTCATTAAACTGATTGCTAACATAGTGTTTGTTAATTGTTAATCGTCAATTGTTAATCGTTCTTCTCCGCAGACCGCCTTAGCGAACTCAAATAGGCATTCAGCCTTGGTAAAAGTTCCTCGATGATCGGCTTCACATTTTCCACGTCCGAGTCAGTAAGCAATTTGCGCTTGTAGGCTCTCCGTAACCAATTCTTAGTTTCGTACAAAGACCCGCGCGCGATTCGAACAAACCGGGCATCGTCTTTGTAACTGTATCGTCCACATCCTTCGGCAATGTTGGAGGATATACTATCAGCGGCATCTACCATTTGCATACCGACCGTACTTTTAGCAAAATGGTCCCACTTTAGGACGATATCCCAGATCAGATCAGCCAACGTTTCGGGCAACTGATATACCTCTAAATTTTCAAAACTCGTCTTGCTCATTTTCGATCAGCAAATAGTTATTTTTCATCGAGAAACCTTAATCCCAAAGACAATTAACCATCAACGATTAACAATGAACGTTCACCGACGTTTCTTGTGTCTCTTTTTCTTCCTAATGCTCCGTGTTGCCGACCCGTTTGAATCGTCATCGTCTGTATCCGGAACACTGCCCGGCATGCCGCCGCCGAGCATATTGCCCAAGCCGCCGCCGAGCCCGCCCATCATCTTTTTGCCAAGGCCGCCGAGCATGCCGCCAAGGCCGCCGCCGCCCATCTTGGCCATCATTTTCCGCATCTGCTCGTATTGGCGGATGAGTTGGTTGACCTCGGCGATGGTCGAACCGGAACCGCCCGCGATACGCGTTTTGCGGCTGGCGTCGATGACCTTGTAATTATTGCGTTCGAGCCGTGTCATCGAGCCGATGATCGCCTCGGTGCGCCGCATCTGCTGATCGACCTCAGCTGACTGCTCGTCAGTGATCTGCATGCCGCCGGTCATCTGTTCGGGCAACATCTTCATCAGCTTGGACATCGAGCCGAGCTTTTTGAACTGTCCGAGTTGGTTGCGAAAATCTTCGAGCGTAAACTGATTGCTCGTCATCTTTCGCAGCTGTTCCTGGGCGTCCTTTTCGTCGATCTTGCCCTGGACCTCTTCGATCAGCGACAGAACGTCGCCCATACCGAGTATTCGCTGGGCGATACGGTCGGGATAAAACGGTTCGATCGCGTCGTATTTTTCGCCGACGCCGACAAATTTAACCGGCTGACCGATCACCTGCTTGATCGAGAGTGCCGCACCACCGCGTGCGTCGCCGTCCATCTTGGTCAAAACAACGCCGGTAATGCCGACACGCTCGTGAAAAACCTCAGCCGAGCGGACGGCATCCTGGCCCGTCATCGCGTCGGCGACGAACAAAACTTCAACAGGCTTGGTCTCGGCCTTGATCTGCTCGAGTTCGACCATCAGGTCGTCGTCAATATGTAGACGGCCGGCCGTATCGATCATCAACGTGTCGAAGCCCATCTCGGCCGCGTGCTTGACGGCACCGCGAACGATCGTCATCGGGTCGCTCGTCTCTTTCGCTTCGTAGACGGCGACGCCGACTGCGTTAGCGACAACCTTAAGTTGCTCGCGGGCCGCGGGGCGATAAACATCGACGGAAACGAGCAGCGGCTTACGTTCCTGATTATCGGCGAGCCAGCGTGAGATCTTGCCGGTAGAGGTTGTCTTGCCGGATCCCTGGAGGCCGACGATCATCACGACGTTCGGGATCGCTTTGGTGAAAACTAGTCTCGACGACGTGCCGCCCATCAGTTCCGCCAGCTCGTCATAGACTATCTTGACGACCTGTTCATGCGGTTTGAGGTCCTGCCAAACTTCCTGGCCCTCAGCTTTGGCCCGGACCGCCTCAACGAAATCTTTGGCGACCTTGTAGTTAACATCTGCCTCGAGCAGTGCCATCCGGATCTCGCGCAAGGCTGCGTCGACGTGCTCAGGCGTCAACTTGCCCTGGCCTCGCAGATTCTTCAGCGATCTCTTAAGTTTGTCGGATAACGATTCGAACATACAGACACACTTCGGCCACTAGAGTCGAAACT
Organism: Chloracidobacterium sp.; assembly: GCA_043788335.1. Taxonomy (GTDB): domain Bacteria; phylum Acidobacteriota; class Blastocatellia; order Pyrinomonadales; family Pyrinomonadaceae; genus OLB17. Next base: position 18,070 of record JAYVUD010000424.1, on the reverse strand, counting down.
ATAAATACTAAGCGTTCGAGGGCCAAGTGTCAAGAAAACGGCGTCCTTAAAGGAGTCTGCCGATGGCGGCAAATACGCTGTCGGGGGTCACGCTGATTATACATTTCGGGTCGCTAAACTCGCTGCAAACGTAGCCCGGACACGGTTGGCACGGCAGTGTTTCGAATACCATCTCGCTCGGTGCGTTTGTCCACGGACGCCAGTGGTTGCGGTTCGACGAGCCGAACACCACAACACTCGGTGTACCGACCGCCGCGGCGATATGAGCGATGCCTGAGTCGTTACCGACAAACAGCCTTGCTTGCGAAGCGAGCGCCGTGATCTCAGGCAGCGTCAGATCGTCAAAGGTAATGATCGGCACGCTCGAATCGGTGACGATTTTTTTTAGAACTTCCGTTTCGTGTCTGGCGGCAATTGCGATAGTTCTCAGCCCGCGGTCGGCGAGAAACTCGGCTGTCCGGGCAAAATTGGCAGCGGCCCACTGTTTCGTCGCGAATGCCGCGGCCGGATGTAGTAGGGCAAATTCACCGATATCGCCGCCGAGTCTGCTATTGATGGAAACACGGGCCGCGTCGGTTACCGTCAAGCGGCTTTTCGGCCGGTCGTCGACGGGGACCCCGGCGAGGCCCAACAACGCAAGCTGATGTTCAGCCGAGTGAATCGTATCCTGCTCCTGCCGCCAAAAATCGGCAGATGATGAAGCTCGATAGTTATAGAGGAAACCATATTGGTCGGCACGGTACCCGACGCGGTGGCGGGCACGGCTCGCACGGGTCAAAAATGTCGCGGTGGTCCCGCCGTGGAGATTGAACGCAACGTCATACCGGCTTGTCGCAAGGCGATACATAACTCGCAGACGATCATGCAGGTCCGAACTCTTGACGCTGATCACATTGTCTATCTGATCAAACCCATCGAGCAGCGGTGCGACCCAATCTTCGAGTAATATGTCGATCTGAGCGTCGGGCAGGAACCTCCGCAAGGCAAAAAGTGACGGCGTTGCCAAAACCGTATCGCCGATCGAACGGAGGCGTACGACCAGGATCCGCCGCACTTGGGTCCAATCAATGGCGGTTTCGGCGGCCGTTCCTCGTCCGCCGCTCGATACGATTGCGGTTTTCTCGTCTTTTGCCAAGTCCTTAGATGGTCAGTCTGCGGTCTTTTCGCAAACCGATTTAATGATCAGTGTGTCGCCGAACATAAGGGCGGGCGAAAAAAGCTGACCGAGTATTTCCCTGAGCGTCGCTTTATCCGACCGCCGCTGGCCCTCCTTGTAAAACACCCATCTCGTCATCAGATATGAGACCGGGGCAAAGATGCCGTAGATCAACCCGATCAATCGATAGCGGTTCGTCCGTAACCGTGTGATTCGAAATCCGCGGGTGTGCAGGCGGTAACGCAGATCTGAAAATGAGACCAGACTAATGTGATGAAGCGGCGTTGGGTTGTGTTCATCGAGCGGAAGTTTTTCGCCGTGATGAAACCCCGTCAGCATCCAACGCCAGCGCGATCGAAGCGAATGCAGATTCGGCGTAGAAACGACAAAAACTCCACCGGGCCGCAAGATCCGTGCTACTTCGCCAATGAAATCAAAAGGCCGTTCGATGTGTTCGATACCGTCGATACACACGACCGCGTCGAACGAACTGTCCGCGAATTCCAACCGAGCGTTCATGTCGGCCCGGGCAAAGTTATCGTATCGGAATTGCAGGATGTTCTGACAATCGGCAGCAACTACGTCGTAGCCTTGGACGGTCATCCGCCTCGTAAAGGCGCCCGCCCCACAGGGAATATCCAGTAACCGACGGCATTCACCCTCTTCGACGACCAGTTCGCCGACGACCACATGTGTAAACGCGGTCGTGTTTTCCGAAACACCTGGGGTCTCGGACATCTCAGGCAGTTCGACGGTATCTCCTGTGCTCGCTTGAACAGCACCCATCAGGCTTCCCCGGCAACCTTTGCCTCGTCGATCAGCATTACAGGTATGTCGTCGCGGACCGGATAGACCAATAAACACTCTGGATTTACGCAAGTGAGACTCGTCTGCTCGGCATCTATCTCAACCTTGGATTTACACTTCGGACATCGAAGTATCTCGATCAATTCGGGGCTAACAGCCATAATTTTTCTCCACTGCAAACATTTTAGTACGTTGATGGCGAACAAAACAAAAGTGCGGGGAGCACAAGGCAAAAAGAGAAAGCGTAGGGACGAACCCACCGCTTTCTCTTCGTGTTTGCCTTTTAGCTCTTTACTTTTGCCTCTATACTCTATGCGCTTTCGGTCTTGTTACCGCATTCGGGGCAGAATTTTGCTCCCGGGGCGAGTTCGTGCTGGCAGTTTGCGCATTTTGCCTTTTCCTGCGTTGAGCCACACTCGGAACAGAATTTCGCACCCTCGCGGAGATTAGCTCCGCATTTAACGCAAGGGACCTGTGCGACCTCCATTTTACCGCCGCAGTCGGAGCAAAATTTCACCCCCGCACTGTTCGGTTTGCCGCATGTCGGGCATGGAACGGTCGCCGCGGAGACCGCCGCAGGAGGTTGTGCTCCGCCCGATCCAACGCCGCCCGCTTGCTGGCCAAAGACGTTCGCCATTTGACCGCCGACCGCAAATCCGGCTCCGAGGCCTGCACCGAGGCCGGCTCCGCCGCCTTCGTTCTGGGCAGCGTCACGCAGGGCATCGGCGGCCTGAAACTGCATATATTTCTGAGCGTCGCCGAGGGCTCCCATCGATGCACGTTTGTCCATCGCGGCTTCTACTTCGGGCGGCAGGCTGATGTTCTCAACAAAGAACTTCATCACCTCGATGCCCCAGGTCTTAAATTCCTCGTTGATCTTAGAGCGGATCACCTCGCCGATCTCTTTATATTGAGCGGCAAGGTCGAGGGCCGGGATCTTCAGTTCGCCGAGAGCGTCTGAAAATTCGGTAACGATAGCACGCTTTAACTGACCGTCGATATCCTCGGTCTGAAAATGAGCATTGGTTCCCGCAATTTGCCGAATAAATTCGGCCGGGTCCGAGATCCGCAGGCTGTACGCACCGAACGCACGAAGGCGAACGATACCAAAATCAGCGTCCCGCAACATGATCGGATTCGACGTTCCCCACTTCATGTCAGTAAACTGCTTGGTGTTAACGAAATAGACTTCGGATTTGATCGGCGAATTAAAGCCGTATTTCCACGCTCCGAGTTTCGAGAGAATCGGCGTGTTGCCGCCTTCGATCGTGTATCGTCCCGGCGAGAAAACGTCGGCGACTTGTCCCTCGAAAACAAAGACTGCAGCCTGCGATTCGCGTACGATCAATTGGGCACCGTTCTTGATCTCCTGCCCGGCGACCGGAAAACGGTACAGGATCGTGTCCTGAGTTGCATCGAGCCACTCGATCACCTCGATAAACTGGTTCAATGCCTCTGATTTTATCTTGTCGAAAATGCTCATAATCAAATCTCCTTGCTCTCACTCTTAACGATAAAATATGACATAAAGTTGCGAGAAATGAAAGTTTTATCTCTTGGCTTCCCGATTCAAAATCGAAAATCAGGGAACCGATCTTTTCCGTCGGCTGACCGCCAGGAACGTCAAAATCATCATTATTCCGCCAAAAACGTCGAGCATCACATCGGTGGACGCCGCAGTCCGCTCGGGCTCAAAGCTCTGATTGATCTCGTCGGCAGTTGCGATCACTATGACCAGTACCAATGAAACCAGAGACCGATATCGGCTGATCCCGGAGCGGCCAAAAGCCCGCATCGCAAAAAAGGCGAGGGTCGCATAAACAGAAAAGTGAGCAGCTTTTCTGATCAGCAAATGGACGGTTTGAAAGGCGTCGGGCGACGCGCTGGGGAAAAAGAACTCGATCAGCGGCTTGATAAACCGCGAGGTCTCGGCCGCAGATGCCTGCGGGCTCGATAAATAGAAGATGACGCCAGTCCAAAAAACAAGCGGCGCGTAAGCCACCAGCCATACGCGCCAACCTGAATTAAGGTCCGAAGTCGCCATTAAAGAGGCATTTTAGGCCGCCGCGGCTCCGCTGACAACCTCGATGATCTCCTTGGTGATCGCGGCCTGACGGATGCGGTTCATATTTAGCGTGAGTGTGTCGATCAGCTCACCGGCATTCTTTGACGCCGAGTCCATCGCCGTCATTCGCGAACCCTGCTCCGAGGCGACCGACTCGATCATACCTTTGTAGATCTGCGTTTCGACCTGCTTCGGCAGTAACCGCCCAAAGATCTCGGCGGCCGGCTGTTCGTAAATGTACTCCGATTCGGCGGATGGCTCGGCACCCTCGGCGTCACCAGTTCGCGGTATGGGCAAGAGCTGCTCGATGATCGGCTTTTGCGAGAGAACAGTCTTGAATTCGGTAAAGACTATGAAAACCTTGTCGATGGAGTCGTCCTCGGTAAAGGTTTTGATTATCTTGGCCGCAATGTCCAGTGCGTCCTGCAGCTTGACCTGGCCCGAACCGGTCAGGCCAACATACTCATCGGCAAATTTGACGTCGCGCCGTTTGAAAAAATCACGCCCCTTACGTCCAACCGGGACCATCTCGGTCGTTTTATCCGAGTGATCTTTCAAAAATGCCTGCGTCGCCTTGATGACGTTTGCGTTGAATGCACCGGCGAGCCCCTTGTCCGCACTGATCAGGACGATCAGATATTTTTCGTCGCCGCGTACGTCGAGCAGCGGGTGCGAAAATTCGTCCGTGACCTTTGAGCTGAGACTACCCAGGACATCCGTCATTTTGCCCGCGAACGGACGCGACGATGTCACGCGGTCTTGTGCCCGCTTGAGCTTAGCCGCCGCGACCATCTTCATCGCCTTGGTGATCTGTTGTGTGTTCTTCACCGACTTAATGCGTCGGCGCATGTCCAGAAGACTTGCCATAAATACCTTGTATAGCGTTCCGAACTCAGCGTTCGCGGTTCAAACTTATTCTCAACGTCAAACCCCGAACGCCAAACCCTTAACCAATTCTTACGCCGCTGCGGCCCCGGCTTTTGCCCACCGCGTCGCCTTAAAGTCCTCTATCGCTTCTTTCATCGCCGCCTTAAGGTCGTCGTCGATCGATTTCTTTTCACGCATGGTGTTCAACACGGCGGGGTGAGCCTCCTCGGCGAACTTGGTCAGATCCTCTTCGAACCGTTTGAGGTCCTCGACGGCGATATCATCTGCCATTCCGTTAGTAACGGCCCAGATGATCAAAACCTGCTCGACGACATCCATCGGCTTGTACTGAGGCTGCTTGAGGATCTCGGTGAGGCGTTTACCGCGTTCGAGTTGCGACTGTGTCGATTTATCAAGGTCCGAGCCGAACTGGGCGAAGGCCGCGAGTTCGCGATACTGAGCAAGGTCGATACGCAAGGTGCCGGCGACCTGCTTCATCGCCTTGATCTGTGCCGAACCGCCGACGCGCGAGACCGAGTTACCGACGTTGATGGCGGGCCGAACGCCTGAGTTGAACAGATCGCTCTCAAGGAAGATCTGACCGTCGGTGATCGAAATAACGTTGGTCGGAATGTACGCCGAGATGTCGCCGGCCTGTGTCTCGATGATGGGCAGCGATGTAAGTGAACCGCCGCCGCGCTTATCGGACATCTTGGCGGCGCGTTCCAGCAAGCGTGAGTGCAAGTAGAAAACATCGCCCGGATATGCCTCGCGGCCCGGCGGACGGCGAAGCAGGAGCGAAATTTCGCGATACGCGGCGGCCTGTTTCGACAGATCGTCGTAAATTGTCAGCGCGTGGCGTCCGTTGTCGCGGAAATATTCGCCCATTGCACATCCGGCATAAGGGGCAAGGAACTGCATGGCCGCCGGATCCGACGCGGTCGCCGAAACGATGATCGTATAGTCCATCGCTCCGTACTCTTCGAGCTTTTGGCGGACCTGAGCGACGGTTGACTGTTTCTGTCCGATCGCGACGTAGATACAGATAACGTCCTTGCCCTTTTGGTTGATGATGGTGTCGATCGCGACGGCCGTTTTACCGGTCTGACGATCGCCAATGATCAACTCACGCTGGCCGCGACCGATCGGAACCATCGAGTCGATAGCTTTCAATCCGGTCTGAAGCGGCTCTTTAACCGGTTGACGGTCAATAATTCCCGGAGCGATGCGCTCGATCGGAAAATACGTGTCGGTAACGATCTCACCGGCCTCATCGATCGGGTTACCGAGTGCGTCAACGACGCGACCGATCATCGCGTCGCCGACCGGCACGCTCATGATGCGTTTTGTGCGTTTCGCTTCATCGCCTTCTTTGATCTTCTGAAAATCGCCGAACAGCACGCATCCGACCTTGTCTTCCTCAAGGTTGAGGGCAAGGCCGCGCACGCCGAACGGAAATTCGAGAAGCTCGCCGGCCATGACCTTTTCAAGGCCGTAGATCTCGGCAATACCGTCCCCTACTTTGATTACGGTTCCCACCTCATTGACGGTCATGCTGGCGTCAAAGTTTTCGATCTGAGCACGAATGATCTCGTTGATCTCGTTGGCTTTAATTGCTTCCATTGTTTCGTTAATTGCTAATTGTAATTTGTTATTTGATACGGCCAGAACTCTTCGGCTGACCCTTAACCGTTAACCAATTGCTCTTTCAAAGTCTCTAGTTTTGTTTTAACGGATCCGTCATACACCGTCGAACCTATTCGGGTGACGACGCCGCCGATGATGTCCTTATTAATTGCGAAATTTATATTGACCTTTTTGCCGGTCATTTTCTCGAGGTTTGTCTGAAATTCGGCTCGGTCACCGGCCGATAGCTCGTGGGCTGAGGTTATTTCCGCCGCGACTACGCCGCTGCGTTCCTGGAGCACCGAATCAAACCGGTCGTTAATGCGGCCGATCTCGCCCAATCGGCCGTTTTTCAGCAGCACACGCAAGAAATTGGACGTTGTTCTCGTTGGCTTGGTCTTTGCCAATAGGCCTTCGAGCAGATTTACCTTATTCGCGTGGGCGATCGCGGGATTGCTGAAAACATTTCTCAGATCGCTGCTCGAGGCATATATCTGGTTCCAGTCGGCCAATTCGGCCTTGATGGTTTCGGTCTCACCGGTCTTGAGGACAATGTCGGCGAGTGCGATCGAATAGCGGCGTGCAATGGTCTCTTCGCTCATATTAGTTTAGCCCTCCTATCTCGTTGATGTTTGCCTTGACGAGACGAGCGTCGGTTCCGACGTCGATCTGGGCCCTGAGCTTTTCTTCGGCAAGGCGAATGCTCTCCTCGGCCGAAAACCGGCGAAGTTCGACGCGTTTTTGGGCATCGATACGCGCGAGATCGGCGTCGACCTGAGCTCGGAGGCGGGCGGTCTCGGCCTCGGTATGTGCCGCAAGCCGCCGGGCCTCAGCCTCGGCTTCGGCCTTGGCACGATCAATGATATTCGCCTTATCGGTCTCAAGCTGGGCAAGTTTGCCCTCGACGGCGGTCAGTTTGACGAGCGCGGCCTTTTTGTCTTCTTCGGCTTTGATCAGCTCGGCTCGGATCACTTCGCGTTTTGCCTTGAACGCCTCGGTGAGCGGTTTTTGGAGAAAGTATGCCATCAGGCCGGCGAAGACAAAAAAGTTTAAAAACTTCCAGGCTTCGAATCCGGGGATATTGAGGTACTCGTTGTAAAAGTGCATAAACGAGCTTTCAGGGGCGTGCGTCGCACCCTCAAAAAATACCAATATGAAACTGACAAAAGCCAACATAAAAACTATGCCTTCAAAATGCTCGCGGCGATCTGATCCGCCAGTCTATTTGCGTCGGTGCTGATCTCGGCGTGGGTTGCAGCGGCCCGTTGTTCGATCTCGGCACGGCCGCTTTCATACAGCCCGACCGTTTCGGCCTTGACCTCCGCTATCTTTTCGTCCCGGGCCTCGGCGGCTTTCTTTTGCTCGCCCGATACGATCTCGTAACCCTGTGCGCGGGCATCGAGCAGTTCGCCGGAGACCCTGGCTTCTTTTTTGCCAACCTCTTCGAGAATCGCCAGCGCCTCGCCGCCCCGGCCGCCTTTGTTTTTCTCACGCTGTTCGATAACGCGATTGACCGGGCGAAACAAGGTACGGTTCAAGATCCAGATCATCAACAGGATCAGGCCAATGTGGACAAAAAGTGTAGCGTCCGGAAATAGCTGAATGGACTCGGCGAATGCCAACACGAACATATAATTATGCAACCAATAACAGTGTACTAAAACGGGAAAAGCGCCCGATTCTCAAAAGATATAAGAGTATCACGCGCCCGTTTTTAGGGTCAAGGCAACGTCATAGAACCTCAATTTCGACCGATGTTTTTTGAACTATGCCCATTATGTTAGAGTTTCGATGAGTAGAACCTATGACGCCGACGGATCGATCACAAAAGCAACGGGCTCCGCGCAATCGGACCATCGAGGTCGCGGCGGATGAGGTCGAGCGGCTGCGGAGCGGGGTGACGGTCGCATCTCACACGGCGGCGATCGGCGAGTGTACCGACCGGATGATCTGCGGTGATGCGTTTGACGTTCTCGGTAAATTGCCGGCCGGCCGTGTCGACCTGCTGTTTGCCGACCCGCCGTACAATCTGAACAAATCGTTTGGGAAAGAGAAGTTTCGCGAGCGGACACCGGAGGACTACGAGGCGTGGATCGACACGTGGTTGTCGCTTTGCGTTCCGCTATTAAAGCCGACCGCGTCGGTTTACATCTGCGGCGACTGGCGGTCAGCGGCGGCGATACAGCGAGCGGGGTCGCGGTATTTTCGTACGCAAAACCGAATTACGTGGGAACGCGAAAAGGGCCGGGGAGCGAAGCGAAACTGGAAAAGCTCGTCGGAGGATATCTGGTTTTTTACAGTATCAGACGATTTCACCTTTAATCTCGACGCGGTCAAGGTGCGGCGACGCGTGCTCGCACCGTACACCGAAGGCGGCAAGCCCAAGGATTGGGACGCCGGCAAAGACGGTAATTTTCGCGACACGCACCCGTCCAATCTCTGGACCGACATCAGCGTGCCGTTTTGGTCGATGCCCGAAAACACCGACCACCCGACGCAAAAACCTGAGAAACTGCTGGCAAAGATCATCCTCGCCTCGACCAGGCCCGGCGACCTGATCCTCGACCCGTTTGCCGGCTCAGGCACGACCGCCGTCACCGCCAAAAAGCTCGGCCGCCATTTCACCGCGATCGAATCGGACGAACAATATTGCCTCGCCGCCCAAAAGCGTTTGGAAACGGCTAAAACGGACAAAACGATCCAGGGATTTTCCGACGGCGTATTTTGGGAACGAAACTCGGGTCTCGACCGGAGGAAATAGCGGCCTTCTGGATCAGCGTGATCGATCCTGCTCAAAACAGTGACCTTACAGCTTGTGGAACCGGTAGCCCGAGCCACGTATCGTCTCGATGGCCGCCGACTTCGCTCCAAGTTTTTGCCGCAGAGATCTGACCGTCGCATCGACGACGTTGCTGCCGGTGTGCTTGTAGCCCCACACATTTTCGATCAACGATGCCCGGGTAACAGCCTTTCCCTCGGACTGGTAGAGATAGAAGAAAACGTCGAACTCCCTCTTTGATAACCGGACCCGCCCGTCCTCCAAAACCAACTCGTGCGCGTCGATGTCGAGTAAAGCATCGGCCTCGACGCCTAGCTCGTTCGCGGCCAATCCGGCGAGCCAGCCGTCAACCGACGACGGGCCAAAATCCAACATAGCGGAGGTGTATTCGACACCGTCAAATGCGATTTCGGCGTGTTCCATCGATTGGAACCCAAGTTTTTGTGCCACTGGTGCATAAGCGGAAAGGTCCGTGACGGTTAGGTACACTCGTCGAAGGTTAGGGCGCATTTCCAGATACGACCGCTTAATGTCTAACCAGGACGCAGCCTGTACCGGTGACGGGGCCTCTCCGTGATCACGGCTTAGCCAGCGCCGGAGAAACAATGCGCGTTGATGTTTCGGGATCGGATGGTCTCGCATATGCTGCCACCACACCCGGATCAGCGGATCGTCTCGTAGTAGGCTCGAGCTAATTGTGACGGGGTCAAACATCAGGTAAAATCCGGTAACCGTCCCCTCCAGCTCTCGCACGACATGAAAAGATCCGGGAGCGTGCTGCCACCACATGTCGATAAGGTCAGCGGCAACGGGCCCTTCGTGTTGACGACTAATCGCCTCAATTGACGAGAAATCATCGGCCCGGGCAGGTTCGACTACGTATTCCTGAGCACCTGATGGAAAGAAAGACTCTCTAACCACCGGATTTTCAATTAGAAAAAGCAGGTCAGCAGTATATCTCCACAGGTTCGACAGCCCGACACTGCGCACTTCCGCATTTAACTGGCGCCAGGCTGCTCGTCGATACTCTTGGTGCCGAGCTGGATCACTCGCCCTGAGAGAAGCGGCAATTACCTCTTGTACCAGGTCATGTATCCGCAGGCCGTCGCGCTCGTTTTCAACAAACGGGAGGGCCTGTAGCCGTTCTAATACGTCGCGCGGTGCGGCGTCCGGCAACATCGCCCGCAAAAGAGAAAGAGTTGTTCGCCTTACAACCGACGCGGCCTCTATAGCATTCCTTGTTAACGCGTCGCGAACGTCGGTTAGATACAAACCCGTAAGATCCTCTACGATCCCGTGAAATCGGTATGCCGACCCACCGTCGGAAAGTTGGCGTTCAGCCGCGGCACAAACAGCGAGTTTGAGCGCAAGAGGGTGCCCATGGGCAAATTTAATTATCTGCCCGGCGGCTTGCGCCGCCATTCCCCTATCGACTAATAACTTGACGGACTCCGCTTCGTTAAGAGGCCCTAGTGCAATGATGCTAACGAATCTCGACCAACTGGAATTGACAAGCCAAGCCATGACCGGGCGGTCACGCCCAACCAGGATGACACGAACATTGTCAGGGAGTAGAGGAACGAATACCTGCCGCATCCAGGTATCCATCAGTCGAAAGACCTCGTAATTATCGAGCGAAAGTACCACCCGCCTGCCCAAACGCCCCAACCTTTCGGCCGCTTCCTCGGGGTTTGACACCGCTCCGCCGATCGCAGAGCCAAGCTCGTACAAAAATCCTCGCGCCGTCGGCTCGATGGCGCGGCAGTCGAGCGTGACGACCGTGGCGCCGTCGATCCTGGCCCGCTCCGCAAATGTATCGATTAAGGTGGATTTGCCAATGCCCGCGAGGCCATGCACAAAGATCAAGCGCGGCTCGTCGTCTAAAACACCAAGCAGTTCTGACAACTCGGCCGACCGGCCAACAAACGTTCCGCCGGCCCGCGGTACCAGCGGATCTCGCACTCTTTCAGACATGTCTGTAAACCGAAATTTACCACTGCTCACCATCTAACCAACCAGAGCATCGCGGCGGACAGATGGCAGCGGCCGTCCGCATTTCGCGTACGGCCACCTCCGATGACGCTCCGATCATCAACCGTTGGGGGTGCCGGCAGCCAAGGCTTTGACGGCATCTGTGGTCAGCGGATTTCCACCTATTGCCCAGTCGCCGCTCTTTACCTCTTCGACAACGACCCAAGTGACCTGACGCATGTTTTCGCCTTCGACCGTAACCATAGCGTCGGTGATCTTGGTGATCATCTCTCGCTTTTGCGCATCCGAAAACACGCCTTCAATGACCTTAACATTAACTAACGGCATATCGACATTTCTCCTTTCTAATCCCGAGCTTTGTTTTTTTCCTTTAGGCTTCCGGAACGAATTTTCCTTAACCACACGATAACTATGGGCCGCGACGATAATAACATAATGATTTTAAGATGAAAATTGCGTGAAAATAGCGAGCAGTTTGCAAAGTTAAGTATCCGTACGCTTTCGCTAAGGAAACGTTAAGCTCTCCGATCGCCGTCGCGCACCTAACGGCGAAAAGCACGCCGACAAATTCACCGCGATCGAATCGGACGAAGAATATTGCCTCGTCGCCCAAAAGCGTTTGGAAACGGCTGAAACGGACAAGACGATCCAGGGATTTTCCGACGGCGTGTTTTGGGAACGAAACTCCGGCGGCAACAGGAAATGATAAGTTTCCGATACCGTCCAAAACGGACACTCGACTTCGGCAGTTTGGGAATTTTCCGACGGCGTCGATCGGTGGTTTAGTTTTGCTGTGCAGGTCAAGCAAAAACGGCTGTGGGACGACGAGTGTGCCGGCACAGGTCCTATCAAATACCGCTCCAGGTCACATCAGACACCCGCCGAGTCCTACTAATGTTTTTCGATAGATAGCGACCGCGGCGATCCGGCACAACCGCGGCGACAGCATTCCACGCCCAAAACTCGTTGATCGCTGAAACCGCGACAGCCCGATAATATCGCTTGATTTCCGGGCTCGATCTGTGCTATCTATGATACACACACTTTATTGTGCAACACATTTTGCAAATCTTGGAGGGACACTATGGCAGAGTATTGGGAGACATTTAGGGCCGGGCCGACACGGTCGATCCGGGACCGCGTACACGTAACGATCAGCGACAAGGGCGTGATACTGCTCAACCGTAACGCTCATAAAATGCTCGGCAGCCCGGACGCGGCCGTCCTGCTATTTAACAAAGCCGACGGCAAGATCGGCATCAGCCCGGCACACATACAGCTTGCCGAGGCATTTCCGGTCCGCGAAAAACGCGGCTACTGGATCATCAACGCCGCGCCGTTCTGCCGGTATTTTGGAATAAACATCGTCCGAACCGAGGCCTTCGTCCGCCCCGAGGTCGACCCCCAAGGCATCCTCCGCCTCGACCTCTCAACCACCATCTCCGTCGCCGGACGCAAGCGGAAATGACAAGAGGTGGCTCGTCGGTTTTCCGGGACCGATGGGCAGAGCGAGCGGTCGACACGCGGGTTTCTGATCGCACATCGGCATAATCGAGATGCATCTAGAGCAAATTTCGGAGTGCCGCGAGAGCAGATTCGACCTGCTTCGATTTCTCGTCGATAAAATCGAGCAGTTCCGATGGTGTTCGTTTGTCGGTTGTGTCTTTCGCGTTCGGATTGACCGCTTTGAGGTCATAGATCGCGTTTTCGATCGTCTCGGCTTTTGCTTTGCTTTCCTTAGCCGCGGAGTCGAGTTCGGCAGCCTTCAACGCGAGTTCGGAAAGCTCGTCTTTGTCTTGAGGCAAGACCTTTTTGACTTGTTTGATCTTTTCCCGGACTTTGTAAGCTTCGTTTTCTAAGTCGCGAGCCTTTTCCTTGAACGGCTCCGCGTCGGTTCGTGCTTTTTCACGTTTTGCAACGAAATCGACTGTCCAGCTGTTTTCGCTGTCACCACGTTCCGGGAAAAGATTAAAGAACTCGTCGTACTTGTCGAGCGTAAGCGGTGTTTTCTTGCCTACTTTTATACCCGAAAGATCGTAGTACCATATCTTTTCGGTCTTCTTGCCTTTGGTAAAGAAAAGAAGATTCGTCTTTACACCGGCACCGGCTTGCGTGAACACACCGCCCGGCAAACTGATTATGCAGTACAGGTCATTTTCATCCAACAGCTTTCGCTTGGTCTTTACGAATGCTGTTTCGTTTGTGCGAAACAATACGCCTTCGTCCATTACGATCCCGCAACGCCCTTTGTCCTTTAGTTGACGCATCGCGAGTTGTAGAAAGAGTACCTGTGTTGCTCCCGTCTTGTACTCGAAATCTATCTGTGCGGCAGCACCTTCCTTTCCGCCGAAGGGTGGATTCATTAGAATCACATCGAATTTGTCTGGAGCACCGATGTAAAGCCCGTCATAAGTGGCATCGTTCGTGAGAGCATTGCCGTGCCAAATGTGCGGCATGTCGATCTTATGCAAGACAAGGTTGGCTAGAGCGATCGTGTAAGTAATATCGTCTTGTTCGCGTCCATAGAATGTATTGAGTGCAAGAGTGTCAAAATCACTGGCCGACTTTATGTTGCTTTTACCACCGCCCAGCATATATTCATATGACTGAGCGAGAAAGCCGCCTGTACCACAAGCAGGATCGTAAACGGTTTCACCGATCTTGGGATCAATGACGCGAATCATCGCTCGTATGGTTTCGCGTGGTGTAAAAAACTGTCCACCGTCACCGCCTTTTTCTCCCATCTTGAGCAGCAGCCCTTCGAAAACCTGTGAGAGCGGAAATACGTGGGTTGTGTCGATATTTGCTTCGGAGATCAGGTGCACCTTGTCCAGAACATCCAAAAGGTTTTTGTCCGTATCAACCCGGACTTGTTTTACGCCGGACATCACCTCGCTGATTACTTTCTGACGCGGCGTTGCATTGGGTAGATTCTCAAGGCCGTGTAGATAAGGAAGCAGTTCGGTGTTGATCCATTCAGTAAAAGCGTTTTGCTTGCCCTCAGTAATCTCAAGCCTTTTCCAACCTTGCAGAGTTTCATCGCGGGCCGACAAAAGCGAGTCGTCCGGCGTTGCCGCCCAATCGTGCCAACGATACGGAGTTTGCAACGACGGTTCGAGACGCTTGCCAAACATTTCGGCTTCTAATGCTTCTTTCTGTTCGCGTTCATCTAATATTCTGAGAAACAGAATCCAAGTCAATTCCGGTACATATTGCATTGCACCTTTGCAGTTCGAACGCCGCAATATGTCGCAGATCGACTTTACCGTTTGGTTGACGGATTGCTGGGTTAGGTGGGTCTTACCGTTTGTTTTGGAAATTATCGCCATTATTTGCTTGCAACTTTTTGTGCTTTACTGCTATCGTACTTAAGTCGTGGACTGGGGATTCCCGGTCGGCAGAATCGCTCCGTCTTAATGTCGGGGCATTTTGCTTTTATGGGAAGACCTTAAAACCAGTTGATTTAGGAATACCTTTAAAGAACTTGTTCTTTATCACGTCAAAGGCCGGATTTGGCCCTAAAGGATTTAAGACCCGACGGGCAGTCGGATAGGCGATCAGATCGGCAACCTGTGTTCCGACGATGTTCATCTTCTTCTCTCGAAAGATAAGTTTGAAGTCAATTTTCTTAAATCTGCTTGCACTACAGAAATCCGTTCCACCGTTGACAATCTTAAGGAAACTCAACTGAAGCTCATCGTCTTCTCGCTTGCCTCTTGATTCTGCAACAATTATCACTTCTTGCTGACCATGCTGCTCAAGACAGAGAAGTAGTCGCTCCATCGCGAATTCAAGTGAAAGATCGTACGGGTTTACAGCGTTCTTCCCATATTTGTCCCAATGTTTTTGCTTGTGAATTACAACAGCAATAACGGTGAAATCGCTGTCGTTAATGATCGCATTTATTCGCTCATAGAATGGTTGCCGAGCTGCCGGATTCGTCAGAAACCCAAAGTCGCCTTGGGCTTTTCTAATATCTCGGGAATGGATAATGACACCTTCGTGACCGAAACAATCCATTTTAAGTTTATTGACCATTGGCGAAAGCTTGTTGATGTACTCGTCCTGCTCACAGATCAACATCACGAGCGCAAAGATAGGGAAATTTGTATCAATGGTATCGAGCGAGTGATCGCCGGTTTCATCTAAATACACGATTAATGACATATTCTATATCTGCCCCGAAAACGCTTTGCGGAGCAACGCAGCAGGAAGTTTGTTCGTTGCTGCGAGTTGAGCCTTTAGAGTTTGCAGAATGGGTTCTATAGATTGCGTTTGCATCTCCAGGTGATTCGCGAGAGTTTCTTGTTCGGTAACTGGCGGCAATCCTATGGACATGTCCTCTAAAAAATCCTTTGGAACTCCAGACTGGCCTGCACTTCTTTGCGACTGGCCGATAACAGCGTTCTGAATCTTTTCCCATCTCAAAAGATAGAACAGGAAATCCTTTCGCAGTTTGGTTTCATTCGGTGCCGTCTTCATTAGAGCAACGTTATATGCTCCCTCCAAACCACGAAGAATTTGGAAAACCGGCGGACCATAACGTCCGATCATAACGTCGCTTGAATCGAATGTTCGTTTCGCCTCGCTCTTAGGAATATAGACGGCGAGATCGCTTCGACGAAAGTCTTGAATTTGAACTAAGCGTATATGTTCGTCTGATGGTCGGCGAGTAAACGTAGAAGCTGGTGGTTGCGAGCCGCCGATGAATCTGCATACATCACCAAACCTGTAATTTTCCCATGTCGTTGCATCCTCGCTTTCAAACACGGAACGCAGATATGCATTTGGTAGATGGTTTGCGGCGGCGAGTTGTTTTTCGATGGCGGTGCGGGCTTGGTCGACGGCTTTCATTTGCTCGTCAAGGATCGACGCGATCCGGCGTTGCTCCTCAATCGTCGGCGGGATTGGAATGAACTGAGACTTAACTTGTTTATCGGTTACTGCCGGGTACATTGCTCCCTTCACAAGCGCCGAAAGCGCATTCACGAAATATTCACTACGCACAAAGGCGAAAAGATACTGAGCATCCAGTTCACCTTTCGCTCGCAATACACAAAAACCAGTACTGCAAATTTGGTTATCTAAGTTTGTGGGAATCGATGCGACTGCGTTTAGGTTCGGGCGGGTAGTTGCAACAATTACATCATTTT
Source organism: Chloracidobacterium sp. (assembly GCA_043788335.1). Lineage (GTDB taxonomy): Bacteria > Acidobacteriota > Blastocatellia > Pyrinomonadales > Pyrinomonadaceae > OLB17. The sequence goes on along the minus strand of JAYVUD010000424.1, from coordinate 1,625 downwards.
CGCGAATAACCTGACGCGCTCGGCTCGGTGCATCTTTGCCGACGATTGTTCGACTTTCAATGATCCGCTTTGTCTGATTATCTACACCAGAAATATCGACGTACTGGAATTGTTCCTCCGAATCACGTCGCGGGTCTCTAGTCCCGGTCGAAACTTCGCAAAGATCACCGATGCGAATTAATTTCCAGCCGTCCGGTAAATCATCTGCGTCCTCAATTCTGTTCTCATCCTGCATATTTGATAACTGAACGGCTAGGCGGTGAATAGACGTTCCTTTGCCTCTTGTAAAACCTCAAACGGAGTCTTGCCAGTTGCGGCTAATGCATTTAGTCCGCCTGCTTTTTGAACGGTTGGCATTTGGAGAACGTTTGGGTTCTCGAGTTCTTCCGTTCCCCCGTAAACAAATGGCTCGACGATCGCCTTGATGGTTTCGCTCGTTTCTTTTGGAAAACCTAGAAGCCAGTCTTCGTGTTTGTAAGTGAACGCGTGGACACGTTCTTGCTTTCGACGCGGGTTTAGACCGTATGCGATTTCCGCTAAAACATCATACAGGTCGTAATCAATCATGTTGCCGATGGCCTGGACTTGGACAGGTGACACGCCCTCACTCACAAGACGGTTTATCAGATCTCGTCTTTCTTCCGGGTGAATCCAACAAGCCCGGAATTTATCAATCGTTGGTGCCTCTTTCAACAGTTGTACGGCGATGCGGCGTTTATATTCTTCGACCGTGATTTTAACGTGTTTGCCGTTTTCCATTACCGGAATGTAATGCCCAGCTCCCTTTACACTGAAATCAATTCCCTTTGCTTGCGGAACTATCTTTGCCTCGTCATCCGTTCCGTCCTCGTCGTCATCCGTACCGCCATCGGCTTTCGCCTTGGCTTTATTTAAGGCAGTAATGAATTCCACGCCGAGAAGTCTGGTTGCGTCCGTGTAGTCAAACACACGAAATAGCAGTTTGCCGTCGTCAAGACGCGTACCGCGTCCGAGCATCTGATACATCAGTATCGGAGATCGCAGATAACGGAAAAAGACGATGTTTCGAACGTTAGGCACGTCAACGCCCGTGGTAAGCAGATCGACCGTGGTCGCGATAAAGTAGCCGCTGCTGCTACCGCGAAAATCGGGCAGATAATCGTTGCCGCTGCTTTGCGCTGTGCATTTGAAAGCGTAGTTGTCTTTGACGCTGCGACCTTCCGTCCGGCACCACACGGCGTAGAGGTTACCCATTGCGTTTGCAATGGCCTGAGCGTGGTTATCGCTCACACAAAAAATGATAGTTTTCTGTTCCGGTGTTCCGCCGTTCTCGATAAGCTGATCGAAAAGGTCTTGAGATAAAGCGACGACACGATCCGGTAACATCAACTTGGCATCAAGCGAAGCGGCCTCGTATTGCTTTGCGATCCATTCGCGGCTTAACTCCAGACCGGTAACAGCGTCGGTAATCTTCGCCCCATCTAGGTCTTTCTCTGCAAGTCCGGTTTTTAACTCGATCTCTTTCTGCTTATTGATAAGAATATCGCGATCAACGATCTCGCAGGCGGCCAAATATCCATCCTCAATGCCCTGCGTAAGGTCGTACTCATAAACAGGCTCACCAAAATGTTTGTAGTTATCGGCCA
>JAYVUD010000423.1:0-10139 GCA_043788335.1 Chloracidobacterium sp. | reverse complement strand
CGATGGCGTGTTCTAGCATCTTGACCATCTTGTTCGCATTCCTCTCGGTGCCCTCGCAAGTCTTATCGACGATCCTGTCGGCCATCTCTTTAGAAAAATCAGGTTCTTTACCGTACAAGTAGGCCCGGCACTCGAAGAGCGTTGAATCGACGGCGGCGACCGATTCAAAATCCTTCTCCACCGACCAAGCGGAGAATTGCTCATGTGCCCTCCTGATCCGCGAAGGTTCGCGGGCGGCGACCGCCATCAACATTTCGTCCGCCTTGGGGTAGGACAAAGTCTGGAGATGCCGCCCCAGGTCCGTTACTTCCGGCAGGTGCGTCAGGATACACTCGACCCGGCGTGAAGGATCGAGGAGGGCGTCGTAAACCTGCCGTTCCAGCGATCCCCTGTAGTGTTCGAGGGAGAATTGGACGGACGGCCTCTTCTTGGATTCCAGAAAATTCGTAAACGACATATCAATCCTTGCTCCGATGACTTGCTATGTATCTATTACGACATGTACGAGAACACATCCGTTGCGTCTTGTAGATTCGATAAAATTCATCACCACATTGCTCGCAAGAAAATTTCGGACGGGTACTGATGAAATTCTGCTTCAAATCAATGCCAATGTTCTCCAAATACGCCTTGTCAGCTATAGTCAATTTACAAGTCGGATATGTCTGTCTGAATTTCTCAATTCTTGTCTTGTGTTCATCTCTGAACCAGCCCTTGACTTCGATATATTCATCCGTTTCTACGAGATAAAAATCTGGCGTATAGGCACTACCATCCTGCAACAAAAATGTTTTCGGTTCGTATTCCCATTTAATTCCATACAAGTTGAGCCATTCGGCGTAAGCGACCTCCCAATTACTTCTCATTGAAACAACAATCCCATCTGGACAAAAATACCAGCACCGATTTGCATGCCAAGAAGGCTTGCCAAAATTTGGATTATTGCTTCCACTACGAGCCAAACTAATTTTCTTCCGGTGTTCTTCTGATTTCTTTTTGCCTTTTAGAGCCAACGAAATCTTTTTAGCCGTCTCATCGGAACATGGTTTGCCCAACGAGTTATACGAAGGCCGAGACTGAATGTCATGAAGTTTGATATTTCTTTGAACGAAATGTTCCGACTTGTTCAGTTTTTCGGCAATCTGCTTGTAGGTTAACTTCTCTTGAACATACCACTTCTCTAGCAGTCGCTTGTCAACGACATCACAATAATCACTCGAATTTTTTCCTTCAATTCCGTACTTTTTCAAAAGACGACCAACAGCGGCATGAGATACACCATACTTCGCCCCAATTTCTTTTTGAGACATATTTTGCCCAAGATATTCATGAAACAATATAGCTTTGTCCACTGAAATCTTCTTGTTGTGAACCTGTCGATTGAGTCGTTTAATCCCGTATTTCTTCGCCAATTTGGATACCCATGCCTGAGAAACAGCGTATTTTTTCGCTATCTCTTCATGAGTCAATCTTTCTTCAAAATAATGTTTCTCAAAAACCTCTTTACTCAACAACATGATATTTCCTTTACTTTCACCAACGAAGTAGCAACAATCATATTATAGCAAGAAACTATCGAAAAATACAGGGAAAAATGGAATAAATACCATCCACCCGAATTCCCGGAGCAGGCGATCCATCCTACGCTGCATGCCGAACATAACTCCGGGCATTACCGAGTCCCTGGCCGGGGCGAGCAGATCGACATCCCCTTCTTCCGCCAAGTAATCCTCCGGTTTCCCTTCCATCAGTTCCCGCTTGATCTCCTCGTAAAGGTCCGTCTTGAAAGTATTCGTCAACTCCTTCGGGACTTCGGCACCCATGGGGATGTCCCTCACGAGGGCGTCCCGGACGAATAGGGCCATACACATTGACATGATGGCGTCGTCGTGCTGCCCCTTCTGTGCCTCGGCCTTCTTCGTCACCGGGTTGTACTCGAAAGTGTGCAACTCCGTGACGAATCGGAAACTATTCACACGCATGGTGTTGTCGATCAGCCTGTTCTGGAGTGCCTGCAAGTAGAGCGGGCGGTTGGTCGAATTGATCTTGATTCCCGACCTCGTCGCCGCCTGACCTTTCGTCCCCTCGTAGTGAAGGTTCTCGTAAAACAACGTGTGCTGTAGATAGTTGAGTACGGAACCGCCCGGTCCCATGTTTTCCACCACCATTAAGGCGTTATTGTAGTAGATGCCCACTTCATTCAGGACTTGGGCGAAAATGTGTGGCGGGATGGTGTTGGAGTAGAATTCCGCGACCTGTTCCAGGGTGGCTGTGTTGAGGATCTGGAATACGCTGGCGTCGTTCTTGTCCCCCTGACCTTCCGCCACGTCTACGCCGATGATATACTCCTGGCCGTCTTCAGGCTCCTTCCACAGCCACAAAGCCCCCTTGTGGTGTTCATTCTCGATCTGGGCGATCCGGCCCGCTATATTGGCCCAACGGGGGAACATCTTCCTGGACGGGTAGTTGTTGGCCGTCTGCTCGTGGAGTTGTCGGATGACCTTCTCGGAGAAGTAAGTGTCACCGGAGCCGAGGAATTCACGCAAAACCTCCTGGAGCAAGCCCTTCTCGCCGAGTTGTTTCCGCTGGTCGTCGAACCACTCCTCGTTGTTGTAATCGGGATGCTCCCAATAATCCAAATCGATGACGTGGAATTTGTTCCTCTTCTCCTTCGCGTCGATGTAGGTCTGGTGATACCAGTTGCCCAGACCGTGGACGGTGGAAACCAGCGTGCAGCTACCGCCGGTAGACAACACCGGCCACATGGCCTTCCAGTGTGTCTCCATGTCGGGGATGAATGCGGCCTCGTCGATGATGAGGAAGGTTACGGCCTTGCCTCGGGCGGCTTCCGGCGAGTAAAATTTGATGGCCCCGCCCGTCTGCACGAACTGCTTCAAGTGGTCATTCCACTTGCCATCTTTGGGCGGCTTCAGCCACTCCGGGAAGTTCTCGACGGAGCGGTCCACCATCATTCCGATGTCCGTCGCCTCGCGGTCGGTCTTGGACAACAACATGACCTGCTGGTCCGTGTCGAACATGCACCGCCACATGCCCCACAACAGCGTCACGGTCGTCAGACCGCCCTGGCGGAACTTGGAGATGATGTTGAACCTGTTCTCTTCGTAGTCCTTGATGACCTTCCGCTGGTATCCGTACAAAATAAAAGGAATAAGACCCTTCATGGGGTGAAGAATCTTGACGTATTTGTGGCAGAAATAATTGAAACTGTTCGTACACTTCAATATTTCGACACGCTGCCTGTTCTTGTCGTAATTATCGACGCCCACCAATTGCCCGTTCACCATGCCGGACATAGGCTCATCCGGGTCGATCTCCAATTCGTACTTGTCAAAAGTGTAATACGGCATCTGCTTGCCGCTGGCACGGTCGAGGTACATTATCCCGTAGTCGTCGCCGTGGTAGTAGTCTTTCAGGGTTTTGTACTTGCCCCGCCAGGCCGAATCTGTTTTACTCTTGTAGAATATCTGAGATTTCGCTGCTTGATCCATGTTCTCCTTCTAATTAAAGCCCGTGGGGGCTAGAATATATAGCCGCAATCCGTTACATTCGGAGTGAAAGATGCGAAAACTGGTCATAGTGGCCTTGTCATTGGCGATCATGGTGGGCGTTGTGTATCAGAGCAAGAAGGGGCAAGAGCCGCCCCGCCGCCCCCCCGTGGCGGAAAACCCGATCAAAAAGCGACCCGCACCGCCCGAAGTGAAACCGGAAACGACTTTCGAGGAGGCGGTCGCCGGGATAACGGAGGCGGACCTGCGGAGGCACATGGACTACTTGTGTTCGCAAGAACTCGAAGGCCGCATGTCGGGGAAGCAGGGCAACAAAATGGCTGCGGCCTACGTCGAGAAAGAATTCGCCAGCTATGGCCTGAAGACGGTCAGGCAGAAATTCCCCGTGTCGCAGGCCAATCCGGGTCCGAAGGGGGAACAAGGTGACACCCACTCCGAGAACGTCATCGGCTGGATAGAAGGCGACTCAAAAGAGGAAGTAATGGTCGTGGGTGCCCACATGGACCACATCGGCTACGGGCCGCAATGGTCTTCGGCCCGTGGGGGCGGATTGAAGATCCACCCTGGGGCGGACGACAACGCCAGCGGGACCGCCGGATTGTTGGAAATCGCCCGTGCCCACGGCAAGTGCAAATCGAAGGTGAAGAGGACGACGATATTCATCGCTTTTTCCGGGGAAGAAATGGGTTTAATTGGCAGCAAATATTACTGTAATAACCCCATGTTCCCCGTGTCGAACCCCGCGATGTCGAAACACATATTCATGCTCAACATGGATATGATTGGCAGACTAGGGCAAGCCAGGCTGGCTGCCGACTTCGGCGACACGGAACAAGTGGCCCCGGACTTGCAAGGGGCCATGAAAGAGTTGGGGGCGAAATACACTTTCGCCCGGTCAATCACCGGGAGCGGTTCCGGCGGCAGCGATCATGCCAGCTTCGCGGCGAAGCGGGTGCCCGTGTGCATCCTGCATACCGGACAGCATGCCCAATACCACACCCCGGAAGACACCGTCGCCCGCATCAACTTTGCGGGAATGACCCAGGTCGCCCGATACGCCACCGAATTGTCGTGGCGTATCGGGCAAGGGCCACGACCCCGAGAGTACGGGGGTGGCCCTCTGAAGAAATCCATGTTCGACGAGAGATAAATATGACCCTGAAAGAAATGATCGACCTGCTGAATGCGGACCTGATGAACGAGTGGAAGCACTTGCGATTCTACCTGGCGAACGCCAGCACGATGGACGGGATGCACTGCCACGAGTACAAGGAACTATTCCTCGAAGCGGCGGCGAGCGAGATGAAACACGTCACGGCCTTCTCGGACCTGATCGTGGGGCTGGGCGGCGTCCCCACGAATACGGCGAACGACATCGAGACTTTCAAGAACACCACGAATTGCGTTCGGTACGCCCTGACGATGGAACTCGACGTTGTGAAGAAATACGTCCAGCGGCAGAAGGACGCCCAAAAGTTGGCAGAAACCGATCCGGTCAACGGTGCGTGGATCGACATCTTCCTTGACGGTCAGATTCAAGACAGTCGAGAGGACGCGGATCACCTGAAGCAGATCCTCGGCGAGGGCGATTCGAATTGGCCCGCCACCGAAAATATCCGATAAGGAGACTCATGCCGACCGAGAACGAGTTTTGCAGGTTGAAATTATCCTGTTGCTGCATTAAAATCACTTCTTCACCTACGATGAAATGCTGACGATTGCGGTTGTTGTAAGACAGATTAAATCTAACAGGAGAAATCTTGCCTACGGAATTTGAACGAAAATTCGTGATAAAGGCTTCGTGCGAGAAGTCCATCGCGGACGTGGCGATCCAAAAATACGAGATCGCCCAGGGCTACCTGATCGCGACGAGGGGGATCACCGTCAGGGTGAGGAAATCGGTAGCCACATACTCCAACGGCGGCAAGGGGGGAATGTACTTCACCATGAAGGTGAACACGAACAACAGGTGCGTCGAAATCGAAAACAAGCTGGACAAGCGTGATTTCGACGACTTGTGGAACATCGCCTTGAACAAACTGGAGAAGATCCGGTATGAAGTGAAGAACAACAAAGAAATATGGGAGTGCGACTTCTTCAAGGATTACCGCGACCAGACCTACATGGCGGTGGCGGAAATCGAGTTGCCGGAAGGCCAGTTGGAGCCGAACTCCGTGCCGCCGTTCATCCGAGATAATTTGATATATCGGGTGGCATTGACAGATACTCGGTTCTCGAATAAACTACTAGGCGATGCCCGATACGCGGCAGACCTGCTGAACGAGATTTCAAACAAGTGAGGACCGAATGAAGCCGAAGATCCAAACCGGGTACACCTACGACGAACCGAAAAGGGCAATCCTCATCGAGCTTCTTGATGAAGACTGCAAGGCCGGTACTTGCGGCGATCCCTCCAACTGTCCCGTTCACCGCTGTCTGGAGGGCAGCGGGTACGTCGCCAACCAAGCTCTGGTTGGCTGGCGGGTCATCAAGATTTTCCGTGGCGACAAAGAAAGCCACTATCAGGTGCCGACCAACCTCGGTAATCAAATCAAGGCTTACGACAATGGCAGCCCTTGCTGGAAGCCTGGAATGTACGCCCTGAAGCCGTATCCCTATCGGGACGTTCCGGTTGAAGAGAAGGAAAAGTGGAATAAGAAACGCCACCATGGTGGCAGTTCAAAAAGCGAGAAAAACTTCAAAGACAGTAAGATCGGGCCTCGCTTGTTGGAACTGAGCAACTAAGCAACTGATGTGCCCATAGCGGTGGAACCTCCTTCGCAGAAAATCTCCAGTTCGTCTATGTTTGCGGCCAATTTGACGTTAACATGATGAAGTACGTCGAAGCTATTCGGGTCCAATACAACCATCTGTTCGGAGACGCCAATGAAATACGCACCGCTGAGAAATAAGCCGGTCGCCAAATTCTTCTATAAGGGCCACCACACGCATCCCGTGCGGCGTACCATAATCATAATCGAGAAGAGGGCAAACCTCCTGGTCGGCTACGAGTTGCGTGAGGGGAACGAAGTCCGAAAGATGGTCAACGCCCCCGTCAAGAGCTACCGGATGGACAGGATAGCCGTGGCCGGGCAACTCCGCGTCAACCACCCCATGCGTCTCAGGCGGAATTCGGACGCCACAACCCTACAGAGGGAGGGCTTGCTCGGCCTGCTGGAGGCGGGAGTCTGAAAGTTGTCTTTCCGCAAAAATTCGCTCGATCACTCCTATATATGATCGAGCGAATTTTTGTACCGTGTCTTCGGTGACACTAGAAGGAAAGAAAGAAATGCCGTTTTACCAAAACCCATTCGACGAAGACTTCCGTGGCAACTGGATACTGGACGACCGGCAGTTGACGTTGACGTTCAAATGCCCGCAGAACAAGAACCGCACCGACCTCGCGGTGGCGTGGAATCTCGAACCCTATGACCTGTCAACCTACAACATTTTGAGCATCTGGTACGCCTACGACCGCGACTTCAAGAATTGGGCCAGGATGGACCTGAACGTGGCCGGTGCCACTCCGGGGGCGACCCTCGCCGCCGAAGTCCTGGCGATCCTGAACGCCAATTCGATATTCCGCGACCACTTCACGGCCACCCTAGACACCAACGTGCGTGGCACCAACCAGCCGCAGATGCGTGTCGTCCTGAAGACATCCAAGCCTAAACACGCTTTCAAGTTCTACATCGACAACGGCGGGGCCGAGAGGAAGTTGAAATTCAACAAGTACGCCGGTATAGGAGACTTGCCCGCCTACTTCGACCGACACACCATCGCGAACCGATGGACATACGCGGACAGCGTGGGTATGCTGATCCGTTTGTCCAAATCACTCTCGTCCGCGTCCGTGGCGAATCCGACGGCCATCACCGCGACGGGTCATGGACTCACGACGGGGGACGTGGTCTACATCAACAACTCAAATACAACGCCGACTATCGACGGCCAACAGACGGTCACGGTCACGGACGCCAACACTTTCACGGTGCCCGTCAACGTGACGACCGCAGGAAACCGTGGCGAATTCCTGGACGTGGTCGGGTACAACGTGGTCAACGATTACGGCGTCAACCCGCTGGTGATGAAGCACGACTGGCAACACATATCAACGGGGACTAAAGTCTTCCAATTCACGAGCCAGACGGTGGACGCGAGTAACAGGGTCGCGTCGAAGATCGAATACCCCGCCGGGGCAGTGGCGGGCGATCTCGCCGTGAGGACGATCTACTCCTACACGGGGGCCAACACCACGCCCTCGGCGATATACTCGATCCCTTACCAGCTACAAGCGTCGGACCTGATTACGCCTCCGTAAAGTCATGGAAGCCCCAATCGGCAGCCGACTTATTCAAATCGTACAACGACTTGACGACCCGCATCTCTCTTATCGGAGATGCGGGTCGTTCTTCGTCCTCGATATTTTCGATGGAATAAAAAGGGCGGTTGTGTAAAAAAACACTACCGCCCCACAGTCCTCTCCACTCTTCAGGCATTGTTCACATCCCGAAAATTACATACCCCAATCCGATCACGAGTATCACGATCACCCCCCACAGTATCTTGTCCATACCGCCGGTATCGGCCTTGGGCTGGTCCTCATTGAGTCGGCGACCGATCTGATCCGCAAGGCTACCTGGGGCGGCGACGACGGACTGCGGCAAGGCCGCAGCGAATTCTTCCTTCAACGCCCGGACGGCACTGACGATGGTTTCGATCATTTCTTCTTTCGTGACGTGGCAGTCGTTACCCGCCGCCGGGTCTTCCACGGACAAGGCACTGACGCCAGCCGGGGTGGCGACGTGTTCGACCAACTGCATCTGGATCTTTGGTTCGACGGCCTCGATCTTCTTCTCCACCACGTTTCCAGACTTGTCGATGGTGTGAATTTCACGCTCGTAAACGAACGGCCTTCGTTTTTCTACAACCCGCTGTTGGAGTCGGAGCGGTCGCTCGTCTTCGACGTGAAGCTCTACGACTCGTTCCGCCTCTCCGGTAGGATTAACATTTTCCGTGACCCGACGCTCGGCCCTTCGGCCATCATCGAGCGTCCACTTTTCAGTCTTGAAGTCGTCCATAATTCTTCTCCTTGTAGAGACGGTCCAGGAGTATGTATCCAGCGTGGCCGTAAAAATTTGACCGGGCATCACCCCTTCGGCCTAACCCTGACCTCTCGAATCTCAACGCCTGAGGCACCCAATAATTGTTCTGCCTGCTCTGACGCCGCCCGCCTCGCCTCGTCCAAGGTCAACGCCTGGATCGCCGGGAGTGTTTTGTATTCGACGCCAAGTCCCCGGTGGTATCTAACCGTCGCGGTGTATTCCTGCAATTTCGGCTGCCGCAACTTCTCGTGGGCCTGTCCGACGGCCTCTTCATAAGTGTCGGCGGTTGCGAAGACGATCTTGCCGTCGAAGAATCGAACGACTTCCCACTTGCCCTGCCCGTTGGGGCAGACAACGAAACCCAATCCAGTCAGTTCTATAAGTTGATTTTCCATGGTAGAGTCCTTTTCTATATATTAGAGGGGTCGGTCATTTTAACCCATCAGATCCCCCATTTCAATCGCATCGCGTCCAGAAAGTCGTGCTGCCTGCGGCGGGCCTCGACGGCGGCGACCTTGGCGTCTTCCTTGCGGGTGATCCTGTCGGATTTTTTCACCTTGTCGTACAAGTCTTCGACTATTTTCTCCCACTCCTCGACGGGGTGATAGCCGTCGAGTTGGTTCGCTATTTCCTGGTACACCAAGCCGCCCTTGAAGTAGACACGCAACTCGCGGAACTCTTCTTGCCACATGATCTCCATATGGATGCCACGCCGCATGCCGTCGAAGTGCATTCCGATCCTGTAACTCACTTCCTCCTCGTCCATCGTGGGAATTTCATCCTCTCCCAAGTCGTCGTAGTCGGGCAAATATGAGGCGTCGAAGTTGGCCCCGCCCTGCCTGAAGATCGGGTCGCCGAAAGTTCGTGCGATGCGACACAATTTTCCTTCCGCCCCCATCAAACCCTTCTTCATCGCCTCGATGGTCCGCTGCTCGCGGATGATCTGTTCTTTCCGCTCAAACATTTTTTGGTCAAACACATTCCACCCCTTTACCCCTATATATGTTGCAAGACCAAATACAGGAGGTATCATGGCTACTACGGTCAACAGGTCTAAGATTGTAATCAACAAGGGCATCCCAGGCGGCAGGACGCCCAGGGCGATAACCACCGGCCCGATCCACTACTATTACGACGACCCCACCACGCCCGAGTTGTCGGCGAAAGTCGAAATCGGGTCTTCCCCACTTCCCGTCGCGATACAAGGCTATTTGGGCGGCGGACAGCAGGAAGGCTCCCTGGCTTGGCAGGCCGCTACGAGTGCGATAACAATCGGCACGTCGCTGAAATATGCAATCGCCCACAGCAAAAAGGCCATAACCCACTGGACCGCGACCAACGTCCTGATGGTGATGGTGCGGGCTGGCGAAGACCTGAACGCATACTACGACCGCCAGGCGTTGAGATTCTTCTACATCAAAGATCCGGTCACGCACAAGGTCGTATTCGCGTGCGACGGGGCGAGCGTCGTGGCCCACGAATTGGGTCACGCCATCCTGGACATCCT
>JAYVUD010000422.1:0-2116 GCA_043788335.1 Chloracidobacterium sp. | reverse complement strand
ATAAGCCCCGGAGTCGGCGGCATATCGATGCCGTTTTGCGAAAGCGGGCCAAGGACGGTATAGAATGTGCCGCTTATCGCCGAAAACGCCAGGATGCTGCCCGGTGCCCGGACAACGCCGCCGCCGAAACCGCCGCGTCCGCCAGGAGCAATTGCGCCGCCGAAAGTTGCGAGTTTGGTACCGAGTGCGGTTGCTGCAGCTGAGACATCAGCCGGAGGTGAACCGGTGGTGATCTTCGCGAGTTGAGCTCGTATGCCAGCGACTTCCTCGTTGGCGTCGTAGCTGTCTTTCATCCCGGCCCATGCAGCCATCGCTAGTTTGTTTTGAGCTCGAAGTGACGCCATCATTTTAGGACTCTCGCCGATACGCGGATCGTTGTGTACGACGACGGTCTGCGTGTATGTCGCACCGTCAACCACGAGTTTGAGGGTGTAAGTACCAGGCAGAACCAGCGGCCCGTGCGGTCCGGGAGTGACGTCGCCTACCGGTGCGGCATTCATCTGATTGTTGATGTCCGGATTGTATCCCGGAGGGTCGTCGTAACGGAGGTTCCAGTTTGTTCTGTTCGTCCCGATATTCGTCGAGAGAGCACGCGATTCGGGCGATTTTAACCAATAATCGGGGTATGGCGGCCGATCAAATTTCGCGGGGATGACGCTGGTAATTGTGCGGACCAGCTTGCCCGCCGAGTCTAAAACCTGCAGCTTGATATCGCCAGCAGGCTTTTTACTGAGGTGATAATAGATGAGCGCTCCGAAAGGCGGGTTTTCCGCGTGGGGCAGCTCGGGATTCATCGGCTGGTCCCAATTGCCGTTTTCCCGCGAGCGGATCGCATCACCCGGCTGGAACAAATACGCCGGAGCCGAGGCGATCGTCTGTGCCTTTGCCGCTACCTCACGGAGCGGGCTCATATCATCGAGCACCCAAAATCCGCGTCCGTAGGTGCAGATCACGAGATCGTTCATCTGATGGTCAGTGTGAAACACCATGTCGCGGATCGACGTGCTCGGCAGATTTTGCCGCAGTGTCTGCCAGTGATCGCCATCATCAAATGATGCGTAAACGGTCGTCTCGGTCCCAACGAAAAGCAATCCTTTTTGCTTAGGATCTTCGCGAATGACATGGACCTGGCTGCCGGTCCGCTCTTCGACCGGCAATCCGGTAACAATGCGTGTCCAAGATTTGCCGCCGTCATGTGTACGATAGATGTAGTGCTGTTCGGGGCCGGTCGGAGCGGCACCTCTGGCGAACCCGAGGTTTGCGACAGCGTACGCGGTATTGACATCATTGTGTCCGGCTTCGACCGTCACAAAATTTGCGTTTGCCGGCAGATCGGTGAAATTCGTCACGTTATTCCACGACTTGCCGCCATCCAACGTATTGTAGATCTGTCCGGTGCTGCTGCCCGACCAAATGATGCCTCGCTTGACGGTCGAGATCGAGAAATCCGATATCGAGCCACGCGGTGCCGGGAAGGCCTGTGGAGCAGGCGTTGCTCCGGGAGCGGGAGTGGGCGTCGGAGTCGGCGCCACGCCACACGGCACGAGCGGCTGGCCCTTTGGCGTGGTGAGATCAGGGCTAAACGCTTTCCAAGTCTCGGCGCCGTCGCGCGTCACGAGGATGCAGTTGTAACCGGCATACATCGCCTTTGGTTCGAATGCCGTGTCAAAGCGTTTCCACGAATCGCGTCCCTCGGTATATAGGTTTCTGTCGGTGCCGAAGTTTGGTGCGACATTACCCCACTGGCCCGTCTCGATATCGATCTTGGTCATGCCGTTCCCTTGTCCGAGGCCGTAACCGACGCCATATATCGTGGTGGGTTTTAGCGGATCAGGCACGGCAGTTCCAAACTCAGAAGATTGCAGCGGATACCAATCGAGGTTAGTGATCTGGCCTAAGTCACCGCGGCTACGGGTCATGACAGCGCCTGTGTCCTGCTGCGAACCCATTACCCAGTATGGATATCGTGTATCGGTCGCGACTTTGTAAAGCTGGGCGATGGGTATCTGATAATAGCCGCTCCAGGTATTGCCGCTGTCGAAAGTGACAGCCGGTCCCTGATCAAACCCAAACAGCATCCGATGTCCGTTCGTCGGGTCGATCCAGATATCGTGCG
>JAYVUD010000421.1:0-3163 GCA_043788335.1 Chloracidobacterium sp. | reverse complement strand
GTACAAACTGGTACGCTTTCACCCACGCGATTTTGCTCACGGAATTACGTTGGCGGCAATGGGATACCATTTCCGGCAAATAACCCAGAAATACTGCTCGTGACCGCCGGGGTTTTGTGGTCCATATGCCTGGATCGGCGATATTTGTGATGAATCAAAGAACTGCGGAACGACGATGTTGGCATGGCCGCATCAATCTCGCGGTCGTCATCTCAGACCCGCAGTGAACCGCGGAACGCGCGGGCGGCATAATACGATTCGGCACCGTTGTGATAGGTGAAAATGCGCCCAAAGCGGCGGTCGCCGAAGATCGCTCCGCCTAAGCTCCTGATCTCAGATGGCGTTTTGAGCCAGCTCGAGGTTTTTAGGTCAAATTGCCCGAGCTGCTGCAGCCCCCAATACTCTTCTTCCGAAAGGAGATCAACGCCCATCTCAGCGGCAAGGCCGACGGCACTATGTTTTGGCTTATTTTCCTTGCGTGCGTCGAGAGCTTCGCGGTCGTAGCAGAGGCTTCGGCGGCCCTTCGGGCTTTCCTCGGAGCAGTCGTAGAAGATAAATTCGCCCGTCTGATCATCGAAGCCGACAACATCAGGCTCGCCGCCCGTGCGTTCCATCTCGCTGATCGCAAACAGTTTTTCGTCATTCGATTCGAGCTTAGTCTGTACCTTACTCCAATCGAGTCCCGTGTGTCGGGCCATATTGTTCTCAAATCGTACTTTTAATGTGGCGATCAACTCGCCCTGTTCATTGTTTGTCATTTGATTCATTTTGAAATGTCGGTCAACTTTGCCATAAAGTCATCCGGGATGGATATCAGTTGTTGCTCGGCGTACGCCAAAAAATCGCTTACCGGCATCGGCGAGCTAACGCTCGAGCATTGGTCTTTACGGTCTTCCTCGTAAAAAAATACTTTATCATCGAACAACATATAGCCGTGTTCGCCCCACTGGTCGGCCCGGCCCACGGTAAAGTGCGGACAGTCGAGGTAGTTGATCTGTTCGTAATTTTCCACTCTTGCTCAAGTTCACACACGCCGAAATATAACGATCCGTCACCGAGGCCAATTGGCAATTCTCGCCCCTATTTGCCCGTAGTACGGCGAGCAGGAGTCGGCGAAGGGAATGCATTACTTATTCCGATCTGGCGCGCGGCGTTTGCCATATTATCGGCGACGCCTTTCAATGCGTTTGCGGCGGCGCGGGCATCGTTCGCCGATTTTTGGGCGGAATTGACCGTTTCGCTCGTCCGCTTTTGAACGGACAGGAACTCGAACGCCGCAAAGATGACCGCAGCCGCTACGATCGCAATAATAAAACTTGCTCCCACGGGTCGGGACGGCCCGGACGCCGGCCATGCTTGCACGGGTGCCGAGTCGTTTCGAAACACCGGAACGGGCCGCCCGATGCGAAAATTGGTCGAGCAATAGACGCACTTCGCGTACTCGTTTCCTACGGCCGGCGGTTCTACCCTGCCGCCGCACTCGGGGCAGATCAATGCTTCCATCAGCTTATTCCTCGCTTCATCGGAATATTAACATCATTCTTACTCGCAAAATCCCTCGCGATCTCATAACCTGCATCCGCATGTCGGATGATGCCCATTCCGGGGTCGGTGGTTAGGACGCGTTCGATGCGTTTTGCCGCTTCGGGAGTGCCGTCGGCGACGATGACCTGGCCGGCGTGGAGGCTGTAGCCGATGCCGACGCCGCCGCCGTGGTGAACCGAGACCCAAGTGGCTCCGCCGACGGCGTTGATCATCGCGTTGAGATAAACCCAGTCGGCGATGGCATCACTACCGTCGAGCATCGATTCGGTTTCGCGGTTGGGCGAGGCGACGCTGCCGCAGTCGAGATGGTCGCGGCCGATGACGATCGGGGCTTTTAGCTCGCCGGATGCGACCATTTCGTTAAGTTTGAGGCCGGCCTTGGCGCGTTCACCATAGCCGAGCCAGCAGATGCGGGCGGGCAAGCCCTGAAATTGGACCTGTGATTGAGCCATCGTCAGCCAGCGGGCGAGGTGGTCGTTCTCCGGAAAGAGGTTCATGATCGCCTCGTCCGTACGGTAGATATCGTCTTTGTCTCCTGAGAGTGCGACCCAGCGAAACGGGCCCTTGCCCTCGCAGAAAAGCGGCCGGATGTACGCCGGGACAAAACCAGGATAATCGAAAGCGTTGCCGACGCCGTGATCGAAAGCCCGCTGGCGAAGATTGTTGCCATAATCGAAAACGATCGAACCCCGCTTTTGAAATTCGAGCATTGCCTCGACGTGTTTCGCCATCGACGCCATCGCACGCTCTTCGTACTCGGCTTGGTTCGATTTTCGCAATGCTGCCGCCTGTTCCAGATCGAGCCCGACCGGAATGTAGCCGTAAAGCACGTCGTGGGCGGACGTCTGGTCGGTGACCACGTCGGGTACAACACCGCGTTCGAGCAATTTCCAATGCACGTCAGCGGCGTTGCCGCAGAGCGCGATGGACTTCGGCTCAAGATTGTCCATCGCGTGCCAGGCGGTGGCAAGGGCTTCGTCAAAACTGTCGGCGACATAGTCGACCTGCCGCAGCTGCAGACGCCGCTCGATCCGCCACGGATCGACATCGACGAGCAGCCCGACACCGCCGTTAAAGGTGATCGCCTGAGCCTGAGCACCGCCCATTTCGCCTAATCCGGCGGTCAGAACGAGCTTTCCGGCCAGCGTGCCCCAACCGTGCTGGCGTGCCAGCGAGCCGAACGTCTCGTACGTTCCCTGCAAGATGCCCTGCGTTCCGATATATATCCATGAACCGGCGGTCATCTGGCCGTACATCATCAGTCCGTCGCGTTCGTATTGATCGAACTGCTCCTGCGTCGCCCAATGCGGCACGATATTTGTGTTCGCGATCAGCACCCGCGGGGCGTCGGTGTGCGACCTAAAAACTCCGACCGGCTTGCCCGATTGAACTAAAAGCGTCTCGTCTTCGTTGAGCTCTCTCAATGAACGCAATATCCCGTCAAAACACTCCCAGTTTCTCGCCGCCCGCCCCCGCCCGCCGTAAACGATCAAATTGTCAGGATCGAACGCGACGTCCGGGTCCAGATTGTTCTGGATCATTCGGTAAGCGGCCTCGATCAGCCAATTCTTACAGGTCAATTCGGTTCCGGTCGGTGCTTTAACTAGTCTGGACATAC
>JAYVUD010000420.1:0-2972 GCA_043788335.1 Chloracidobacterium sp. | reverse complement strand
GACCAGATACTTAAAAAAGACCCTGACCACATCAGGACCAACAATATCTATGCCGCCGCCTCAGACCGCGTCGCGACCAATCTGACCATCCTCGCCCGTGACGCCGATGACGATGACGACCCGGAACTCGCCCGTCGTATGCGGTCAGAGGCTCTTGCGATCGGCGCTCGCAATGTCGAGATCACCAAACGGATACTCGTGCTACAGTCCGACGAGGTGCTCAACTCGGCACTCTTTAACGCGACGATGTTTAACTACGGAACCTACGAGTTTGAGTCGGGCGATTATCAAAATGGGCTCAAAGATCAGCTGACCACCGAGCGCGCTTTTAGGGCCGAATATGAGGGAGATCGCAGCAATCTCGAGAACCGCCTGTTGCTGAGCAGCGTCCTCAGCGCGATCGCCTCGACCCGAATGCGTATGGGTGACACCGCCGCGTCGCAAACCGCCTATGCCGAGGCAATTAAGATACTGGACGAACTGATCGTCGCCGACCCGGCAAATTTTGACTACCAGCAAAAACGCTGGGAGGCAAAATTTGCATTCGCCGACGAACTCGTGCTCCGCGGCGAGGCGGAGCGGGCCCGTGGAATCTACACCAATGCCGCCGGCGAGATCGACCGCATCGCCCGCGAAAAAGATGCCGGCTACGGCGAATCACTCAACGGCTTTTACCTCGTCCGCCAGGGCAATGTAGATATCGCCCTCGCAAAAAAAGCCGGCCTGAACCCCGACCAACGCCGCAAGCTCACCCAGTCTGCGAGAGACCGTTATACCCAAGCCATTACCACATGGCAACAGTACGGGGCCCAGAGTATCCTAGGTATCTCGCAACCGACCAAGATTAGGGTGCTGAAACACAAGATCGAGCGGCTTTAAGGAGGTGCCTAGAACATAGGCCGTTTGAGCTCTTCGTTGAGTTCTCGGTTGATAAGTTTGCCGTCGTTGCGGCGGAGATGATCGATAAAGATCAGGCAGGCGTGGATGCGTTTGTCGACGTCCTTGATCTTGCCGATGTAATAGAGCATCCCGCGCTGTTTTCCGGCGGTAAGGGCGTGGAACATGCGGTCGCCGTCCGGGTCTTGGTCGAGTACCTCACGAAGTTCGTCCGGTATGGGCAGGCCGTACTGGCTCTCGTCGCGGACGAGGTCGACGCGGACGGGGTCGCCGGCGACGATACCTAGTGAGTCGCGGATCTTTTTGTTGACGATGATGTAGAATGTCCCGCCCGATGGCATCAGGGCACATTGGAATGAATACTCGCCGTTGAGCGTGCAAACGACACGCTTCGACTTGCCCTCAAACGCGAACTGCTCGACCACCTCGGCCTCGACCGGCAAGAAATGCCAGCCAAATTCGTTCGTCGATTTGGTCATGATCAACGTCAGTGACCGGGTCGCACTCTCCCCTGTTTTACGTTTTGCCATAGTACTTTGCTAAAATAAAATGAATGAAAGCGTCAATTCAAGCTATTCTCGACAAAGCCCTCGCCGATGAACGACTGACGGCCGCGGACTGTACTGCCCTGCTCGAATCGAACGATGTCGCCCGTATCGGCGTCGCCGCGGACGAGATCCGCCAACGGAAAAATCCGGGCGATGTGGTCACGTACATTATCGACCGAAATATCAATTATACCAATGTTTGCAACGTCGTCTGCACGTTCTGCGCCTTTTACCGGCGGCCGGGCAAGCCCGAAACGTACGTTCACACGATGGACGAGATATGCTCACGCATCGACGAGACGATCGATCTCGGCGGCACCGGCGTGCTGATGCAGGGCGGTTTGCATCCCGATTTTAATATCGAGTGGTACGAAAATCTGCTGAGCACGTTGCACGCAAAATACCCCAAGTTTCAGCTCCATTGCTTTTCGCCGCCTGAGGTCCACAATATTCACCTGATCAGCGGCCTCGATTACCTGACGATAATGCAGCGGCTGAAGGACGCCGGCCTCAACTCGATGCCCGGCGGCGGCGCCGAGATACTCGACGACGAGGTTCGACGCCGCGTCTCGACCAAATGTACCTCACAGCAGTGGCTCGACGTGATGGAGGCGGCGCATAATGTCGGCCTCCGCACAACGGCGACGATGATGTTCGGCATCGGCGACCGCGTCGAGCACCGGGTCGCTCACCTGCAAAAGATCCGCGATCTGCAGGACCGCACCGGCGGCTTTACGGCGTTTATTTCTTGGACATTCCAACGCGAAAACACCGCCCTCGGCCGCAAGATCACCGAGGAACCGACCGGCATCGATTATCTCAAAATGCTCTCGGTCGGCCGCCTATTCCTCGACAATGTCCTGCACATCCAGGCGTCGTGGCTGACCCAGGGCCTCAAGATCGGCCAGACCGCTCTCCGATTTGGTGCCGATGATATGGGCTCGATAATGATCGAGGAAAACGTCGTCTCCGCCGCCGGAGCCAACAACGAGGCCACCGAACGCGACCTCCGCTACCAGATCCGCGAAGCCGGCTTTATTCCGCAACAGCGGGACATTCTGTATAACTACGTCAAGCGTGACGGCGTCGACGACCTCGACACACGCAACTCAATACCGCTAAAACAACTGAGCGTGGCGTTTGCGGATTAAAACTTTTTGTTTTTCCAAATGGATATTGAAGAATCCAAAATACTGCTCGATCAATTCCGACGGTTGCCTGCGGAAACCGAATGGTTGGAATTCAAGGAGGCCAAGAACGATTTCACTTTCGACAAACTCGGAAAGTACTTCTCTGCGCTTTCAAACGAGGCGAATCTCAAAGGAAAGGACTTTGGTTGGTTGATTTTCGGCGTGCGAGATTCGGATAAGGCAATAATCGGCACAAACTACCGAACTGATCGTAGGAGTTTGGACAAGCTAAAAGGTGAGATTTCTGAGCACACGACGTCTAGAATAGGGTTTACCGAGATTTTTGATTTGAAGTTAGCAGAAGGCAGAGTGTTAATAGTTTCAGATTCCAAAGGCT
>JAYVUD010000419.1:0-27345 GCA_043788335.1 Chloracidobacterium sp. | reverse complement strand
CTTTATTGTCGTTCGCAACTACAATGCGGCGATCTACGAACTCGAGAATATTCGTCGCGAGACCGCGGATCCATCCGTTCAGGCTGTCGCCAATGTTCTGCTGATGAATAGCTATCTCGAGCAGGGTGATTTCAAACGAGCACAGGACTTTCTCAACGAGGCCTACAACGCTCAGAAAACCACTAAGCCAAATGCAGCTCAGTTTTATAACGCGGTCGCGAGCCAGGTTGTCAAGGGTGCCCGCGGCCGTGCGGAGCGTTATCACGCTCTTGGGCTCAGCGTTTCGGATCGGACGTTGCCGCTTGAGGCCGCTAATGACCTCGAGAAGATGCGCGAGACGCTCGAACTCGTTATTACTCAATCGAAAGAGATCGCTAAAGATATAAAGAAAACCGCTGACGCAATGATCCTGGTCGAGGCTGCAAGCACTTCGCGAGGCATGCTCGGCCGCGACGATTATGACTCCCGTCGTTGGAAGGATGGTGTAGCCGACGCCCGTGAGGAATTGGCCAATTCGCGTAGCACGGTCGTCAGTGCGGTAAATGATGTTCCGTCTGAGGTAATGGGCGGTAATCTGGTGGCCGCCAACACCTCGCCGTCTTCGCCGCCTCCGGTAAACCAACCGCAAATGAAGCCGGTTACCGACATTAAACCCGCGAGCGTCCGTGAACGAGAGGTTAAGACTGTTGGCTCGACGGCGGCTAATACTGAGAAACCGGTTTACGTTCCGTCGACCCCACCCCCGGTTAGGGAAATGCCGAAAAAGGACGAAAGTGCGGCAGCAGTGACTGCTCCGGCCAATAACGGCGGCCCGATCGATGTCGGATCGCTCGTGGCCTACGCGACCAGGCAACCGCCGCCAGTTTATCCGTCGGCGGCAAAAACGACCCGTACGACCGGTATCGTAAAGGTCGAATTGACCGTTGATGAAAATGGCGACGTCGCTACTGTCCAAAACGCCAGCGGCCCATCGATGCTCCAGGGTGCTGCCAAGGATGCCGTCCGTAAATGGAAGTTTCGCCCGTTCGTCCGCGATGGGCAACCGGTCAAGGCGACGGGGTTTGTCAGCTTTAATTTCGCACTCTAGTATTTGGTTGATAGGTATTCTCCGTGGGCGGCAACTTTTGGGTTTGCCGCCTATTTTGTTTGCTGTCGGTTCGTCCTCCGAAGGTGCTGGTGCGATGTCCTTCCTACTGAAAATCGTGTGAGCCGATCTTGCTGATAAATGCGTTGATCTGTTCGAAGTATAGAGCCTTGATCATGCCGCCCTCCTCGGCGATGCCGCGGATGAGCAGAAAATCGCTCGAGATGATCGTCGAGCGAAAGCGGTCAAAAACATCGGGCATCACGATGAAATTGGAGTATCCGGTCTCGTCCTCCATCGTTATAAAAACGACGTCATTAGCCGTGCTCGGGCGTTGACGGACGATGACGGCACCGGCAACGGTGACGACGTCACGCTTTTTCAGATGCGTGGTCTGGCTGGCGGCGAGCACGCCGTGCTTGGTCAACTCTTCGCGGAGGAACCGCATCGGGTGCTTGCCGATCGTGATGCCGGTCGTCATCAGGTCGGTCTCCATTAGTTGCCACTCGGTCATTTGGTGAATAAACGCGGGCGATTCTTCCGCATTGAGAACCACCCCGTCAGCTTCGCTGCCTCCCCTCCTTTGTAAGGAGGGGAGCTTTTTGAAAAGCTCGCCGGCGGGTTGGATCGCGAGTTCCGATTCCCAGAGTGCCTGGCGGCGGTGAACGGTACTTTCAAAATTGAGAGCACCGGAAAGGCTGAGGGCACGGATCTCTTTTTTATTGATCGCGGGCACGCGGGTGATGAGGTTTTCGACGCTGGTATAAGATCCGTCTCCAAATGGTTCGCTATCGCCCTTGCTTACGCGCGGGCTTGTGCATGTGCGGCCCGCGACGATGGCTTCGGCGACACTGTGGCGGAGGCCTTTGACGTATTTCAGGCCGATACGGACGCGGCCGTCCTCGATGGTAAAAAGGCGTTCAGAGCGGTTGATATCGATCGCGTTAAAATGCAGGCCGTGCCGCTGGGCGTCCTTGATGAGCGTCGCCGGTGCGTAAAATCCGAGTGGGTAATTGTTGAGCATCGCGGTCGTAAATTCGGCCAGATAATGCACCTTTAGGTAAGCTGATGCGTATGTCAGCAGAGCAAAGCTCGCCGCGTGCGACTCAGGGAAACCGTAGTTGGCAAAGGCGAGGATGCTCTTGACGATGCGGTCCTGCGTCTCGGCGGTGATATTCTTGTCTGCCATACCGGAACGCAGACGCGTCTCGATCTTGGCGAGGCGTTTGTCCGCACGTTTGAACCCGAGTGCACGCCGCAGTTCCTCGGCCTCACCGCCTGAAAATCCGGCGATCGTCATCGCCATTCGCAGCAACTGCTCCTGAAAGAGCGGGACGCCCAAAGTGCGTTTAAGTATCGGCTCGAACGACGGGTGCATATAGTCGACCGCCTCCTTCCCCATCCGGCGGGCGATATAGCCGCTGAGCATCTTGCCGACGATCGGGCCCGGGCGAATGATGGCGACCTGAACGACGATGTCGTAAAAATTTTCGGGCCGCGATTTCGGCAAAAAGTTGATCTGGGCGCGGCTTTCGACCTGAAACATACCGATCGTGTCGGCGTCCTGCAGGGCTCGGTAGACGGCCGGGTCGTTTTTCGGCAGGCGGCCTAGATCGACCTTTTCGCCGCGGTGTTCCTCGATCAGCGTCAGCGTATCGCGGATGACGGCCATCATCCCCAGTCCCAAAAGGTCGACTTTGACGATGCCGAGGCGTTCGCAGTCGTCCTTGTCCCACTGGATGATGTTGCGTCCGGGCATCGACGCGGGTTCGAGCGGAACCACGCCGTCGAGCCGTCCTAAGCTTATGACCATTCCGCCCGAATGCTGGCCGAGGTGCCGCGGATAATCGAGCACGCGGGCGTACATCTCCATATATTTGGCGATACGATAATTATCGTTCGGGTCAAAGCCCGCCTCGATGAACCGCGCCATCATCTCGGCACGGGTGTGCGTGCCGTAATGCGGAATTAGCTTGGCCAGACGCTTGAGCGACGCTTCGTCAAACCCGAACACCTTGCCCACCTCGCGTGCCGCCGATCGTCCGCGATAGCTGATGACGTTTGCCGTCATACCGGCACCACGTTCGCCGTATTTTTGATAGACGTGCTGGATGACGCGTTCGCGGTCGTCGCCCGACGGCAGGTCGATGTCGATGTCCGGATACTCGGTCCGCTCCTCGGAGAGAAAACGCTCGAACAGCAGATCGGCCTCGATCGGGTCGACGGCCGTGATGCCGAGGGCGTAGCAGACGACCGAATTTGCCGCGGACCCGCGTCCCTGTGAGAGTATTTTCTCCGAACGGCAAAATTGCGATATGTCCCATACGAGCAGAAAATAGCCGGCGAGCTTGAGCTTGGCAATCATATTCAGCTCGTAATCGAGCTTTTGACGCACCTTTGGCGTCAGTGCCCAATATCGCCAGACAGCACCTTTTTCCGCCTGTTTGCGGAGGTACGAGTCCATCGTCTCGCCCACCGGCACGGGATAATCGGGGAACGTGTAGCCGAGCTCGTCCATCGAAAATTTCACTCTCGCGGCGATCTCCTCGGTCGTTGCGACCGCCTGCTGGTAATCGTCAAACTGGTACAGCATCTGCGCCGCCGATTTCATATACCGCTCGCTGTTCTCAGAGATCAGACGGCCGGCGTCCTCGATCGTGCAGTGATTTTTGATGCAGGTGAAAACGTCGAAAAGCTCGCGGTCACGCTGCGCGGCATAGTACGGCCCGTTGCTGGCGAAATAGGGAATGCGGAACTTGTGAGCGAGCCCGAGGAGCGTCTGGTTGACGTCTTCCTCGTGCGGCAGATGATGGCGTTGGAGTTCGAGGTAGAGGCGGTCTTCGAACACATATTTGAGCCAGCCGACGGCGTCCTGCCCCTTTCGCTGCTTTATTTGGCGATGGACAAATCCGTCCGCTCCGCCCGATAGGCAGAGTAGCCCGCGGCCGTGCTCCTCGATGTCCGCACGCGTTGCGAAATGCTCGCCCTTCTTATTACGCAATTTCACGGTCGTGATGAGCCGTGAGAGATTTTGATAACCCGCGAGATCCATCGGCATCAGCGGCAAGAGGCTGCCGTCCTCGAGCGTGATCTCGGCCCCGACCATCGCCCTGACACCCTGCTCCTTAGCCTCGAGATGAAACCGCACCGCACCCGAGACCGTGTCGCGATCCATCATCCCGACCGCCGCCATCCCCAATTCGGCCGCACGCACGGCAATATCCTCGGGCAGCGAACCCGAAGACAGGAAACTGAACGCGGAGCGTGTGTGAAGTTCGTAAAACACGGTCAATCAAATTCGCCAACGACCAGCCATTCGTTGCACGTTTTTCGCAGGCGGTAGACGCCGCCGCCTTCGATCTCGACGTGCCATTCCTGCGTGTCCCAGGCCTTTTCCCACCAACGCGAATTGAGCCGCCAGACCCCGCTGCACGCCGCGACACGTCCGCCGAAATACGGCGTCCGCAGATAGACGAGCTGCTTGTTTCGCACCAGGACCTCGGCCGCGACCGGCGGTTCGTAGTAGGTAAATGCGATGACCGGAGCTTTCGGTTCGGCGTGCCTCTCTTTGCCCTCGGGCAAACGGTCGGCGTCGAGAGCGAATGGCCGCTCAATGCGTTTTTCGAGCAGAACGGGCACGCCGACGTTGTCCTCGCCGACGAGCTTTTTGATCTTGCCGACGGTCAGCAGCAGGCTCTCGGGCTGCGGTTTCGACGCGGCGTAGAGTCCGCTCTGAGCGGGCCGCGGCCTAGTAAAATGTGCCGTCACGCCGACCGCTGTGATGCCTGCCTCGGGCGGGTCGACCGAGATCCGCAGATTTATCAGCTTGAGCCAGAACCCACGCTCGAGCGTCGGGAACGACGTTTTGATCTCATACGCTTTATCGCCTTTTTTATCGACCTTGAACCGGATGTCGATCTGCTCGGTGCTCCAACCGTGATGGTTGGCGGCGGCAAGCATCTCCTCCAAACCGCGGTTGACGATAAAGATGAGCTGCTCAAAATCGTCGACCGGAAAATCTAGTTCGTACGCCCATCTCGCGTCGGTCTCGCGGACGTTCGGCACGACGTCGCGTTTGTCCTTTTGGCCGATGACGTCAATTACATTTTGAAAATCGTGTCCGTAGCGAGCGACGAGTTCATTGGCCGGGATCTGGTCAAGATCCTCGATACGGCTCAGGCCGAGTGCCTCGAAAACGCCGATCGTGTCGCGGTCGATCGCGAGATTCCTGAGCGGCAATTGGCGAAATGTGTCCGTCGAGGCGACCGTGTGGTTGAGTCCGCGGTTCTCGCGTGCGAGCAGCAGGGCGGTCTCGACGCTCTCGGCGACGGCGACATTGCCGGAAATATCGTTGTTCTCAAGCTCCTTCACTATTTTCCGGGCGATCCGTTTTTCATCGCCGACCAGTTTTTCAAGCCCGCTGACGTCAAACAGCACGCCGTCCCCGAGCATCTCGACCCGATAAGCAAACCCATAGGCGATCGCCAGAAGTATCTCGGCGTCCTGTCCCGCAGTTTGTGAAATGATGCACGCATACACCTTAGACATCGCTGTAGTCGAACCCTATGCGGACCGTCCCGGGTTGGCTGAAAAAATGCTTGCGTGAGTGCAGATCGAGATGAAATTCGCGCAAAAGCTTGTACCGCCCGAGCCCCGACCAGACCGTGTTCGTGCGTGATATCTCGAACGACTGGTGCGACGCCGAACCGGCGACCGGTTCGTCCGCCGTGACGACAAACAGCGTCGGCGTTTCCTTGATCCGCGTGCGGTAGCGGTACCAATACGTCCGCGGCACCATCCGCAATTTTTGCTGCGAGAGCCCGCTTAAGTTTAGCCAGATCGCCCCGAACCCTTTGGCCTGAACGAGATAGTCGGCCGCCGTAAACGACCGCTCGAGATCGCCGCCGCAACGCACCCAGAGCAGGTTGTCGAGCACGACGCCCGCCAGTGCCGCCGAACACGGGTCAAACCCGTCGCATGCATCGACCACCGCACAAACCTCGCCGAGAGCCGTCAATTTCGCCAGCAGATTGAGCACGATGCCGGTGCGTCCCGTACTTGCGTCTCCGACAAATTCGCTCAACGTCCCGCGCGTCAGGGCGATCCCGACGGCATCGAGCAAAACCTCTTCGGCGTGCTTTTGTTCTTCCTGAAGGTGGGATAGACTTTTTACTAAGCTAAGCTGCCTCATATAAATACTTGCGAGAATGCAAGTATATCTCATAGCTGAAACAGAAGTCAAAGAAACTTTGAACTTCGATCTGTCTTCACCACCCCTGATCCGCCTGCCATAAAACAAATTTTCCTGACAGTGTCTTTTCCCGCCGCCGTGCCGCACTGTTCATCATCGGGGCGAACGCCGCCGAAACAAAACAACAAGCCTTCGAGCACAAAAGGGGATAAATGAAACTGACTGAACAAAACAAAACTGTAAGAACCTCGTCCGCGACAGCATCTCAGGCGGCGAGATCGATCGCGGGTGCGGCAATGAAAATAGTGTTGCTGGCCCTTGGCATTTTTTTCACAGCGGCCGTCTCTCAGGCGCAAACCGCGGCAATCTACGGCCAACTGGGCAATTTCGACGTGGTCAACCACTCAGGCCACGACGGGCACGGATTTGAGATCGAACTCGACGGGCTCCAACCGAGTGCCGTCAGCTATTCGTTCTCGTATCAGCGTTACGGGGCGGCCCAGATTACCGCGACCGCGACCGGCACACTCGTCCGCTGGACGAGCACATATACGAACGGGAGTTTTGACCAAACGACCATGCCATACGCCGGCGGCGGTGCCTTCGGTGGTTCCTGTTATATGGGCGGGGCAAATTACAACAACGCCGGCTGCGAGCATTTCGGCGTGTCGCTTACCGCAACTCCGACGGCGACGCACTATCGCTGGCTGATAGAGGATGCCGCCAATCCGGGCACGCTCATCGGGTTTAACCCGCCGATCGCGATCGTGGCTCCGGTGTACGTCATAATTCCCCCGGCCGTCGTCGGCGATCCGCCGGTACTCGAGGCAAACTTTGAAGCACCGGAACCGCCGGAACGCCCGGACCTGTACGGTGACGCCCAATGGGTCAAGGTCTTTAAGACCGAAATGACGCGCGAAGTCACGCTCGACGAATTGATGTCGAACAATCCCGTCGTTCCCCAGGACGCGGCACAGACCGAGGTTGCGTGGGAGATCATTCAGACCGATCCGACCGTCAGCGGCAACACGAACGGCAATCGCCAGCACCGCGGAAATTCCGGAGCTCTGCACTTTGACACACGGTCCGTGATCAGGCGTTACGAAACATACAATTACACCGGAGCATACGACGCAATAACGCACAAGGCGTTGTGTGCAGATCTGGTATGCAGCACTCCCGCCGCCGGCGAGGTCGGAGACTATATCGGAGCACAAATGGGAGCAGCAAATGTCGCGGTCCAATCGCTTTCGGTCGCCAAGACCGGCAACGGAACGGTAACTTCCGGCGACAGGCTCATAAACTGCGGCAGCAAATGCGTGTCTGGATATAACGCGGGGGCACCGGTCACGCTGACCGCTAACCCGTCGAGCGGCTACGCGTTCTATGCCTGGGGCGGAGCCTGCAGCGGCAGCAATCTGACATGCGCGTTAACTATCACGGACGCGACGAACGTAAACGCCATATTCAAACTGGTGTTCAACCTTTCGGTCTCGAACTCAGGCAAAGGCTCAGTGACGGGAAGCGCCGGGATTAACTGCGGCAAGACGTGCTCGGCAAAGGTCATGCAGGGTGCGGCACTGACGTTCACGGCCACGCCCGACGCCGGAAACCGGTTCACGGGCTGGTTCGGCGGCGTGTGCTCGGGCACCTCGCCGACATGCGCCGCGCCCGCAAACGGGAACCTCAATGTTCAAGCGGTCTTCGTCAAACAATAATATCCGGCAGTACAAGGGGGCAACGTCCCAACGGCAAAAGGCTTCGCCCGGAACGGCGGGGCCTTTTTTATTGTCTCGATAAGACCACCGCGCTGAACTATAACGCCATTTATTCTATAATTAGGACCAATGAATGAGAACGGAGTGATAAACGTCGTCGGCGGAGGTTTGGCCGGGGTCGAAGCGGCGTGGCAGGCGGCGGAGCGTGGCGTCAATGTCAGGCTCTACGAGATGCGGCCCGTACAGCAAACGCCGGCTCACCGGACGGACAAACTGGCCGAGATCGTTTGTTCAAACTCGCTTAAGACCGACGAGCCGGGAAGTGCACCTTATCTTTTGAAAGAAGAGCTGCGCCGCGGCGGTTCGATGGTGCTCGAGGTTGCTCACGCCACGCGGGTTCCGGCCGGAGCCGCGTTGTCGGTCGACCGGATCAAATTTGCTGAGATGATCACCGAGCGTATCGAAGGCCATCCGAATATTGAGATCATCCGCGAAGAAGTGACAAGTCTCGACGAATGGCGGAGCGCGGACACTCCTGTCCGCATGAGTGCGAAGCACGAAAACGATCTCGCCGGAGGAACTGGCGATGCGGACAAGATTGTTCGCTCTCCGACGATCATCGCGACAGGCCCGCTCACGTCTGACGCCCTGACGCGGGAAATAATGCGGCTGACGGGCGACGACCAGCTCTATTTTTACGATGCGATCGCTCCGATCATCGCCGCGGACTCGATCGATATGTCGATCGCTTTCAAAGCCGCACGCTATGACAAGGGCGGCGACGACTATATCAATTGCCCGATGGACCAAGAGCAGTACGAGGTCTTTATCGACGCATTGCTGCATGCAAACTCGGTTCCGCTCAAACGCTTTGAGGACACGCATTGGTTCGAATCGTGCTTGCCCATCGAGGAGATAGCCCGTCGCGGTCCCGAGACCTTGCGGTTCGGCCCGATGAAGCCGAAGGGGTTACGGCACCCAAAAACAGGCGAAGAGCCGTGGGCTTGCGTGCAGCTGAGGCAGGAAAATATGATGGCCGACGCGTTTGGAATGGTCGGTTTCCAGAACCATCTGCGATACGGCGAGCAGGCCCGCGTACTCAAACTGATACCGGGTCTCGAAAACGCCGAGTTTCTGCAGTACGGCCAGATCCACCGCAACACGTTCATCAACAGCCCCAAAATTCTGACCGAGTCGCTCGCCACGCGTGAAAATCCACGCCTATTCTTTGCCGGGCAGATCACCGGCGTCGAGGGCTATGTCGAATCGGTCGCCACCGGATGGCTCGCGGGCATCAATGCCGTCAACGTACTGCGAGATAGGCCGATGGTGACGGCTCCGCTGACGTCCGCTATCGGCTCGCTGTGCCGTTACGTCTCGAACGTCGAGACCAAGAATTTTCAGCCGGTGAATATCACCTTTGGACTGATCCAAGAACTGCCACCCGAGCTTCGCAAAAAGTACCGCAAGAAACGAGAGCGGCACATGTTTCAGGTCGAACGGGCGTTGAAGGACTGGGACGATTGGATAGGTGATCTGAACCGCGTAGATGCGGAGACGCAGAGAGCATAATGGAATTCTCTCCATACTTAATTATTGCCGCCATCTTCGTCGTCGCGGTTCTGTATTCTTCGGTCGGGCACGGCGGGGCGTCGGGGTACCTGGCCGTAATGGCGTTTTGGGCAGTCGCACCCGAGGTGACACGGCCGACGGCGCTGGTGCTTAATCTGTTCGTCGCGTCGATCGGGACCATACAGTTTTACCGGGCCGGTTACTTTTCGTGGCGGATATTCCTGCCGTTTGCGGCGGCGTCGATCCCGATGGCGTTTGTCGGCGGGATGATACATCTGCCGACGGACGTTTACAAGATCGTTCTGGGCGCCGTGCTGATGCTCGCGGCGATTCGCCTCGCCATCAATCTAAAGGGCGATGAAGTTGTCAAAGATCCGCCGATCGCGGCGTGCTTGGTCATCGGGGCGGCGATCGGCCTGCTTTCGGGAATGGTCGGCGTCGGCGGCGGCATTTTTCTGACGCCGGTCCTGTTGCTGATGAACTGGGCTGAAACGCGTGTGGCCGCCGGCGTCTCGGTTTTGTTCATACTCGTCAATTCGATCGCCGGACTCGCTGGCAATTACAAACAAGTTACGGCTTTGCCGCCCGATGTTTGGATCTGGATCGTCGCGGCGGTAATAGGCGGCATCGTCGGTTCGACGCTCGGTAGCGAACGGTTCAATTCGATCACGCTCCGACGAGTGCTCGCCGTAGTTCTATTATTTGCCGGCATTAAGTTAATTTTTGTCTAGGCATATATTTCGTTGATTTCGTAATCAAACAAGACAGAATATAGTCGTTCGCCAGTCGGGCCATTTCGCGTAAATGAGAGCGGTCATCATCACAATTTTGTTGTTTGCGTCGGTCTCGGCCGCCCAGTCGGGGCGTTCAAAGCCGACGCCGACGCCGACGCCGGTGCAGATCAGCGGGCCGTCGGCGAACATTCTTTCCGGGCCGCTGCCGTCCAAGACTGACCCGAAGCCGACTCCGACGTCCAAACCTAAGGACGATCCCGATGTCATTCAGGTCGACTCTGCTCTCGTGCCGATACCGGTTTCGGTCGTGGACGCGTCGGGCAGGGCGGTGACCAATCTCAAACTCGCGGATTTCGAGTTGCAGATCGACGGCAAGCCCGCCGTGATAAGCGAGATGTCGCGCTCCGATTCGCCGATCCGGTTGGCGATGCTGTTCGACAATTCCTCAAGCGTGATAATCGCACGCGAATTTGAGAAAGAGGCGGCCGTCAAGTTTTTCCGCCGCGTCATTCGCCCGGACCGCGATATGGCGGCGTTGTTTTCGCTTGCCGATTACACGCGGCTCGAACAGCCGCTGACGCGGGATGTCTCGATGCTGACGCGCGCGATAGATCTGTTTCCGCCGCCGCGAGGTGCGACGGCGTTGCTCGACGGCGTTATCGAAGTTGCCAAATATCTCAGATCGGCTCAGGGCCGCCGCGTGCTGGTAATCGTCTCGGACGGCGAAGACACCGACAGCGATATGCGGACAACGCTCGAGGGCGTGATCCGGTCGCTGCAGGTCAATGACTGTCAGGTCTACGTCGTTAAAACCAAAGATTTTGAAAACTATAAACGTACCGGCGTCCGCGGCGGCAACGCCAATATTCGAGCCCTCACGGCCGAACGCCGCATGATCGAGATCGCCGCCCAGACGGGCGGTGCCGTCTATTCGCCGATCGACGAAGACGAGGTCGCCGCCGCCTTTAACCAGATCTCGGCCGAACTCTCCGAACAGTACGTCCTCAGCTATTACCCCGAAGACAACGGCGACAAACGCGGCGAGTTTCGGACGATATCGCTCAGCCTCAAGACCAAGCCGAACGTGACGATACGCACTCGGAAAGGGTATTATGTTGGGAAAAAGCCATAATGCTCAACGACCATCTTGCACAATTTCTCCAGCATCTCAAATACGAGCGTAATCTCAGCCCGCACACGCTCAGGAATTACGAGAGCGACCTTGAGCAGTTTAAGCTGCATCTTTCCCGGGTCGAAAAACGCGATGACGTGCCGGTCGAGCAGATCGACCGTTTGACGATCCGCGAATGGATGTCGTCGCTCCACGGCGATCATAAAAAGACGTCGGTCGCCCGTAAACTAGCCAGCCTGCGGACATTCTTTCAGTTTCTGGTCCGCGAAGGCAAACTCGAATCCAACCCAGCCAAACTCGTCGCGACGCCTAAGATCGAACGCAAATTGCCCAACCATCTCTCGATGGAGGATGCCGTGCGGTTCATCGAAACCCCCGATATCAATACCGATCTCGGACGCCGTGACCGGGCGATACTTGAGTTTCTCTACGCCACCGGCATCCGTGTCGGCGAACTGGTGAATATCGATCTCGCCGACATCGACTTTCGCGAGCGGATGGTCCGCGTCACCGGCAAGCGCAAAAAGCAACGTATCGTGCCGTTCGGCGAACCCGCACAACAGGCAGTGCTGGTCTATCTCGAAAAGGCACGCGGCAACTTTCTGGCGGAGGCCGCCGAGGCGGAACGCGATATGAACGCCGTCTTTCTCCATCGCCGCGGCGGGCGTCTAACGACTCGCTCGGTCGGGCGGATGATCGACAAATACATCCGTCTATGCGCCGATATCCACGACATTTCGCCCCACAGCCTGCGGCACACATTTGCCACGCATCTGCTCGACCAGGGTGCCGACCTCCGAGACATCCAGGAACTCCTCGGTCATGCCCGCCTCTCGACCACCCAAATATATACCCATGTCTCGATGGAAAAGATGATCGAGGTATATGACCGCTCACACCCGAAGGCGTGATAAGATTGGCGAAGCACGGGCGAGGTTCACAAGATGTCACAACACACACTTACGATCGAATATAGCGACGATCTCCTATTCCGGCTCGGCGTCTCGCAGGATCGTTTTCCGGATGAAGCCCGGTTCCTGCTCGCTGCAAAACTCTACGAACTCGGCCGATTATCTTCCGGCGAAGCAGCCGCGATGGCCGGCACGAGCCGTGTTGAGTTTATGTTTAACCTCAATAAGATCGGCCTTTCAATGAGCAATCTTCGTGAAGAAGATGCCCCAAGCGATCTCGATTTCGCTCTCAATGAATGAAAGGATAGTCATTAACGCCGGTCCGCTGATCGCCCTGGGAAAAATGCGGGCGTTCGAAATTATCGTTCGACTTCCGTTCGAGTTTCTATGCCCACGCGAAGTCCAGATGGAAATCCAGGCAGGCGTTGAAAGAGGGTATCCCGTATCGATGCCTGAATGGATAGCTATAGCCGATCTAACCTCGATTCCCTCGGCACCGCTCTTTTCAAATCTGGATTCAGGCGAGGCGGCCGTTATCCAGATTGCACTCGAAAATAACATCTCCACAGTTTGTCTCGACGAATCAAAGGGTCGTCGAATAGCCGCTGAATTTGGCTTGAGGGTCGTCGGCTCGCTTGGGCTGCTGGGTAAGGCGAAGACGCTTGGCCTCATCAATGCGGTCAGACCGTACGTCGGGAAAGCTCAATCGAAAGGGATATTTTACGATCCGAAGCTTGTGGAGCATTTTTTGACGTCGATGAGCGAATAGTTTTCCTGTCAGTCACGGATCGGCGGCCTGAACGGCGCTCAGGTCAAGCGATAACAGACCCTCGTAATCATCGATACTGTCAATATCGATCCGGGCTTGGTTTATGGTGACCGTTCGGACGTCCGCGATCCGGTTTCGGATGATCTGCCTTGCACCCTTGTCGCCCTCCAGATCGAGCAGGTCATCAAATACCTCATTTGCGAATAGAGCCGGAACTCCGGTAGTTTTGCCGTATTTGGCGGCAACTATCGCCGATCGGTGCCGCGTGAATTGAGCTATCAGACTGTCGATGTGCTCAGTCGTCACGAAGGGTTGGTCGCAGAGCGTGATGAGAACGGCGTCGACGTTCGGTTCGAGAACGAGCAGGGCAGCAAGGCCGCCGCGGATCGACGAACTCATGCCGGTTTGCCAGTCTAAATTTTCAAAGACCGAAAGATCGAGTCCGTCGAGCTCGGTTCTTGAGGCGTCGAGCGAGGCACCGAGAACCACAACAACCGGCGAACAAACTGTGGCGGCGAGCGTCTCGGCCGCGCGGCGGAGCATTGTTTTGCCCTGAAACCCGAGCAGTTGTTTCGGCTGCCCGAGACGGCTCGAACCGCCGGCGGCGAGCAATAGTCCGCCGATCTTGAGCGGGCTATTTGCGGTCATAGATCGAACCCTCGCGGTCACGAAGGTGGCCGCCAATGCGGCGACTGAGCACGCCTTGGATCTCGGCGGCGATCGACATCGCGATCGCCTCGGGCGTGTCGGCACCGATGTCGAGGCCGACCGGGGCATAGAGGCGGGATAAATGCTCGTCGGTAAACGTCTCGCCCGTGGCGGCGAGTTCGCCGAGCAGTTGTTCGGTCCGACGCTTGGGCCCGAGGGCTCCGATGTAAAAGGCGTCTGAGCGAAGCAGCATCGGCAAAATTCCTCGGTCGCGGCCGTAATTGTGGGTCATTATGACGGCGGCGGTTCGAGTGTCAGACGCGATATTTGCGTACGCTCCGTCGTCCGCGGGCGACACCAGACCTCTCACACCGGGAAATCGGTCCGCGGTCAAATACCACGGACGATGGTCAAACACCGTGACTTCCCAGCCCAACTCGGCCGCGATCCGGGCCATCGGAACGGCGTCGGCACCGGCACCGAAGAGCAGTATGTGAATAGGAGGTTCGAGCGTTTCGAAACTGACCTCGACGTCGCCCAGACGCGATGCGAATTCTTCGCGGTCAGCGACATTTCGAAAAAAGACGCGCCGTCCGACGGCATCGCCATCGATCGCCGGCGTGATCACGGTCGCCATTGAACGGGTCTCGCGTAGGTCGTAGACACTGCGGAGTTTGCCGATCAGCTCGCTGTCTCGCCCGATCGGTTCGAGCAGGATCCTGATGACGCCGCGGCAGCCCATATTTAGGCTGAAAACCGAGGTCTCATCTGCGGCCGTGTCGTATGTAAAGACCTCGGCCCGGCCGCTCGCGAGGACGCGTTTGGCACGTTCGAGCACATCGGCCTCGAGACAGCCGCCCGAGACAGTGCCTGATGTGCCTCCGTCCGCTTCGATCAGCATCCTGGCCCCGGGCCGGCGATAGCCCGAGCCTTGCAGGTCGACGACGGTTGCGAGCACGGCACGTTCATCGTCCGCGAATGCGGCGACACGGTCCAAAATATCCCTGATCTCTTTCATCTAAGACTAGCTATTCCGGGCAGGCGGCACCGTTAGCGACCCACTCGTTCATCTTTGCCAGAAACTCCGCCTGTCCGAGCGGCGGCAGGGTGCGGCCGTTGCCCGGTGTCCACGCCCAGAGCACCTTAGGGTCGGTCGAGACGTGGACGATGGCGTCTTTCGCACTCTGGTGGCCGCCGTTGGTGAGCGGATCCTTCAGGTTACGGCAAAGCTGGGCCGCGGTGATATCGCGAAATGACATGCGGTGTTCTGCGCCGGGCATATGCCAATCGGGTGCTCCGGGCGGCATCCCGTCGCCGTCGAGATTGATGTCCTGATGGCAGACGGCACATTTAAGTTCGCCGACGCCGCGGCCGTCGGCACCGCGGGTGACGCCCATCGTATGGGTGACCATACCGTCGCCCTGCGTCGGAGCGTCGCCGGCGGGGTGGCAATTGGCGCACCGTGGCGAAAAGAACACCTTGGCCGCCTCGGAAAACGCGGCCTTTGCCTTTTTCGAGTCCGGTTTGGTGTCGCCCGACGCCTCGACCGGGACGACATCGGCCCGGCTGAGTAATAGGGCGGCTCCGACAACGATGACAAACCCGGCAAAAACGACGATCTTGATCAGATCCCTGCTAAAGGACGTCATAGTCGTACTCCTATTTTACGGCCTTAAGTTCGTCGGTCCTGATCGGCAGGCTGCGGACGCGTTTGCCGGTCGCCGCGAAAATCGCGTTGACGACCGACGGGGCGATCGGCGGTGTGCCGGGTTCGCCGACGCCGCCGTGCGGGGCGGTGCTCGGGACGATGTAGACCTCGACCTTGGGCATCTCGCTCATCCGCAGCGGTTTGTAGTCGGTGAAATTTCGCTGCACGACCTTGCCGTCCTTAATGGTGATCTCGCCGTACAGGGCGGCGGTCAGGCCGTAGACGACCGAGCCCTCCATCTGGGCGGCGACGGTGTCGGGGTTGACGATCTGGCCGCAGTCGGCGGCGACGATGACACGATTGACCTTGACCTTGCCGTCGGGGCTGACCGTCACCTCGGCAACGTGGGCGACGTACGATCCGAAGCTCTCGGCGACCGCGATGCCGCGGCCAGTGCCGGCGGGCATCTTTGTGCCCCAACCGGCTTTTTCCGCCGCAAGTTTGAGCACGCCCGCGTGGCGCGAACCGGGTTCGAGCAGTGACAGGCGATATTCGAGCGGGTCTTTGCCCGCAAGTCCAGCAAGTTCGTCCATAAAACACTCGGTCGAAAAACCGGTGTGCGAACTGCCGACCGAACGCCAAAAACCGACCGGTACGCCGGTGTCGACGCGGACCCAGTCGCACTGGTAATTGGCAAATTTGTACGGCAAATTATGAGCACCCTCGTACGACGAATCGTCAAGCTGATCGTCCTTGAGATTAAATCCGAACGCCTTGCCGGCACGTGCCATGATCGCGTCGTTCACCACGCGATGATGCCAAAACACGGGCTTACCGGCGGCGTCGATGCCGGCCGCCATTTTGTTATACGTCGCCGGGCGATACATGTCGTTCTGCATATCGTCCTCGCGGGTCCAGATGACCTTGACGGGTTTGCCGGCCGCTTTTGATAGCAAGGTGGCGTCGATGACGTAGTCGACCTCGAACCGACGGCCAAATCCGCCGCCGAGCATCGTCGTATTTACCTTGACCTTTTCGACGGGCACGCCGGCCGTTTTGGCGACGACGCCCTGGACGATCATCTGTGCCTGAACGCCGCCCCAGACCTCAGCCCCGTCGGAGCGTACGTCAGCGGTGAAATTCATCGGCTCCATCGTCGCGTGGGCGAGGAATGGTGCCCAGTAAACGGCCTCGACGGTCTTGGCGGCGGTGGTTTTGGCGGCGGCAACATCGCCGACCTTTTTGGCCTCAAGCCCTTTCTTGCCCGCGGCGGCGTCGGCGAACGATTTCATTATTGTCTCGCTCGAGACCGTTGCCATCGGGCCGTCGTCCCAGGTGACCTTTAATGCCGAGCGGCCCTTTTTGGCGTTGACATAGTTGTCGGCGATGACGCCGACGCCGTACCCGAGCGGGACGACGTGGGTGACGCCCTTGACGGCCTTAGCGGCCGTGTCGTCGACGGTCTTGACCTTGCCGCCGATGACCGGCGAACGGAGGACGGTCGCGTAGAGCATACCCGGGACGCGGACGTCGATGCCGAAAATGGCCTTGCCGTTTACCTTTTCGGGCGAATCGAGCCGTTTTGCTCCTTTGCCGATGTACCGGAAATCCTTGGCGTCCTTGAGCTTAGGCGTGGCTGACGGAGCGATCTTAGCGGCGGCATCGAGCAGTTCGCCGTAGGGGACGCTCTTGCCGGACGCAGCGTGGATGACCTTGCCGCTCTCAGCACGGCACGTGTCGGCGGCCACGCTCCAACTCGCGGCGGCGGCGGCGACCAGCATCTCGCGGACCTGTGCCGACGCCTTGCGTAGCGGATTAAAGAAACCGCGGACGCTCGAACTCCCGCCCGTACCCTGCATGCCCATCGCGGGGTTAAAGAACGCTTTGTCGGCGGGGCCGTGCTCGTAGGTGACATTTGCCCAGTCGACCTCGAGTTCGTCGGCGACGATCATCGGCAGGCTCGTCATTACGCCCTGGCCCATCTCGGCCTGGCCGACGGTGACGGTTACTTTGCCGTCACGGGCGATGCGGATAAATGCGTTCGGCGTGAAATCGGCGGCGGGTGCCGGAGCAAGTCCTAACCGTTCCTCGGCACGCGTGGTGATGGGCAAATTGATGCCGATCATCAGCGCACCGCCGGCGACGATGGATGCTTTCAGGAACGCGCGACGGTCCATATTTGTCTCGTTGGTCATCTTATTTACCTCCCGTCATTGCGGCTTTTTTGATCGCCTCGCGGATGCGGCCGTAGGTGCCGCAGCGGCAGACGATGCCGTTCATCGCCTGATCGATATCGGCGTCGGTCGGTTTTGGGATCTTTTTGAGCATTGCGGCGGCGGACATTATCTGGCCTGATTGGCAATAGCCGCATTGCGGTACGTCTGCGTCGACCCACGCCTTTTGCAGCGGATGGCGCGAGTCGGGCGAGAGCCCCTCGATGGTAGTCACCTCTTTGCCCTCGACCGCACTGATCGGCGTCACGCACGAACGGCGGGTCTCGCCGTCGACGTGTACCGTACACGCACCGCACTGGGCGATGCCGCAGCCAAATTTGGTGCCGGTCAAACCCACCTCGTCACGCAAATACCATAGCAGCAGCGTGCTCGGCTCCGCGTTAGTCTCATACTGTTTTCGATTAATGCTGATCTTCATAGTCGAGGCCACCTCACATCTCGGGAAACATATAGGTCACAGATCGGTCTAAATTACGGGAGCGATTTACCCAATACTATACCACGTTGGAAATCGATCTTGATACCGGATCTCGGGACGCCGGGCGGAACGGACGCGACCGAAACGGTAGGAATCTTTGCCACGTTGGTAGGAAATATTATGAATATTTCATAAAACATCGCTCGAAAACCGCTTGTCCCAACCGAATCGGGCCGCCGCGGGACAAACCGTGGGACACCGTAAACCGTTGCAATATGAGCACTTAACTCCATTTTATCACTCTTGTCCCAAACACCGCGGGACAGGCCGCGGGACAGGGAAACTATTGATAACATTGAGGTTAACTCGTTTTGTCCCGCTGTCCCGCAAAAATTTTTTATTTCGGCCCCATCTCGGGACGGCATTTTTTCGCCCGACGCAGATACGGAAATTAACGGCGAAATGCGCGAAAAAACGCGAATGAGATCTTCTTTATTCGTCTTAATTAGCGAAATTCGCGGGCACATCTTATTCCTTAGATCAATTATACAAAATCGTTGCAGGTATTGGTGAATATTGTAAAGATGCAACGGCGGATCTTGTTCCGAGGCTGCGCCGATCGCGTTGAGTGTTACGCCCTTGCTGACGCGCGGGCTTGTGCACGCGATACCCAAGCCCCTGGCGTAAGCAATGGCGTAAGCGAATCGTTAATTTTGGAGGGCCGGCGACGGAGAGGCACGCTTCGGAAGCGGATTCCGATCATTTCAAAGATGTTTCCCCGGCAAAAGCAACCAAATCGAAATGTCACCGCATCCCACCAGGTAAGTTCACACAACGGCGTACAAACTAACGTGACTTTGAGGTAAATCCTATGCGTCTCCGGCTTCTCACTTTGTTTGCCGCTGTCCTCTTTTGCACCATCCCCGCTGCCGCCCAGACCGTTAATGAGGCTGAGTCGAGCGTCGCGATCGACGGCCAAATGGCGGTCGTCAGGCTCGCCGTCGCATCCGACGTTGACCAGGCGGCCGTTCCCGCGTCGATCGAACTCGTCGATACGGCTGATAAAGTCCGTTCGCGTGCCACGATAAGCACCGTCGCCGTCCGTAACGGCAAGCAAACGCTCGAATTTCGTCTGCCGATCGGAGACGTCCTTGCGCAAAAGACCGAAGACATCGCCTGGTACCGCCTGCGTTACACGATCGGCACCGCGACCGGCGTCGTGTCGCTCTCGCAGATGATCCGTGATCTGTTTGAGATGCGGATAATCGCCGCCGAATATCTGTTTACGGGAACGACATATCGTGTCCGTGTGCGGGCAACGCAGCCGTTTACCGGTCAACCGGCGGCGGGCGTCCAAACTGAGATCAATGTCGCGTTCGAAGCGAAGGGTGAGGGGGAAAAGAAAGTTAAACTCGGCGGAGAGGCTGTCACCGATGCCGAGGGAATTGCCGTTGTCGATCTGGCGATCCCGGTCGACGCTCCGCTGGGTACAGGCAGCGACGGCGAGATCAAGGTCATCGGCCGTAAGAACGGCATCGTTCGCGAAGGCCGGCAGGATCTGAGGACGCCGGGACAGAACGTCACGTTCCTCGCGATGGCTGATAAGCCCATCTATCAGCCGGAACAGGTCCTGAATTTTCGAGGGATACTGATGGTCGGAGCCGAGGCGAAGACCGTTCAAACTGACACCGAGATCGAGTTTCGGGTCACGGACGAGGACGACACCGTTCTGTACCGCGAAAAGGTGCGAACGTCATCGTTTGGCATCGCGGCGATGAGCTGGCAGATACCGGCAAACGCCAAGCTCGGCCAATATCGCATTGAGGTTCGGGGCCGCGAGGGCGAGCAGATCGGCTCGTCGGGTATCAGGGTATCGCGCTACGACCTGCCCAATTTTGCGGTCGACGCCAAACCGGACAAGGCGTACTATGTGCCCGGCGAAAATGAGGCGAACGTCGACATTACGGCCAACTACCTGTTCGGAAAACCGGTCAGCAAGGGCAAGGTCCGCGTCGTCGAGGAAACCGGCCGCCAATGGAACTGGAAAGAGCAGAAGTACGACATCAACGAAGGCCAGGTCCGCGAAGGCGAGACCGATGCCGCCGGTAAATATTCCGCTATACTTGATCTCACCGAACATCACGCCGACCTTAAAGACAGCGATAACCGAAAATACAGCGACGTACACTTTGCCGCGTATTTTACCGACCTGACGTCCAACAAGACCGAGCAGCGGAGGTTCGACATCAGGGTGACGCAAGAGCCGATCCACGTGTATATCGTCGGCCGCGAGGATTCGCAAAATCCGACGATGCCGATGAACCTGTACGTCACGACGTTTTACGCTGACGGCAAGGCAGCGGAGTGCGACGTCGAGGTCAAAGCAAGTCTCGAGGACAAGGACAATTTTCGGAATGTCGGGCACCTCAGGACCAACGAATACGCCGTCGGCAAATTGTCGATGA
This sequence comes from Chloracidobacterium sp., assembly GCA_043788335.1. Classification (GTDB taxonomy): domain Bacteria; phylum Acidobacteriota; class Blastocatellia; order Pyrinomonadales; family Pyrinomonadaceae; genus OLB17. Next base: position 6,821 of record JAYVUD010000419.1, on the reverse strand, counting down.
TGCGCCCGAAGATCGGCGAGACGGACGATGATCTGGACATTGCCGTTATCGCCCGAGACAAAAACGGCCGCAAGGGGACGGCGACCGAAAACAGACGTTTTAGTGACACAGACGACGCCATTCAGATCACCACTGACCGGGCCATATATAAACCCGGCGAGACGATGAATGTGTCGATCCGCTCGACGATCGCCAGCGGCCCGGTCTATGTCGATGTTGTCAGCGGTTGGTCGGTTATCGATTCGCGATTTGCCGTGCTCAGGAACGGCCGAGCCAGGCTGCAGATACCGTATAGCGATGCGTTCAAGGGCGAACTAAAGATCGCGGCATTCGCCGAAAATGACACGGACGAAATGGTGTCGGCGGCCCGCGGCGTCATCTTTCCGGCCCGCCGGAACATCGCGGTCGATGCGAGCTTTGACAAGGCGGTTTACAAACCCGGTGAGGACGCAACCGTCAAATACAGCGTCGTCGACGCGGTCGGGCACGCGATCGAGAGTGCTCTGGGCATCGTCGTGCTCGACAAGGCGGTCGAGGAACGTGCCCGCACCGACGCCGAATTTGGCGGGTGGTGGCGGGGTTATTCCGACTGGCTCGGTTACGGGACGAGCATCGGCAGCGTCAACGTCAAGGACCTCAACGAACTCGACCTCTCAAAACCGATCAGCGACGATCTGCAACTCGTCGCCGAGGCGATGCTGAACGACCAGTATTACGACGCGAAGATATTTCACAGCAACAACTATTTTGCCGAGGCTCGATCGGTCTTTAGCTCGTATACGTCGAAGCAGTTTGAACCGGTCAGCAAGGCCCTGCAAGACGCCTATGTTAAGGAAAACTATCTGCACGCAACCGACGAGGCCAGTTTCAACAATATTATGGTGAGCCGCGGCGTTCGAGTCGGCGAGCTTCGCGATCCGTGGGGAACGGCGTACAGGGCCAAATATTCGATCGACAAAACACGCGACATACTGACGGTCGTTTCGGCCGGGCCGGATAAGAAATTTGACACAGCGGACGATTTTACAGCGTTCTCGGCCGGATTCGAATATTTTACGCCGACGGGGAAAGCGATCGACGCCGCGGTCAAGAGCTACAACGCCCGCACCGGCGGATTTATCCGTGATGAAAAGACGCTGCTGGCTGAACTCGGGGTGAACCAACTCCTCGACCGTTTCGGACGGCCGTATCAGCTTGTGTTTGACGGCGACGGCCGCAATCTGCGAGTGCGCGTGCATAGCGCCGGAGCGGACGGGAAACTTGAAAAATACATTTGGTATGGAGACGATTTTGACGTCTGGACGAGTAAGATCGACTATTTTGCCGGGACCGAGGCAAAGATAGCGGCCGTCCAGCGAAATGTGAGGCCCGTGCCCATGAATGAAGCCGAGTTTCGGGCTTCGCTAAAAATGGGCGGCATCGACTTTGACGCGTTTCGCGACGGTTGGGGCCGGCCGCTGTACGTCACCGTCGACCGTCGGTCGCGATATTCGGACCGCGTGACGATCGAGACGGTGCGAAACTATGGCGACGAACGGACGACCGAACGCCGTATAATTACGCCGGTCACGCAGGAGATCATCCAGTTTACGATCCGCAGCAGCGGCGAGGACGGCAAAGCCGGTAACTATGACGACATCACGCTGATGCAGGTCGTCCACGTACTCTCGGAGCAAACGAAGGACGATCCGAAACCGGTACCGGTAATAAAACAGGTCTCGTACATCGCCGGTGGCGGTTCGGTCGCGGGCGTGGTCACGGACGCCACGGGTGCGATCATCGCAGGGGCAACTGTCATCGCAACAAACTCGACCACCGGTATTGCCAGATCGGTGGTGAGCGGTGACAGCGGGCATTATCTGATCGCGAACCTCGACGCCGGCACTTATCGAATAAAGGTAAGCGCTCGGGCATTTAAGGACTCGATCGTGGACAATATTCCGGTCAAGGCGAATGCAACCGCAACGGTAAATGTGACGCTTCAGGTCGGAACGGTGAGCGAGGTTGTGACGGTAAGTGCTGACGGTTTCGCAACTGTCGACACGTCCGAATCGAAAACGGCAACTAGTATAACAGCAGCCAAAATCGATCTTTTGCCAAAGGGCGTTAATTTTGTGTCGCTCTTGAAATTGGCTCCCGGTATGGCCGCGACTGAGAAAGCGACCTCGACCCCGCGGCTCCGCGAGTATTTTCCCGAGACGTTGGTCTGGCAGCCCGAGCTTGTGACGGACAAGAACGGTAAGGCCGAGTTGAAGTTTAAGATGGCCGATAATATTACGACGTGGAAGATGTACACGATCGCGTCGACCAAGAACGGCAAGGTCGGCGTGGCGGAGAAGGAAATTACGGCGTTTCAGGCGTTTTTTACGGATCTCGACCCGCCTAAGTTTTTGACCGAGGGCGACGAGATCTATCTGCCGACGCAGGTTCGCAACTACACGGAGAAACGACAAAAGGTCGATGTGACGATGGACCGGGCGGCGTGGTTTACGATGCTCGGGGCCGGGCGGCAGCAGATCGAGGTCGACGCGAACGGGTCGAAGAACGCGGTGTTTGGGTTTAAGGCGGTGACGCCGGTCAAAAACGGTAAACAGCGGGTCACGGCGATCGGGCAGACGGATTCGGATGCGATCGAAAAGCCGGTGACGGTCAGGCCCGACGGGCAGGAGATAGTGCGGACGGATTCGCGGTTTGCGACGGGCACCCAGCGGATGGAGATAGCATATCCGGCAAACGCTCTGCCGCGAACGCAGCGAGCCGAACTTAAAATTTTCCCGAACCTTTATTCGCAGGTGACCGACTCGGTCGAGGGCCTGCTCCATCGCCCGTACGGGTGCGGCGAGCAGACGATATCGTCGACGTACCCGAATCTGATGATCCTCAAATTTGTGAAGCCCGACGCCGCGATCGCCAAAAAGGCCCGCAACTTTGTGCAAAAGGGCTACGAACGCCTGCTCGGCTATCAGGTCGCGGACGGTGGTTTTACGTACTGGGGCGGCAAGGACACTTCGGACGTCGCACTGACGGCGTACGCAATTAGATTTTTGACGGATGCACGCACACAGATCGCGGTCGACGAGGACGTGATCAAACGAGCTTCGGCGTGGCTCATAAAGCAGCAGCGGGCGGACGGGAGTTGGGGGAAAAGGTACAGTTGGGAAGCGGCGGAGGACACCGGCCGGACGAAGATGATCACGACCTACGTCGCCCGTAGCTTGGCGATGAACCAGGACGCCGACAAGGCGGCACTCAGGCGAGCACTCGACTATCTGAAGGCACGAAATAACGAGATCGACGAGCCATACGCGATCGCATTGTACGGGCTTGCGGCTCTCGACGCAGGGGACCGGGCGGGGGCTGAGGTGGCCGCGTTGAGGCTCGAAGCGATGGCACAAGCCGAGGGCGACGGCGTCTATTGGAAACTCGAGACAAACACGCCGTTTTACGGATGGGGAACGGCTGGGCGGATCGAGACGACGGCGTTGGTCACGCAGCTTCTGATCCGCGTGGCGAAAGAGACGCCGACACCGCGTTCGGCGGAACTAATCGGCAAGGGCACGATATTCCTGCTCAAGAATAAGGATCGGTACGGCGTGTGGTATTCGACGCAGACGACGATCAACGTGCTCGACGCGTTTCTGGCCGCGATCGGCGACGCGAAAACGGCCGCGGCACAGCGGCTCGAGATTACCCTGAACGGACAGGCGTTCGGGACGGTCGATGTTCCGGCCGATCAGATCGAGCCCGTCGTTCTCGACCTGACCGGCAAGCTCGATGCGGCCGCGAACGCGATCGAGATCGGCACCACCGGCACAGCGCCGTTGATGACGCAGACGGTCACGACGCACTACATCGACTGGAAAGACGCCGACCTCTCGGGCCGCACCGTCAACCAGTCGCGTGCGTTGAAACTCGACTACAAATGCGATAAACCGACGGCCGCGATAATGCAGGAGGTCAATTGCTCGGTCAGGGTGGAACGCGTCGGGTTTCAGGGCTACGGGATGCTGCTCGCCGAGATCGGCACGCCGCCCGGGGCCGACGTCAGCCGCGAATCGCTCGAAAAAGCCATCGCCGACGACTGGTCGATCAGCCGATACGACGTCTTGCCCGACCGCATCGTCATCTATATGTGGTCAAAAGTCGGCGGAACGAGCTTTAATTTCAAGTTCAAGCCGCGTTACGCCATCAACGCCCAGACGCCTTCGTCGATCGTCTACGATTATTACAACCCCGAGGCCCAGGCCGTGGTGGCGCCGTTGCGGTTTGTGGTGAAATAGGATCAGTCAGGTGCATAACACAAAAAGAGCTTCTCATTACCGTGGTAATGTGCCATTATGTTTTCATGAAGATTGCTCGATCAAAGTTGACGGCACAGGGACAGATCTCGGTTCCGGCGAAAGTTCGGCAGAAACTTGGTGTCGGCCCGGGCTCGGTTTTGGAATGGGACGAGGAAGGTGACGAGGTTGTCGTGCGGCGGGCGAAACTCTATACTACCGAAGAACTACACCGAGCGGTATTTCCGGAACCACCTACTCCTAAAACCCTGGTTGAACTCAAAGCATCCATCGGTCAATTCATGAAGAAACGATATGCGAAGCGTTGATACAAACGTACTCGTGCGGTTGATCGCCGAGGACGATGCGAAGCAGTTGGAGGTGGCTGAATCCTTCATTTCGCAAAACGTTTGGGTTTCCCACCTTGTTCTTGCAGAAACGATCTGGGTACTTGCGACCGCATATCAACGAACATCCGCTCAGCTTGCACGTGCGGTAGATATCCTGCTTTCGCACGAGCATCTAAATGTTCAGGACCCCGATGTTGTTCTTGCCGCTCTAACACGATTCGAGAAAAAACCTACCCTCGGATTTACGGATTGCCTTATCCTAGAAATAGCCCGAAAGGCCGGTCATGTCCCGCTCGGAACCTTTGATCGCCATCTTGCAAAGATCGACGGAACGCAAAAACTCTAAGATATTAACCCAGCTAACTTCTCCATTTGGGCCTCAGATCGCTGAAGATACTCGACGACCTGGTCGCGGCTCACGGTCGGGAAACCATCAATAAATTCATCGATCGTATCGCCCGCCGCGAGAAAGTCTATGAGCGTCTGGATAGGCACGCGGGTTCCCGTAAACACCGGTGTGCCGCCCATTATCTCGCTTGATATTGAAACAACAGAGTGTTGCATAAGGTCATTTTAGGCGAAATCCGGAGTAAATAGAAGCAATATTTGTGTCCCAACGTTTTCCTGCCTGATTCTTTTATGTCTTTTCGCTCTTTGCGTTCGTCGCGGCTTTGCGTGAACACTTTAGATTCTGCGGCGTTTAGAAGAAGGTTCACGCAAAGTCGCCAAGTTCGCAAAGAAGATCCGGAGAAGATGCTAAGCGAAAGCGATAAATGCCCCTTACACAAACTAACCAGCTTTTTCTCAGTAGTTCCTGTTCATCATTGCCCAAAAATATCGGGACACTGGTGAGAAGCAATATGTTTTTGAGCGATGGGCAAACGTATAATCGAAACCCAGGATAACCGGCCCTCAAAACGCGATCTCGACCACTAGGACGACTTGCGAGCGGACGTTTAGCGAACCGGCCTGAATTGGTGTCGTGACCATTGGTTTCATCGCACTCGCCATGTTTGCCGCAGCGGCGGTCCGATACTCCGGATCTTCACGCATCGGAGCGCCGCCCTCGGTCGTTTCGACGACGCGGGCGATGTGGCCATTGAGCGATCTAGCGATCGATTCTGCCTTGGCCATTGCCTGTTTTGTCGCAAGAGCAAGTGCGTCGCCCTGGGCCGGGCTAGCCTCGCCGACGATGTAGCGAATGCCGTCGACGCTGTTCGCACCGGCTTTTGTTGCAGCGTCAATGACGGCACCGACCTTGTCGAGTTGGTCGATCGAAGCGATCACTGTGTTCTTGACGTCGTAGCCCTTTATCTTCGGGACCTTGCCGGAGTAATCCTGCTGTGGTTCGAGGTTATAGTCGCCGGTTTTCACCTCGGCCTTCGAGTTCGCCACGATCGCGTTTACCGCCTGCTTTACGGCCTCGCTTTTTCGCGCATTCTCCTGCTGAGCGTCGACGGCCTCCTTTGCCTGAGTGACGACCGAAAATGTGATCACCGCCGTGTCGGGGGCGACCTTTGTCTGCGAATCGCCGACAACGGTCACACGTGTAACGCGGCCCTGACCGGGTCGGTAGACGTAGATAGCGACCGCAAATAGAACCAAAATGGCGAAAAGCGCCACGAGCTTGAAAATATTGCTTTGCATTGATCCTCCGATTTCGATCGATTTAAGTTAGAACGATGCTTGCGAACAGAAATTGCGCTTATTATTGCACTACTCGGGACTATTCGCGAACAAATTCGTCTATCGAGGCGTGGCGTTGGGTTCACGGCGGCGGAGTCGCAAGATTTTATTAGGCGTCCGACGGAAAAGCGCAGCTTTTCCACACATAGAGCGGCACAGCCGCAGGCGAGCGGATATTTGCCAACGCCCTTAAGGCAGCTTATCCGGTGTGATGGGGAGGTCGCGGACTCGTTGGCCGGTGTCGCCGTAGGGCTGAACTCTGTCGATCTTTCGCAGGATCCGCGTTAGCCTCAGCGTTCTCAGGGTTTAACTAAATTTCAACGCGGAGGCCGCAAAGTCGGACGCAGAGGTCGCAGAGAGTTCTACAGACTATTCGGATTTCCTCACCGAGGTTGAGACAAACACTCGGGCTTTAGCCTCATATAGACGTAAACATTCAGGCTGAGGCCATATGAAAAACTATCTTTTTAGACTTCGGCTAAAGCCATCTTTTTCGGCGAACTCCAAG
>JAYVUD010000418.1:0-18534 GCA_043788335.1 Chloracidobacterium sp. | reverse complement strand
CCCGAGGAAGTAGGGGTCGATCTTCACTTCCTTGGAGGCAAATTCTACCCCGGCTCGATGCCCGAGAAGATGTTTCTTCAGGCAAGGAGAAAAATTGAGATAATCTTTCACCGGGACATTGACCAGCCCGTCATCGTCTACTAACTTGTTGTATGCCTTGCATTTTCCGGCCAATTTCAAAGACAGGATGTGTGACTCGTTTACTATGTAGCTGTCGCCTTTTTTGGGCGTCACTTTGTACATCATCTCCCGCCCACGGCCTAGACTTGTGACGGTGCGGGGGGTAGAATCATTGCCCATTACTATGTCGCCTACTAAAACATCCTGCACCATTTTGATGCTACCGTTGAACATCAATATGGGCGTATTTTTGGCATGACATTTCCCCACGCCGTCGATGCCCTCGAAGCATATGAGCAAGCCCTTCTTGTTCGTGGCCCGCTTCTGCTTGAGGATTTCACGCACCTGCTTCCTGGCGTCGATGACCTCGACACTCTCGTTCAGGGCGTATTCGGAAAAACCTGCTAGACTCGTCATGCAATATATACTGTTTCCAGAAGGAAAACGCTAAATACGTCGATGAATCCAATCCGATTTGCCCTCTGGCTAGAAAAGACCGATGCGGGACGACCCTTCGTGTTCATGGACCTCGACGAAACTCTGGTCCACAACTTGGAGATAGGGTGGCTGAAGGACTCCCCCCAAAACAAGGATTTCGCCAAATTGGTCGTTCCGGGAGAACACCCGTACCCCGACGTGAAGAAAATCCGGGCTGAGGGCAAGGAAATGTTCGTGTTCCCCCGCCCCGGTGCCACCCGGTTCCTCAAAGCCGTCAACGAATTCGCCGACCTCTACGTCCTCACCCACAGCCGGATCGATTACGCCCACAAAGTCGTGGAAGTGATGGGGTGGGGCAAATACTTCAAGGACTGTTTCAGCACGGGCGACACCAAGCCGGGCCAGTTGGGGGACAAGTTCAAACTCGCAGATAAGAATTGGCTTCTGATCGACAACCTGGACATCCACAGCATCGAGGTCGTCAATAAACTTCGCATCCTGGGCCTCGGCGGGGACGCGGTCGAAGCCAAGAAAGTGGCGAGGCAGGTCGCCCGCGAGTCTGAGCCGCACTTCATCGACGTTGAGGATTGGGTGCCCACCACCGACGAGTACGACGACTACGAGTTGTGGAAGACGCTGCCCAAAGTCAAGAAGAAGTTGGGGCTGAGAAACGACCCGTAATCTCCACCAGCCTGGTATACTCTTCCGGCCTCATCCACTCCCGTGCCGTCCCCAACAGCTTGACGAATTCGTCTTGGTATTTCTTTTCCATTTTCTTCCAATCGACATCGCCCTTCCAGTGGCCGTCGATGTAGTAGGGGGCGAGGGCCGCGTAAACGTCGAGGTAGGGGAGTTTCTTGATCGGCTCTTCGAGATCAGCTTCCGTGCAAGTGGCGTACAAGTTGGGGTACTTGCGGTGTAGGCTTTCCGGCCCCCGCAGGTGGACCGCCCGGTCGAAGTAGCACATCTTGGTGTTCTCCACCAAGGCACAATATAGTCCGAACTCGTCAAAGGTGTCGGGTATGGCGAAGTAACGCAGCGATATCTTCCCGCCCATCTTCTGCTCCCATTTCGCCTCGTCTTTCTGGTAGAAGAACGGGGCCGCGAAGGAGAAGTTGATCCCGTACTCGATGGCCCGATTCACGACGCCAGCGTGAACCATCGTGGCCCCCTCCCACACCCTGTGATGCACCCTCTTGTCGTTCACCATGATTGCGTGGTAGTGGGTCTGTAGCGGCAGATAGTTGGCTATCTCCATCACGTCCTTGGGGAGGAATTCGGGCTTCCTGTGGAAGAATATGTCCTCCTCCATGAACAAGAACCACTCGGGACTTATCTTCAGATTCTTCAAGATGCTTGGGAATGCCGCCCAGAAGTTGATGAAGTCGCCGCCGCCTTCGTGGACGAATGGCAGGTAGGTTACGCCATCCCCGTCCACAAGGTTGAAATCTCTGATGATTTCTGGCAGGGTTATGACGTAGGCGTGGTCGTCGGGTCGCAAGGCCCATTTCAGGTTCCGAACGTGCATGTCGATGCCGTGTGGGTACTGGCCCACCATCGTGAAGGATGCTATTCTCATGCGGTATCTATTTGCCGCCGGATCGCTTTTGTATCTCTCTGAGGTATTTTTCCACCACCGCACGATCCTTCGCTGGCATCGACCTCATCAACTCCCGCATGGCCTGGGCACGCTCCTTCTCGGGCAACTTGCCCCACACTTCGGCAATCTCCCTGACCTTCTTCTTGTCCACCTGGCCTTCGCCCCTGTCTTGCCCCGGCACCGTGTCGGGTGCCGGTGTGTACCCGCCTTGACCCGGCTGCTGGGCCTCTGCCTTTTCCTTGTCCTTCTTTTCCTGGTCGTCCTTGTCTTTCTGCTGTTTGTCCTCGGCGTTTTTAATCATCTTGTCGAGTCGGGCTAACACCGCCTTCTGTATCTTCTGAGTCTCGGGACCGCCCTTGTTGTTCTTCAGCCGGTCGGTGATCTTGTTCATTTCCCTGGAAATGTCCCCCAGGTCGTTGGAATCGTACTTCCAATGCTCCGACTCCACGAGCATGATCCGCGTCAGGTCCAGATACCGCTGCGGATACTGCACGCCGAACCCGTGTAGTATCTTGTCGGCCAGCTTCTCGACTTCGGCCTTTTTGTTGTTCTTGAATGCGTTCACCAGCCGATAAAAATCCAACGAGGCGTCTTCCGTCTGGATGTCCTTGAAGACTATCGCCGACGCCTCGTAGTCCCCCTTCTGGCTCAGGAGTACGCCCGTGCGGATCAGTTCGGCGGTCGAGGGTGAGCCGAATGTCATGGGGCAAGCCCATAATGAGAGGATTACCGCGAAGGGGCAGGACAACAAGACTGTGAACAGTACGGATGTGAAATGTTTCATGCGGTAGCTAGGTTCCCTGCCAACAAATTATGGTAATTGCACGCCTTGAATCGCCAAGTTATTTCGACCTCCATTTCCGTGCTGCTCGAATAGCAGAGTTCGCCGAAATTCGCCGAGTGGGGCCACAATTCCTGCCGCCGGGAAGGAAGAAAAAAAGGAAATGAAAAAGCCCGCCGATTTGACTCGGCGGGCTTTTTTCGTCAGCGAATTTTTACGATGGGATGCCCCATGAAGCTCAAGACGACCCCGATCAAAATCAGGACCGCAAAAATCATCAGCCCTATCTTGGCGAACTTGGCGAACGGTGCCGCCATGGGGAAATTCGAGCAGACGTAATCGATCAGGTAATTCAACAACCCGAAGATCAGACCTGCCCCCAACATGTACAACACGAACATTACGACGCTCTCGATACTAATCATTCCGACTCCTTTTTGTGAGACACTTCATTGTACTCTGCCAATTGGAAAAACCTGTCGCATTATATATACCGGCAAAAATAAATCAAGATTTTTGGCATGGAAACTGCATTATACCACCAATCAATTGCTCGATTAAAAGGTGGTGAAATGTTATCTAAGTGTAGGGATTGTCAGCGAGTCCATATGAGTTTCAGTCACAATCCCATTCAATGTCGCGAGTGTTACAAGATCGAACAGCTTGAAAAACAGCGATGGGAGGGTGAGGGCGGTAATTCGTTTGGCGACACCGAGACGAAGTTCGCAGGCGGTCATCATATTTCCATCGACGGCCTCGGCCAAGTCCGCTTCCCGTCGTTCGTGGACTGAAAGAATGTTTTTCCAAATGCGAGAGTGGTAGAATAAGACGAGACAACCATCGTCCTCCGACCGAGTGAGCAGTGGAGTCACTGATTCGCAATCGCGACTTTGACTGCCGAATACGGATTTTTCATGCTCGGCGATTGATGTTACGCCTCGTACTTCAGCCTCAATTTCTCCAGGAGAGCCTTCTCCTTGGCTTCTTCCTTGGCTTCTTCCTTGTCCTTGTTCTTCTCCAGCCTCTTGAACCTCGCCTCTTCACGCTTTTGAATCTTGGCGTTCATCTTCGCCTTCCTCTCGTCGTCCTTGGCTTTGACGACCCTGGCCTTCTCGACGTATTCCTGCACGGTGGCCGGGATGTCGAGCCGTTTCTCTTCGACCATCATGAACTTCTTGTCGTAGGAGTCGTAGTTCTGGTTATGGGCGTACACCCACTGCTGGAGTGCCTGGTAGTCCTCCTCGGACACTTCCTCCCACTCGGTGAAGCCCCAGACGTGGTAGAGCGGCAGCCCATGCTCCTCGATGTAGCTGTGCCCCTGCAACTCGATGATCTTGATCTTTCTCATTTGGGCTTTCTTTTTGTGCAAGGTGTGCTAGACTGATTTAGTCGCCAGCACAAAGGAGTCGGTATGTATCTGGAAAAAGTTCCCGAGAGTATTCTAACCACCACTCTGGTCAAGATCAAATACGACTGCTGCGGCAAGGATCACGTCCTCAAGTGGAAGGACGCCGACAAGAACTTCAAGAAGAACGGCAAGCACATCTGCCGCATTTGCGGGCTGAAGCTCAACAACCCGGCCCGGCGTGCGGAAGTCCAGGCGAAGATCAAGAAAACGAATATCGAGAGGTACGGGTGTGCCTCGGCCCTCAACACGAAGGAGAATACCGCCGCCAGGAACGAGAAGATGTTCGGCACCGAGGAGGCGGTCGCCGCCCGCAATGAGAAGATCAAGAAGACCAACCTGGAGCGTTACGGGGCCGAACACATCATGAAGACGGACGAGGGGGTCCGGCGGCTCAACGACGCCATGCAGGAGCGGTACGGCGTGGACTTCCCCCTTCAGTCAAAACAGGCTCAGGAGAAGTTGAAGAAGACGTGCCAGGAGAGGTACGGGGCGGATAATCCCCTGAGCAGCCCGGAGGTTCGGGCGAAGGGTGCCCAGACGACGCTGGAGAAGTACGGCGTCGAACACTACAACCAGTTGCCCGAGATGAAGGAATACCTGCGTCAGAACTGCACGATCTGGCTGGCGGATAGCTACGCTAACCCCTGGGCCGCAGGAATTACTCGTCCCGAGGAGTGGTGTCAGAAGCAAAGCGAAACGATGACCCGTCTCTTCATCGAAGGAAAAATCAAGGAGACGGGCGGCAAGGGGACGGCTAAGGGGCATTTCATTGGAAAGAAGTGCCGGAAAAATCGCCCTCTGTACAGGTCCAGCTTGGAATTGCTGTTCCATTTCCATCTGGAGACTTCTGAAGATGTCGAGTGGTATGATTACGAGCCGTTTTCTATAAAATACATCAATGAAGATGGCAAGGAACGCCGCTACATCCCTGATTTCCTGGTGAAATATCGATCTAGGCCCGAGGTCGTGATCGTGGAAGTCAAGCCTCAGTTCAGGATGCGTGAAGCGACGACCGAACTCAAGGTGGCAGCCGGTAATGTGTACGCCGAACTCAATGGGATGGCATTCGAGTATTGGGATCAGAATATGATCTACGCTTTCGGGAACAAACTTTCCGATGTGATTGATTCGTCGTATGTCGAATCCATTTGATTGATCCGATGGGAACCGTAGTAACGGCAGAAGGCCCAGGACTAAGTCCTGGGCCTTCTTATTTTGCATTCAAGGTTTCATGCCTAGATCACAAAATTGGCAATACTCATCCTTGCGTAGAATTTTGCTCCTTCTCGAAGCAACTTTTTCCCGTACCGAGTCAAAATTCCCTTACGCGGGCAGAAGGACTCAGGGTCCAACACTACGGGCGTTTGGGTTAGGGGTACATACGGGCAGTAAAAGTACCCAGAATCCATGTAAGAGTCACCCTTGTAACCCATAAGGATCTGATTGCTGGGGAACAGCGGGTCTTTGTACAGTCTCCAACGGTTGTTGACCGTTCCGACGTACTGAATGCCGAGGCTGCTGGTGAACGTCTCGGACGGGGCCGGTGCAAAACCGGCAGTGGCCGTCTCGAAGATGGAGGCGACTTCCGGGGAAGTCACGAGCCAGTTGGCCCCACCACGCAGCGTCTTCCTGTGGATGACGTTGGAGATTTCGACGACCTTGACGTACAAGGATTCGTACTTCTCCTTAATGGTTTCTCCCAATGCCGTGTTGAAGTCCCAGGCTGCCACCGTGCCGCTGTTATTACGGAGGTCCGTAAGCACTTCGCGGTCGATTTCCAGGTTAATTTCCTGGGCGAGGACGGCGGTCAACTCAGCCTCGGCGTCGAGGTTGTGCTGGGATCGCAAGTCCTGCTGGGCTTCGTAGGACCAAACGGCCTTCAACTTCCTGGTCTTGGCGGCAATTTCTTCCGACTCGATGACCAAGTTGATTTCGGGCAAGTCCTGCTGGCACTCGAGATTGTACTCGTAGCTCAAAACGGTGTGGTTAGCACCGGGGGCCGCGTTCCAGGTCAGCACCAACTCGCCGGTCGTGAGGTTCAGGGAACCGCTGGTGGCGAAGGTAGCGGGGCTACCGATGGTGGAGAAGGTGAAAGTGCCCGAGGACGAAATCACGAACGTCTGGACTGCCGTGCTGCCGTCGTAGACGGTGCCAGTGACGGTGCCCGCCAACACGGGGGTATGCTCCAGGGGAGAGTACGCCGTGGTCGCGTTCGCACCGTTGTCGGTGGAAGTGGTTTCGTTCTGGATGAACTGGTGCGTGTAGAAGATGTCGAGGTTGGCCGTACCGTCAGCCAACTGCATCAGCGTGTTCGGATCGTCACCGGGGAATCCGCCGTTGTTGTCCGCACCACGGGTCGAACCCTTGTTGCTGGAGTAACGGAATCGCAGGTAATAGACCAAGCCGGTCGGTCCCAGCAACGGCTGGACGGACACGATCTTGTTCGCGATCAACTGCGGGTAAATACGACGTACAAGAGGGATCGAAATCCTCTTGAATTGGGCGATGTCGCCCGTGTCGGTTGAAATCTCGTTCATGAGGCGTTGGTTTTCTAGCAAAACGGCGGTAGCAGATCGGATGTACCTATCTTCAATACCTTCAAGCAGACCAGTCTTGCCCCAACGAGATTCCAACTCACGGGCTTCGTTCAGGAACTTGGAATTTGCGTTCATTTATTTCCTTTTGTCTTCCTACAACTCAGTGTGTTGGTCCCATTTATTGGGTTTTTCGTACTCCAGAGAGAATGAGCAGGTCATTCATCTCGTGATTTGGGTTGGCATATTCCGCTATGACAACTCCGTTTTCCTTATCGGAAAGGTGTCCGCTCCCCGTTACTTGCTTTGCTTTCTGGACTCTTTCTTTCTGTTCGGTGATGACCCGCTCGTTCTTCCGAGCGGTCCCAGCCTTGCGAGACTCACTGATGATCTCACCGGCCTGACGGACAGCCTCATTCAACTTAGTGTTCTCCGTGGAAAGTCTAATGTTGCGGGCTTCCATAATTCTCAGTTGTCCCTTCATCTCATCGACGGCCTTGCAGGCTTCTTCCATCTTGCTGGAAGTGGCACCGTTGAAGTCGTCTTCGGTGAGATACTGAGAAGTAATGTCTACGATGCGATCAAGGGCAACCTTGTGTTCGGCCATGCGGGGGTCATTCATCATGTCCCTCTTGGCCTGCTCGTAGATTTCGCCGCCCTTGAATTGTAAGAACTGATCGACCTTATCGACAATATATTCTTTCATCTCGGCGAGTTTTCTGTCGTACTCTTCGTACATCTCGACTTCGAGGGTGTTGCCTTTATCACGCTCGCCCTTGAGCATCTGGTAGGCTTCTTCGTATCCCTCTTCCAGGGCATGCTTGTATTCTTCGCCCTGCATCTCCAACCTGTTGCGGAGTTCGCCGATGATACTGTACGCTTCCTGGTATCCGTTTTCTGCGGTCTTCTCGGCCTGGGAGAGTTCGGTGGAGAGTTCGTTGTAGGCTTCTTCCAACTTGACGTTGTACTCGCTTTCGAGTTCCGCCTTGGCCCCCTCCAACATTTCTTTCACCGCACCGGCAACTTCGCCAACTTCGGATTCAGGCAACAGTCTCTTCAGTGCTTCTACGATTTTGTCCATTATTACCCCTCGTTGTAGTTATTCATGTGCAGCGATTTTAATCGCGAGAAAATTACGACCAAAAATGCAAATACAACTGTTTCTTTCAACCGTTACTGCATACAATAGTACATATGCAGTAACGGTTGATTTTTTGGAGAATAAATGAAGACATTAAAAAATGAAGAAATAGTATTGTTTTTTGCCAAGGAGGGGTGTGAGCTATTGGATGAATACAAGAAGTGTAATCTCTCGATGACGTATCGGTGTCGTTGCGGTGCCATGGGGCGAATCAGCCTCGATAAATTTAAGCGTCGGCTCAAAAGAAGCGAAGGATGTTGGAATTGCAACAGGAAAGAATGGACCATGGCGGAAGACGAGCTTTTGAAGAATTTGTACGGGAAATTTTCACGACAGGAGATACACGACCAGATACCCGGAACTACATTATCATCTATCAAGTCTAGGGCCGCAACGCTTGGCTTGGTCGGTAATCGCTCTCTAGTTCAACGACGAGCGAGGAAGGGCAAAGGAAGGAAGTATCAGATAAATTTCGATTATTTCGACATGATTGACGTGCAAAGATCGTATTGGGGTGGTTTCATTGCCGCTGATGGATGTGTAAGCGAGAAGAGGAAAACTCTAGCTATCCGTCTTCATGAAAAAGACCGTTTGCATTTGGAGTGCTTTCGAGATATGGTCGGTTATACTGGTAAGATTTACGATGTCTCGGCGGTTTGTCGAAAAGGACGATTCAAGAGTGGGCCGCAAGTTTTGATTCAATTTTGTGGGGTAGACAACTGGCTAAAAAAACTTGAAAATACCTATAACATAGTTCCGAGGAAGTCGCTGATTTTGGAGCCGCCAATCAATTTAGATGAAAACAATTCTTTAGCTTACATAATTGGATATACGGATGGAGATGGTTGTATTTCCACCGGGGGTCGGATTACAACCGGCAAACGACCGGGCGACTGGTCGATTCAGTACATAGGAACTTTTTCCGTTCTCTGTTGGATAAAAACTTGGTTTGACCGTTGGTGTCCGGCTGTGCGGAGGAGACACGCGAGTGTCAGGTTGGATAAGAAGGGGCACTACAGGTATAGCGTGGCCGGGCAGCGGGCGAAATACTTGTTGAAGAAAATGATGGACATCGAAGTGCCGAGACTTTCTCGCAAGTGGCACTTCGATGTCCATCATTTAGGAGAGACGCAATGCTTAGGGGCGACCACCATCATGCCCTAGTCCTATCGTCTAGGATGGAATAAAAAACTTCCAAGCTGCGGTCACGAGCTTTGGCTCCTGTGTCTGGCGTGGGCACCGGCATGGGACTTAAAGTTTCGTTATATTGCTTGAATGTTTTCATTTTATGCCTACAATTATTTTCTTCTTGTTGCTCTCAATGATTCCCCCCAAGCAAGCAATTAGTGCTTCTTTAGAAACCCTATTGCCGCTGCCTTCATTTTTTGCAACATATCTTTGGGTCGGAATGTAAGTTTCGCTTTTTGCCCCAACCTTGTTCTGAAAAGCGTTGTTGGTGCTGGGGTCAGCGACGGCGTCGAACGTGATGAGCTTGTAGCTATCACTGATGACGAGAATACCGTTCTCGTCAACTTTTCCACTGCCTACTCCCCTGCTGCTGATGCCTACTCGGACGCCGCTGTTTATCAGGGCTTTCAATATTTCTCCCGCAGGCGTCGGCAGGATCTCCCCTTCGCCCATCAGGTTGTTGCCTTCCCACCACAGTTTGGTAACGACGTGGGACGCCTTCTCGAAATGGATGATGCTGTCGGTCGGGTGGTCCAACTCTCCGACTAGACCTTTCGCGGCAACGACTTCTTGAAGTTTTTGCACGTTCTCGTCTAGTACAGAATGTGGGTACATCCTTTTATTTTTATTGACCGCCTCCGCTTCCTGGAATTTCCCCTTGAAACGAGTCAGCCCATTTTTAGTGGCCGCCGACTCGTTCAGGTTCATTTGCATCAAACAACCGGAAGAAAAGACGGAATTCTGCTCAACCATGAGCGTAAGTTCTTCGTACTTCATTGTTCCCCTTTTGTTCCTTACTGGTCAACGACGAGGTTGTCGGACTTCATCTTATAGCCCTTCCCGCCCATACCGACCTTCTCCTGCGGAACATACGGGTTCTTCAGGTTCGGCCAGGTGTCGCTCGACTGCCAACGGCTCCAATCGCTGGTGCCCGCAGTCTCGGCCCCTTCTTCTCCCTTCATCTTGTAATCGCCGAAGGACTTCGGGACGTAGGGATTCTTGAGGTCCGGGTAGGTTCCGTCGTTGGCGTATTGGGACCACGAGCGATTTCTCATCTCGTCTTCCAGCCCGTTCTTGTAGCTCTTGCCGTCCGACACCGGAGCCTTGCCGCCCCAATCGCCTGGGTACTTCGAGGGCACCGCGTCGTTCTGCTTGGCGTTCCACGCGGTTCGCGGGTGGTCGCCGTTGATCGTGTCGTGGGCGGTGTTGGAAACGTCCCAAGTGTCCTTGGCACCCTCCACGTTCGCCTCGGACAGGTCGAACAAGTAGTTCGCGATTGCCTCGGCCAACGACAGGTCGGGCTGCGTCTCGCGATTCAGGATCGCCTCGCAGTTGTAGAGGTAGCTGGCGGTTTCGCCGCGAGTCACTTCGTCGCCCGTCTCGGACGCCACTTTGTAGACCTCGTGCAAAGCCTTGTACAGGTCGGAGAACACCTTCAGTTCGGAAGCGTCCGACTCGTCGAGTTGCGGGTAGAACCCGTCACAGACCTGTCGGAAGGTGGCGTACTCGTCGGATTCCGACGTGGTCGCCTCGGGTGCCCCGCCCGCGAGGCCGGTAATTTTCTTGACCCTGTCGGTGTATGCGTGGTGGGCCATCCGCAGGATGCCTTCCGCCATGAAGTCGCAGACCTGGTCGTCGTAATTTTTGATCGCGGCCACTTCGAGGGCCAGTCCGATCTGCTCCGCGAGTTCGGTCTGGGTCAGGTACAACACGTCCGGCCAGTAGGTCACGATCTTCTCGAGGGTTTCCTCGAGGGCCGTGTTGTCCGAGATACTGTTGTAACGCTTCAGGTCAGCCATCGCCTTGCAGAAGTTGGTGTCTTCCGACAACTTCTTCACCTTGGCCCGCATGGTCTTGACTTCGTGATCCAGAGTCTTCCAGTTGAACGAGAGGATCTTGCCCTCGTTACGCTTCTGCAAGGTGGGCATGGCGACGGCGACGATGTTGCCCCTCTCGTCGTGCTGGACGACCGACTCCTTGATGGTCGGCCCGAATTCCTTGTAGTCGAGGTAGTCGAGGACGTTCTCGCACATGATTGACCACTCCTTCATCGTGGAGGGCTTCACCTTGCGGGCGTAGGTCCGCCACCGGGGGTTGGTCGAGCCGCCCAATTTCTTGGCGGCGTTCGCCCTCTTCTTGGCGACCGAGGATCGAAGGGAAGGGGTCGCCGCCAGCTTCTTCTTCGTCTTCTTCATCTCGCGGATTCGCTTGGCTACCAGGCCGCGATCCTGCGTCTTGCCGAGCAGTTTCGAGTGCTTCCCGGCGGGCTTAGACGTGGTCACGGTGAATTCTTCGGCCACCAACATGTCCCTGCGGACGACGGGGAGGCGTAGGTAATTCTCGAACTGCTCGCTCGCCTTGCCCTCGTTGCTGTCCAGCAGGAATTCGACCATGCCGACCAGAACTTCTCGGGCCTTCTTCTTCTCGCTCTCCTGTTCGATTACCAGCGACTCGATGTTGTCGAGTACAAGCTGGTCTTTGCCCAACGTGTAGTTGGCATGAACGAAGCTGCCGTCCAGACTTTGATAGGTCACGTCCGACTCGCCGAAGCAGTGCAGCTTCAGGTCGTCAACTCCCAACGTCTTGGACAACACTTCTTCCGCCCCCATTAGCTCGTGCTGGGCGGATGAAACAGAGCTTTCCTCGATCTTCTTGAAAACATCGAAGCTGATGAGTTTTCTTTTCATATTGTACGACTCCCTCTAGTGCTGTTTGTTGTCTTTCCGAATCTTTCCCGTAACCCGGATGCCTCGCAATTGTGGAGGTATGTATTAAGCTGGCGACGAATTTCTCTCCGTAGTCCCCGAATTCGCCTCGCCGACTACATAGATACACACTTGAAAGCCAATTTAGTTGCAATAAATGAAAAACTTCATTTTAGCACTCCTATAAAAAGAAGTGCTTTTAATTGGAGATTTTATGGGCAAAAAAGGTCGTCCACGACATTCAGCCGAAGAGCGAGCAAAAGCTATCACAAAGGTCAGAAAAAAGAGAAGAGACTTGGAGCGATGTCGAATCGAAGCGGGGGTTTGTAAAGTTTGCGGCGGACCTCTGGCCGCAACCAGTAGACGACTTTGTAGTAGTCACCTTGACTCGAGTCGGGAATACCACAAGTCGAATAAGAGAAGTCAGTTTTCGACGCTGAAAATGAATGCTCATCGTCGCGGTATAGAAATGTATTTTACCGAAGATATATTCCGGGAGTGGATCGACTCTCAGCTACAGATGTGCTATTACTGCGAAGCGACTGTTGCCGATTTGCGATCTCGGTATGAAGGAAAAAAGACCTGTCTGACGGTAGATAGGAAAAACAGCAGTTGCGGTTACGGACTAGACAATGTGTGTTTAGCTTGTTTTCGCTGTAACGCCATGAAGAGTAATTTCTTTTCTTGTAGCGAGTGGATGGAAATAGTCATCAAATATGTCCGCCCAAGACTTGCCGAATTCCACTGTTTCAAAAACGAGGTATTAAAATGAAAACATTCGGCCAATTCCTGTCCATCAAGGAAAGCGGCGTTCTGGACGTGGACCGGGCCGACGACGCAGGGGGCGGCGGCGGGATCATGCGTGCCCTGACGGTCGCCGCCCAGGACAACGAGTCGGAAGTCATCAGTTTCCTCCAACGCCTCGCCAAGCAGAATCCCGACATCCAGTTGGAACTCGACAAGATGAATCACGAGAACGGCAACCAGAAGCCCTCGAGGAAGAAGGCCCGCCTGGGACGCTCCCACGACCACAACGGGGAGGGCGACGTTGTGGTCCCCAACAGTGCGGACTCCTCGCACGGCGACATGCCGGAATAATCGCGGACTTC
Organism: Chloracidobacterium sp.; assembly: GCA_043788335.1. Taxonomy (GTDB): domain Bacteria; phylum Acidobacteriota; class Blastocatellia; order Pyrinomonadales; family Pyrinomonadaceae; genus OLB17. The sequence continues at coordinate 5,510 of JAYVUD010000418.1, read as the reverse complement.
GGTGAGGAAGTCATTTTCAAAGGCCAGCCCCGAACCCTACATATGAAGGACTGTAATGTCTTTATGTAAGAAGGAGCTTATATGACTGATGAGTTTTGGGCCGTTACCACATTTTTCAACCCGGCAAGATTCAAGTCTCTGCTGCAAAACTATTTCGTTTTCGCGGAGAACCTGAAGCGGCAAGGCGTCAACCTGATGACGGTCGAGTGTGCCTTCGGCGACGACGCCTACGAGATCCCCGAAGGGCCGAACGTCCTGCGGGTCCGTGGGAAGAGCGTCATGTGGCAGAAAGAACGTCTGGTCAATTATGCGGCTTCCCGCCTGCCCCCGGAGTGCAAATACTTCGGCTGGTTGGACTGCGACATCATTCTCACCGAAGACGATTGGGTCGGGATCGCGGTGGACAAGCTGAAGAAGGCGGATGTCGTCCAGTTGTTCAAAAAAGTGATCTACTTGCCGCAGGGGCATGTCGCATTCAACGGCAAAGACAAGATCATGATGGTGCAAGGTTTGGTCTGGCAGAAGTTGATCCACAACCGCTGGCTGGAACGTCGCAAGAACAGGGAGTTGTCATTCTCGGCCCCCGGCTTCGCGTGGGCGGCACGTCGGGATTTTTTCGCCGACCTCGGGGGCATTTACGACAAGAACATCATCGGCTCCGGGGACACGTTCCTGGTCGATTGTTATTTCGACTCGTGGGAAATTCACGGGTTCGCCCAGAAGTTCACGCCCGCCATGAAAAGCCACATGATGGATTGGGCGTCCCGCCTCAAGGCCAAGAATCCCGTCCTGGACTATTTGCCGGTGGACATCTGGCACCTGTGGCACGGCAGTCTGAAGAACCGCAAGTACATGGACAGGCACGACGTTGTCCTGAAGTACGACTACGACCCCGAGGGGGATGTCGTACTTCAGGACAACGTGTACGAATGGTCCAGCGATAAGCCCGGCATGCACGAGGACATCCGAAGTTACTTCTACGAGCGGAAAGAAGATGAAGTCTAAAAGGGAGCCAGGATCAATCCTGGCTTTTTTCATTTCAAATCATGGATCAGTTGCTTGATTTGTCCGTATATTTTTTTCACGCTCGAACCAGTAGAATTTAGCCCTGCGGAGTTTTTCCGCGTCCAATTCTCCCGCAGACCCCATGTCGCCAATTACGGCGTCAACGCCGCACTTCGGGCAGATGCACGTCATGTCGTCGTCGGTGTAGTCGGTCACTTCTCCCGGCTCGAAGAGTGCGAGGCAGTGGAAGCACCCGGCTGTGCCGGAACACTCCACTTCTTTCCTGTTCTTCATCGCGAACCTGGGCATGTCGTATATGCCGAAAATCATTCTTTTGTCCCTGGGCAAGATTGTCCGATCTAAGTATATAAAGTATGGGATCTTTTTCTGACTGGTTTTTGCGAGAAGAATTGTTCCGCAACATCGATTTTTCCAAAGCGATGGTTCGGAGCGGCGTGGACTCCGGCACGCTGCGATCCGCCCACAAATTGATGACCGCCGACGAGTTCTTGAAGAACCCCCCTTCGGAGGCCAGAGGTGCCTACGCCCTCGGGCTGTCCGCAGCCGGTGGCATGAAGGGCATCTATTTCCACATATCCGACGCCCTCGGACTGGTCAAGTGGCCCGACGCCTATAAACAAGTCTTCGGCCCCGGCTGGGGCAAGATGGACTGGAAGCGTTCGGACATAACCGACCGTTTCATCAACGGCATCCTCGACTCCAATGATAAATTCATCGTATTCTTCTTGCCCAACGACGCCCCCGCTCAGGGCCGGTTTACTCGGGAGGAGTTGGAATTCTTCCTCCGCAATCCCGACAAGTTGAAAAGGGTCATATTCGTCCTCGGGGCTTACGACATCGTGGATAAGCAGGACTACCAGAAACTCATAGCGGCCAACCGCACCCAGGATCAACGCCGGGCCATGGCCGTCGATGTCATAAAGAACGCACGCCAGCATCAGAAGCCGGGCGACCCCGTTTGAGGTCGCCCCGCCTCGCTTACCGATCACCCACGCTGTAGTCGATGTCCTCCGCGTCCTGTTCCGTCTCGTAATCCTGGATTTCGAGGTCGTACTTCTTAACGTCCCCCTTTTCAGGCTCCGAAATCGGCGACCCCTCCGCTGGCGTGTTCCCCGACGGGGCGGGCGTCGGCCCAGGCGGTGCGGAATCAGGCGGCGAGTCCCCGCCCGGCGGCGGTCCCGCTGGCGGTGCCCCGTCCGGGGACGGGTTCGGCGAAGGCCCGCCCGGCTCGGACCCGAGTTCTTGCCCGCCTTGGCCCTCTTGCCCCGGAATGCCCATACCCAGCAATACGGGATTCTGGGCAAGGACTTGCAGCTTCAGGTCTTCCAATTTTTGGATCTTCAGGCGGCTCAACATTTGTTCCGCCTCGTCCTCCGTGTATTTGAGGATTCTGACCATGATGTCCCAATCGGCCATCAACTGCCCGCTCTTCAACGTCGATGCGTTGCCGTAACGCCCGTTGACCACTTCGGCACGGGATAGCTCACGCCAGTCGGACGGCGGCGTCATTTTGATTTTCAAGTCCTGGTAGGACTCTTCGGGATAGCCCCGCAACTGGAGATGCCTTTCGCCGATCTCCATCAGCCCGTCCTCGAAGTGACTCTGGAGGCGTTCGACCATGCGTGCGAATTTCACGTCCTGGGCCGACAGGGTGATCCTCGTCGCACCCACGTCCTCGTTCGCGAAGTAATTTTTCGGGAAGTTGAGGGCCGTGAACAATTTATTCCTGAAGTAAATGGCGTCGTCGATTTCGCCGAGATTTTGTGCCCCCGGAAGCGTCTCGATGCGTGTCTGGCTGTTCGGCCTGATCGGGAGCCAGTAGTCCTCGTCCGCCGCCGGGGGCTGCCACCGCTCTTCCACCTGGTTGGCCCCCGCCGCACCCCGGCCCTGGGCCGTCTTCCGCTTGCGGAATTGGTCCTTGAGCCGGTCGATGAAGGCTTCGGCCTTGAAGGGCGGCAACTGCCCCACGTCAACGTAGAATACCCTGCGTTCGGGTGCCCTCGTGTTGGAAACTGGAACGCCGTTGCACAAGAAATTGTGTTCGTGGTCGTAATCTACCGTGAGATCGTATACATCTTCTTTGCCCATCTTCGTGACAGAGATGATCTCGTCATGGAATGGGACGGGAGTTTCCGACAGGTAAACTTCATAGTTCACTCCAGCGGCGACATGAGTCTTAGCAATCCACCGTTCTGGTTCTTGAATTTCCTTAACCTCGCTGGCATGAAAGCCCAAACTCTCCCAGATGGTTCTGATGTCTTCGACTAATTCTTTGTTGCACAGGCGAATGGTAGTCCGCCAGGGCGACATCGCCTGTCCTCTCTTATCGCCTTCGGCGTCTGCCAATCCTCGGATGATCGCTTTACGAATTTCCGGCCTCTCGTCGAAGACCCAGGATGGGATGCGTTTCGTGTGTGAGTTCTTGCCGCAACCTAGATTCTCCAGGATCTCACATGCTGTCGCACTATTGACGCAGTACATCCCAAGCCCTTTGGCGAGACGCTTGTCTTGCTGGAATTTGCATTTACCGAAATACTTCGTCAAGATTTGTTCGTACTTCTTGTTGAGTGCGTCATGTTCTCCCGCCGCAAACAGCAATTTCGCCGAACCCTTGTTCCAATTTATGCACCCATCCCCCAGCAGGAAGCCGACTAACGAGGCGAACTCTTCGTCCACATACTGCGGCAGCCTGATGCGTCCGGGATTTCTCTCGCCCTTGTTTTTGCGGAGCGGCTGCCCCAAGCCGAACCTGTCACATAGGGACACGCCCAGGTCGTACTCCAGCGACGAGTTGTCGGCGGCGACCAAAAAGGCCCAGCACTTTTGAATGTTTTTTTTGCTAGTCTCTATCTTAGATTCTTCCAAACATTCTTTAACCAGCGTGATTTTGCTGGCGTATTGCGTCTTCGCGAACAGCGACTTCTGGCCCTCCGTGAGGACTGCTTTTTGTTGTTTATAGTAGCGATGAATAGGCTGGGGCAAAAATGATTTCTTCAGGGGCCGCAAGAAATAATGCCGACCGGGCACGATTTTATTGATGCGAACGTATTCCTCCACGCCGGACTTATTGTCGAACACCAGGATCGGGTGGATGCTCGTTCCCGTTACGCTCGTGTGCCTTGATTTTACCTTGTAAGTATTTTTCTCGCCGACAAGACCATGCCACACAACTTTTGCCTTTTTCAACTCGTCGCTTGCCCGGTTGTACGAGTAAATCGTATCCCCGAGCCTCACGTCTTTCATGTATTTCCACCCGCAAGAATCCACCAATATTTTGTCGTAACTCCTTATGCACAAACGATATACGACCATCGCGTCTTCCATGAGCCGCAACTGGTGGGCCGGACTGCGGGCGGGTTCGACGAGGCTCTGGCCGTAGGGATAGAACGTCTTCCGGTCGTCGCCGATTCGGAAGTGGATGATCTGGAATGGGGCGAAGCGGATCGCCAAACTCTGGTTGAGTTCGGACTCCGACGCCTGCCCCACCGCCGGTGCCTTAACGATGGCGGTGTAGTCCGGCCCCTCCTTGCTCTGCTGGTACTCGATCAGCTTGCCCTTCGTCGTCTCGATGCGGTACATGCTCTCGGGGGGCAGCGGCACCGTCTTGTAGATGCCCTCTTTGGGGCTGTCGGGGTTGACCACGACCTCGACGAACCAGTCCCCCATCAGGCAGAGGTTTTTGAACCACGTCCATGCGTGCCTGTTCAGGTTCAACATCTGCTTATGTCGCAGCAAGAATTCTACTTCTTTTTTCGCCTCTTCGTTGCTGCACATCACCTTGAAGACGTTGCCGTCTTCGTCCTTCTGGCAGTTGTGCATGATGACGCTGTCGGTCGCGAAACACTGGTGACGCTCCACCGACAAGTCGTACACGTCCATTTCCGGCCCCTCGTGTACGCCGACCACCCTCCGGTGGTCCTCCTTCCGGCTCAGTTGCTTGATCTCCTTGTTGCTGAAGCCCTCCTTCTGGAGCCAATTTTCTACCGTCTGCCAGTCGTACTCCATCAACTTGGCGATCTGGCGGACGTTCAGCCCGCCCATAATCATCCGTATCGCCCGGTTCACCTTTCCGAGTGCCGCGTCCTCCTTGCCGCTCTTCCACTCGTCCACGAACTGACGCTCGTGCAGCCACCCCTTCGTGTTGGTGTACAGCCGTGGGAATTGTTTCGTCTTGTTCTTCGTGTGGCGGTAGCTGGCCGGTATTCGGTAGAACGGCTTCAACTCGTCGCCGAATTCCAGGCTGCCCGCCTCCACCCACTCTCCGCTCTTCTTCAGGACGCGGTGGTCGCCCGTCACGGTGAACGTGTTGCCGTCGTCCAGGGCGACCCGGACGGTCGTCGCCCTCTTCACCTTGCGGGGGTTGTACGCCCACGCGAGGGTGTAGTCTTGCTTGTCGAAGTCCCAAGAATATACCAGGAATCTCTCGTCGGGCTTGTGCCGGGTCGTCAAGGATTCGATGGTCTGGAAGCCGAACGGCGTGGCGA
>JAYVUD010000417.1:0-2683 GCA_043788335.1 Chloracidobacterium sp. | reverse complement strand
CCATCTGATCGCGAAGGGGAATGACCGGATGAACAAACGATCGCCCAACTAACCAAAGCCTATGACCAAAGAATCGCACAAAAGCATGCCTGACCCCCCCCGATTTCCATTTTGCCTGACCCCCCGATTTCCATTTTCGCACCAAAAGCGAATCGCAATATCAAAGGCATGACCCCGATTTTCCTATGGCCTCCTCCCTCTCCGTGACCGCCAGATCCACCTTCGCCGCCTTGGACGCCATCATCAATGAACGGGTCGTTCTCTTCGCCAGATCCGTCTGAGTCCTTACTTATGTGACCCCGTACCTACCCGTCTTTGCTTACCCGCCGAAGCACCGTGACACATTCGCCGGAACTTTGGGATTCTCTATTTGGAATCAATTTTCGAGTCAGAGTTAGCGTCTCGCTCTCGACATCGAAAGTCAAGACGTCTTGCTGATAGACCTTACCTGGATAAAAACTCAGAATGTAGTCTAATTTGAGAGAATTGTTTTCGGTCGTATATGTTCCAGATGCTCCGTCGAATCCAGTTCCATCCGTGTCGATGGGAAACTTTCCCGGAGTCCATTCGGGCCTTTCAATTTTCATCATGGTTTTACTAAACCTTCCATCTTGAAAAAACCAAGTTCCCTTCCATTCGTAGCTTGTGAGTTTTATTTCCTTTGTTGAGGGCCATGTTACTGTGGTAATTTCCGAAACAAACTCATAGACGCCGTCGAGTCTACTCTGAGGACTCTTTTGCGAACTTTCGGTGATTTTTGGTGATTGCGGTTTAAGGCTATTTGGGTTGACCGCACAACACAATAACAAAATCATAATTGCCATGACGAAATATATTCGATACATAAATTATTACTCTCCTTTTTTGTACTTCTAGAAGGGTACGGAACCAAAAATACACCTTTCAAATCGTGCTCCAGTATCAGTGTCTCTGGCGTTCCCAATGCCATTTGGATCGCCAAAAAATCTAGCATTTCCACCTTTGTGCCTTGCCGAGAGGATATTACCTAACTCATGAAAAAATGTTCGTGCAACTTCATCTGATGAAAGTGGAATGCCTGTCTTATTCCCGAGATAGAGATCGCTTGCCAAATATACAGTCCCGTTATGACGCTTATCGAGACTGACCAGGCTATATGTGCCCTGCGTATCATTTGATTGCGTATAGCCTTGCAGTTGAAACTGGGTCATTGAAACATCGAATTCGGGACCGTTATCGGGCGTTTGTGTAGGAATCTTTACAAGTGCTGTATCGGTCTTTGTTCCGTCCGAAAGCTGACCAAAAACGAAATTAATACATCGCGCAATTTGGCCTTTATGCGATTTGTAAAAGTCCCGGATTAGAGGTGGAAGGTCAGGACGGGTTTGCCGCGATGGTGGCTGTTGTGGGATCAATAGTAAATTCAACGCCCAACCCTGAGAGTAAACCGGGTCATAGTAGTTGCGAACCGGTCCTTCATTTGTGTCAAAATCCGCATAACCTAACGAATTCTCCGGATTGTTCGGCGCAGGTATTTGATTTGGCGGTGACGACGGAGTTCCGTGTGGGCCCAGGTGCGGAGCAGTTGGAGGCTTCAGAGGCGGCTTCTTTTTCCATCCGACGACAACCAGAGACATACGAGCCTGATGTTCCAGCAGCCCGAAAATACTTCCGAACGCAAATTCGGTCATTGTCTCGAAGTAACTCTTTGGAACGGTCATGCCGTCGACATTGTACGACGAAAACTGGCCTCCAATTACGCTGCTAAACGACTGTTGGGCCTGATACAGGTCGGGTATCGTGTCGGGGATGCCGCCGGCGTAGGGGTCGGTGAAACCGACCGACTTACCCTCCGGGTCGAGTTCGTGTTTATCGGTATCTTCGCCGTTGCCGCCATTGACGGTACCGCTCGAGTTGGTCGAACTCATGCTGTCGAGGCTCAAGTCCTTATGCATCCACGAGATCGAATTCTGACTGTGCAGGGCGACAAGCGTTCCGCCGGAACGGATGAACGTTCGGATCTTACCGCCCGTTGCTCCGGCCTCAGCGACCACCTCGCCGCCGAGTGCGGTCGAACGGATTTGGTATGTCGCGTTGGTTTCCGCCGTTTCACCATCCGGTTGATGCGACGTGGCGATCTTGGTCATCAGGTTGTCGCCCGAGTAGCCGAACGATTCGTCATCGACATAATTATTACCTGTCTCGTAATGCTCGTAGTGCGACCCTGACATTTTGCTTGACGCGTCATACGAGTACGTCTTGTATGCAACATCGGCATCCTTGACCTGATTACCGTCAACGTCATACGAACCGCTCACCAAACCTGTCATCCGGTTGTTTTGAAACGCCCAACTGACTGTACCGCTCCGCGTGAAATGCTTAAAGGCGTTTTGCGTCTGATGACTGAAAGCGTCGTATTGGAACCCGTTTCCAAATGGTATGTTCGAGGCCGTATCGGTCGACCCTCTCGCTTCTGCACCGGTCTTTGCTACCGCCATTCTCGACATATGATCGTAAGCGTAAAGCCGGTCAAATTTCGCGTTGTTAGCGTCAGTCTCGGACTTCATAGCTCCGTCGGAATAGAAATCGTACGACTTATTGATGATCGATGTCGTTCCCTTCTTAACTTCAAACGTCGTTGCCTGGAGTTTACCGTTAAATCCGCCGACATTCATCTCCGTCCCGTTGCCGTAATCGAGATGCG
>JAYVUD010000416.1:0-10045 GCA_043788335.1 Chloracidobacterium sp. | reverse complement strand
TGCCGGGAAATATACATCTGTTGAATGACGGTGACGAAGTTATTGTTGGCAAAACGTTTATGCGTTTTCATATTATCGGTTAGTCCGGTCGGATTTACTTCAAAATGACAAACTGTCAAGAGTGCGGCCAGCAGGTCGCGGAAATAGACGTATTTTGCCCCTTCTGCGGTATCTCGCTTAAGCCGATACCGCTCGCAGGCGAAGCCGTGGCCGACGAAATGGCGAGCACCATCGTCATTCCGTTGCCGGTCAAACCGGCCGGTAACGATCCGTCCGGAGTCAGCGGCGACTCAGACGTGACAGCGGCCGAGAGTCTCGTGACGCCCACCTCGATCCCGACGCCGCCGACGCCGCACGTGATCTCGCAACTTGAGGCTCAACTCTCCACGCCGGACCTGATAGCCGACACCGCCGCGAAAAACGACGATATTTCCGCCCCGGACGCTCGCGAGGCACTCATAGCTGAGCCCGATGTTGACCCGCTGCCGCGTTCAACGGAAACTACCGATGCCGGCGATGGTATCGATAATGTCGGCCGCGATTTTGAACAACTACGTGGGCCGCAGGCTGCCATCGAACCGGAAGTTACGATCGACGTCATTGCACCGGACGACGCACCTGACGAAACGATACCGGTGTCGGATGATAATTCGGAGCGGTCGACCTCAGACCTGCCGCCCACGCTTGAGCACATTCACGGCACCGATGATTCGGTTTCAACTCCCAATGAACCCGAAAACGCAATACACGACTCGGCGTTGACGGCAACTGATGATGAAACAGCACTCGTTGCTGAATATGAGCATGAACCGAAACTCGCCGCTGAAGAGTTTAACATCTTCAAGGAGGTGCCCGCCGAAATTCCGGAGCCTATCGCCGATGACCCGTGGCACGCGATTTCCGCGGAAACGGAGGTCGCCCCGGATGCATCTGTTGAATCTCCGGCCCCGCACGCCTTCGATCCGACGATGACGCTCGACGAAATTCCGGACATTGACGATTCCGCCGAAATAGAGTCTGACATCACCACGGCGGCAGAGGAGCCGACGGAAACTGCGTCACCTTTCCTGGCGACCGAAAAGGCCGTCGAAGCGGAACCAACAGCTCATGAGCACGCCGAGATTCCGCCGCTGGAGACCTCTGAACCGGTTGCTGATCCGCATATTGAGAAACTGCTCTCCGACGCCTACGCCGGGGCCGTACCGCTCGTCGATGAACCTGTCGCCGCGGCACCGTCCGATATCGAGAATTTTGCTCCAGCTGTGATCACCGCTGACCCGCTAGTTGAGGCATTTGGCCCGGTATCAGACCCGTCCGGTTCCGGACGCGTTAGTTCTGATTCAGGCACGACACCCAACATTGGCACCGGCTCGACCGATGGCCGCAAATCCGGTCTGAAACCGCTGCCCGAGGGAACGCTGCTCATCGGGCGTTACAAGATCACCAAAAAGATCGGCGGCGGCGGAATGGGTGCGGTCTACCTCGCCCTGGACCAAAATCTCGGCGGCACCCAGCGTGCAGTCAAGGAAATGGTCCAATCGCACATCGAGGAAGAGCAGCAGGCCAAGGCCATCGAGGATTTCAAGCGTGAGTCGATGATCCTTTCGACTCTCGATCATCCGTCGATCCCGACGATCTACGACTATTTTTACGACCACGAAGAGAGCCGCTTTTACCTGGTCATGAAATACATCGCCGGTGGTGATCTCGCCGGCCAACTGCGTTCCGCTCCCGAGGGCCGTATCGAGGAACGCACGGTCACCGAGTGGGCTCTGCAGATCTTAGACGTTCTCGACTACCTTCATTCGCTGCCGACGACCATCGTCTACCGCGATCTCAAACCCTCGAATGTGATGCTCGACGGCAATACCGGCAAGGTAATGTTGATCGATTTTGGCATCGCTCGTTCGATCAATCAGACTCAGGAAAAGGGCGTCACCGCCGTCGGTACGATGGGTTATGCACCGCCTGAGCTTTTCAGCGGCCAGGTCGAACCTCGTTCGGATATCTACAGCCTCGGTTCGACGATGTTTCATCTGTTGACCGGTGCAGATCCGCAGAATAATCCGCTCCTGATCTTTGATTTCCAGAAAAATCCGCGTCCGCGTCAGATCAATCCGCGGCTCTCGGACCAGATGGAAAAGATCCTGATGCGCGCCGTTGAGTATAATGCGGACGCTCGTTTCTCCTCGGCGTCCGACATGAAGCGTGCAGTACACGAGCATCTCGACCACCTCGCCGCGGGAATGGTCACCTACGGTATTTCCGAGACGCCGGCCGCGGTTAGTCTTGCTTTTCAGACCGTCTTTTGCGGATTCTGCGGACAGCGGATCGTCGCCACCGATATGTTCTGTGCCTTTTGCGGTTCAAAACAACCGATCGGCCAGCAGGGCGTACACTCAGAGATATACTCAGCCCCAAAGGGTAACGCCCGCCTTGTTCTCGAGGGCACGAGCGACCTGACGGCTCCGGCGTATCCGCTCGATAAGCTCGAAAATCTCGTCGGCCGCCGCGATCCGATGTCAAACATTTTTCCTGAAGTGGACCTGTCGAAATACGATCCGCAGACCAAGATCTCGCGGCGTCACGCTCGTATTTGGCGTGACGGTACAGCGTTCCTGGTCGAGGATCTCGGCTCGTCCAACGGCACCGTGCTCCTCAGCCGCGTCAGCGACACGCTTCGGCTGGTGCCGCACAAAGCCCAGCCGATCGCCAACGGTGACCGGCTCAGGATAGGCGATACAACGCTACAATTTATTGTAGGATAGATCTCAATAGCTCTTTATGACCAATTCAATTGCGGAAAAATCTCCCGCAGCCGTAACGGCCCCGCGCGAGGTGACCATGGAATTTTCCCCGATCGAACTGCAGGCCCCGTTCCTCTTGCGGGTCGGCTCGATGACGATCGACTACATGGTCCTGCTGGTTCTGCCGGTCGGAGCGTTGCTTTACTTCGTTCTCTTCGGCGAGCACATCACGTTTATGTCCGATCGTACCCTCTGGTTCGTGTCCGTGTTACTTTTGATCGCAAATATCGTCATATTGCCGCTGTTCACGGGCCGCTCGATCGGAAAACTTCTAACCGGCCTGCGTGTCGTACGCAATGACGGTTCGGCCCCGGGTGTCGTAAATATCGTTTTACGCCAAACTGTCGGGTACCTACTCACTGCCGGGACCCTCGGTATTGGATTCGTTTGGTGCATTTTCAGCAGCAAAGGGCGCACTTTGCACGATATTGTCACCAACACGATAGTCATTCGCGGAAATCGCCGCGAAATTTAATAGAGATAATTGTGGCCCAACTTATCGTAAAACATGCAGGTATTCCGGACGAGCGGATCTCGCTGACCCGGCTACGCACGACCATCGGACGCTCGGCCCGCAGCGACGTCTGTATTCCTGACGCGTTCGCATCGCGTCTGCATGCCGAATTTCGCCAGGAGGGCGACTCGTTTTGGCTGCACGATCTCGGTTCGGCAAATGGCACCCGTTATAACGGCGGGGCCGTCCAAACACCGATACCGCTGACCAATGGCGGCATCATCCAGATCGGCGAAACGACCATTCTTTTCGAAGACGACCGTGCCAAACTCCCGAGTATTAGCGCGACGCTCGTCGTTGATTCGACGTCCGCCCTCGACCCGGCGACGACCATCGCCCTCTCGGCCCGGCGCAATCCGACGACGGATTTTCTCGATTCGCATCTCTCCAGCCGTACCGATCTGCTTGGCCTGATCTCTAAGGTCGGCGTCGCTTTACTCTCGTCCAAGGGCCTCGACGACACGCTTGACCAGGTTGCGTCGCTCGTTTTCGACGCTGTTCCCGCCGAACGCGTGGTCATAATGCTTCGCGACGCGAAATCCGATGATGAGTTGCTCATCCGCGTCGCCCGCGAACGCGGCAAGCCCGAGCCATTGACCGAGGTTCGCATTAGTCGCACTGTAATGCATGAGGTCGTCGAGAACGGCAAATCCGTGCTTACGTCCGACGCTCAGCACGATCCCAAGTTTGCCAGCCAGACCATCGTTCTGCAGGGAATTCGCTCGGTGCTGGCCGTCCCATTGTGCGTCGACGAACGCCACGTTTTCGGCCTGATCTACGCTGATTCGCCGACATACGAATCCACGTTTAAGGAAGAGCATCTCGACATCCTGACCACACTCGCGTCCGTCGCGTCGATCCGCGTCGAAAATGTCAGTCTGCTCGATGAACGCATCGATCGCGAGCGAATGGAGCGGGAACTCGCCCTCGCAACCGAGATCCAACAGCGTTTTCAACCGGACGGCCCGCCGGTCGTCGAGGGATTTGAATTTCAGGGCATCTCATTCTCTTGCTACGAGATCGGCGGCGACTATTACGATTTTATCGAGCGACACGACGGCAAGATGCTCGTTGCTCTCGGTGACGTGTCCGGCAAGGGCACTGCCGCCGCTCTGCTAATGTCGAGCCTCCACGCCGCCGTCCACGCTCAGGTCGCCGCTAAAACGCCGCTCGAGGAAATGGTCGTTTCGGTCAACAAATACCTTTCCGATAACACACCGTCTAATCGTTTCATCACGCTCTTCGTCACTGAGCTTGATGAAACCGACGGTTCGCTTAAGTTCATCAACGCCGGTCACAATCCGCCGATCCTCGCGCGAGCTAACGGTTCGATCGAGTTGCTCCAATCGGGCGGCCTTCCGCTCGGCCTGATGGGTTTCGCCGAATACGAAACCGGTTATGCCCGACTCGGTCACGGTGACGTGCTGTTCATTTACTCCGACGGCGTTTCCGAGGCAAATAACCTCAACGAGGACGAGTTTGGCATGGATCGGCTCAAGTCCGTTATCAGCGAAAACGTCGCACGCTCCGCCTCCGGCATCCGCGACAAGGTCGAAGGTGCCCTTTCCGAATTCACCGGCACCGCCGCCCCGAATGACGACATCACGATCGTGATCGTGAAGCGTCTGTAGAATAGAGCGATATGCTGACGGGCTTTTCGTGTATGTCCGGTAAAGAGCTTTCCAGTATGCAAAAACTCATCGAATGCGTCCCCAATTTTAGCGAAGGCCGCGACATGAATGTCATCCGGCAGATCACGGACGCGATCGAGCAGGTCGAGGGCGTTCGCCTGCTCGACGTTGATCCGGGTGCGACGACCAACCGCACCGTCGTGACATTTGTCGGCGAACCCGAAGCCGTCGTCGAAGCAGCGTTCCAAGCCGTTCGCACGGCCCGGCAACTCATCGACATGCGGCACCATCACGGCGATCATCCGCGGTTTGGGGCGACCGATGTGTGCCCGCTCGTGCCGATCTCGGGCGTCTCGATGGAGGAAACTGCCGAATATGCCCGCCTTCTTGCCCGACGCATCGGCGACGAGCTCAATATTCCGGTCTACTGCTACGAAAACGCCGCGGCCGAGGATAAACGCCGCAATCTCGCCAATGTCCGCGAGGGCGAATACGAAGCCCTGCCCGAACGTCTCGCGTCCGCCGATTGGCGCCCCGATTTCGGCCCGGCCGTGTTTAGCGAGAGTGTCGCTCGTTCCGGTGCGACGGCCGTCGGAGCTCGCGATTTCCTGATCGCGGTCAATTTTAACCTCAACACCACATCAACCCGCCGCGCTAACGCGGTCGCGTTCGACGTCCGCGAAAAAGGCCGCCCCGAACGGATCGGCAACCCGATCACCGGTAAGCCCGTCCTCGACAGTAACGGCGAGCCCGTCATGATCCCCGGCACGCTCGCCGGCACCAAGGCCATCGGCTGGTTCATCGCCGAGTACGGCATCGCCCAGGTCTCGATGAATATTACGAACCTCACCGCCACGCCCCTGCACATCGCCTTTGACGAGGTCAGCGAGCGGGCCCGTATGCGCGGCCTGCGTGTCACCGGCCTCGAGATCGTCGGCCTCGTGCCGAAAAAGACGATCCTCGACGCAGGTCGTTACTATCTCGCCAAACAGCAGCGTTCGCTCGGCGTGACCGAAGCCGAAATCGTCAAGATCGCGATCAGATCGATGGGCCTCGACGACCTCAAACCCTTTGTCGCGGACGAGAAGGTCATCGAATACGTCCTTGCGGCCGCCGAAGAGCACTCGCCGCGGCTTGTCGATATGACCTGTACGGCCTTTGCCGATGAGACCGCGTCCGAATCACCCGCTCCCGGCGGCGGATCGATCTCTGCATATCTCGGTGCTCTCGGTGCCGCCCTCGCTGCGATGGTCGCCAATCTCTCGTCACACAAAGCCGGTTGGGACGATCGCTGGATGGAATTTTCCGACTGGGCCGTCCGCGGCCAGCAGATCAAGGACGACCTGCTCGCCCTTGTCGACGAAGACACCGATGCCTTTAACCGCGTAATGGACGCTTTCGGCCTGCCCCGCACAACCCCCGAGGAAAAGGCGGCCCGGTCCGAGGCCATCCAGTCCGCGACGCGATACGCCACCGAGGTCCCGTTCCGCACGATGGAGCGTGCCTGCGACGCGTTCGATGTAATTCGTGCGATGGTCGAACACGGCAACCCCAATTCCGTCACCGATGCCGGCGTCGGAGCACTCTGCACCCGCTCCGCCGTCCTCGGAGCCTTTCTAAACGTCAAAATAAACGCCGCCGCCCTAAAAGACCGCGACTTCGCCTCCGACATCCTCGCCCGCGGCACCGCCCTCGAAACCCAAGCCATCGCCGCCGAATCCGAAATAATGGCCCTCGTAAACGCCAAGATCGCCTAAGTCAGAACCACCTGCGTCAGCGGGTGGGTTCCTCGTCCGACTCCTGCCCCCTGTCTCATATCTCTTGTCTCCGGGCTTCTTCCGACCTGGGACATCTGGGACTTGAGCCTTTGGACCAAATCACCCGAAACAGGCAGCAAGATGGAATTAGTTCAGATTGAACTGTGCTATATTTATGCCTATCAGATTGGGTCAACTTCCGATCAATATTGACTAATCGACTTTCACGATATGGCGATAAAAAAGTCAGAACTCTATTCCTCACTTTGGGCCAGTTGTGACGAATTGCGCGGCGGCATGGATGCAAGTCAGTACAAAGATTATGTGCTTGTCATGTTGTTCGTTAAGTATGTCAGCGACAAATTTAAGGGTGTTCCCTTCGCCTCGATAATCGTTCCCGAAGGGGCGAGTTTTCAGGACCTCGTCGGCCTCAAGGGCACGACCGACATCGGCGATCAGATCAATAAAAAGATAATCGCCCCGCTTGCCAAAGAGAACCGCCTTTCGGACATGCCCGACTTTAACGATTCGACAAAGCTTGGCGATGGAAAGGAAAAGGTCGAACGGCTGACAAACCTGATAGCGATCTTTGAAAACAAGGCGCTGGATTTTTCCAAAAACCGTGCCGAGGGCGACGATATTCTCGGCGATGCTTACGAATATCTGATGCGGCATTTTGCCACCGAGAGCGGCAAGAGCAAGGGGCAGTTTTACACGCCGGCCGAGGTCAGCCGGATTATGGCAAAGATCGTTGGCATCCGTTCCGTAAATACCACAAACAACACGACCGTTTACGACCCGACATGCGGTTCCGGGTCGTTGCTTCTCAAGGTCAGCGACGAAGCGACGGCCAACGTTACGCTTTACGGACAGGAAAAAGACGCTGCGACGAGCGGTTTGGCGCGGATGAATATGATCCTGCACGACAATCCGACGGCGCTCGTTGAGCAGGGCAATACGCTCGCCGATCCCAAGTTCAAAACCGGCGATCTTCTCAAGACTTTCGACTTTGTCGTCGCCAATCCGCCGTTCAGCGACAAACGTTGGAGCACCGGCCTCACGCCCGAAAATGACCCGTACGATCGATTTAGTTCGTTCGGCACGCCGCCGTCGAAACAGGGCGACTACGCTTATTTGCTGCATATCGTCCGTTCGCTCAAGAGCATCGGCAAGGGGGCGTGCATCTTGCCGCACGGCGTTTTGTTTCGCGGCCACGCCGAGGCCGAAATTCGCAAGAATCTGGTTCGCCGTGGCTACATCAAGGGCATTATCGGATTGCCGGCCAACCTGTTCTACGGTACGGGTATTCCGGCCTGTATTATCGTCATCGACAAGGAGGACGCTCAGGCACGCCGCGGCATCTTTATGATCGATGCGAGTAAGGGTTTTGCCAAGGACGGTCCGAAAAACCGGCTCCGCGATCAGGACATCCACAAGATCGTCGACACGTTTACGCGCTTTGTCGAGATACCGCGTTATTCGCGAATGGTATCGTTGACCGAGATCAGCGATCCCAAGAACGACTTTAATCTCAATCTCCCGCGATATATCGACAGCACCGAGCCCGAGGATATTCAGGACATCAACGGACATCTTCGCGGCGGCATTCCTGATCGCGATATTGATAGTCTTGCGTCGTTTTGGCAAGTTATCCCATCAGTTCGGGCCGCAGTGATCGAAGCGGCAGAGTTTGATGGATACAGCCATCTGCGAGTTCCAATCGGTGAGGTCAAGTCCGCAATTTTTGGCCATCCTGAATTTACGCAGTTCAACGAATCAGCGATCGGTCTTTTTGATGGTTGGAAACAGTCAATTTCTGCTTTGCTAAAGAGTATCGATAGCGACACGCATCCTAAAGCCCTCATCGAAACGCTCTCCGAGGACCTGCTCGCCGCCTTTGCCAAGGCACCGTTGCTCGACCACTACGACATCTACCAGCACCTCATGGACTATTGGGCGGAAACCATGCAGGACGATTGTTACCTCATCGCCGCCGATGGCTGGCGCGAGGCGGCCAAGCCCCGGCTCGTCGTCGAGGACAAGTCCAAGAAAGCTACTAAGGAGAAATCTGACTTCACCGTCGGCAAAAAGAAATACAAGACCGAGTTGATTCCCTCCGCGCTCGTCATCGCCCGCTACTTTGCCAAAGAACAGGCCGCCATCGAGAAACGGGAGACCGACATCGCCACCCTCCAGCAACAGATGGAAGAAATGGCCGAGGAACATATTGGCGAAGGCGGCCTGCTGGAAGACGCCAAAAACGACAAGGACAAACTCACCAAAGCCAGCGTCGTCGCCCGGCTGAAGGACATCCAACGCGACGCCGATGCCGCCGACGAACGCAAGCTGCTGGCCGACTACCTGCGCCTCAGCGACCAGGAAGCCATCGCCAGCACCGCCCTCAAGACCGAGCAGGAAAGCCTGATGGATGCCGTCCTCCAGCAATACGCCCGGCTCACCGAGGACGACCTCAAGACCCTCGTGGTGGACGACAAATGGCTGGCCACCCTGGCCGCCGCCGTGCAGGGCGAACTCGACCGCGTCTCGCAGACCCTCACCGGCCGCATCCGCCAGCTCGCCGAACGCTACGCCACCCCGCTACCGCAGCTCACCGCCGAAGTCGCCACGCTCGCCAGCCGCGTGGAGGAACATCTCAAAAAGATGGGGGGGCAATGGCAGTGAAGCCTGGTTATAAGCAGACCGAGGTGGGCGTCATCCCAGAGGAGTGGGAGGTTTGCCCTGTGCGTCAAAAAGGCGAAGTCGTCACTGGCAAAGCATTGGCGGTGAATGCGCCTGGGCCGCAGCGCTCCTATCTACGCACCAAGAACGTCTTTGATGGCCGAATCGACATTGAAGACGTGCTCACGATGCCAATGACAGATGAGCAGTTCGCTCAATTCCGAATCCGAAATGGCGACGTGCTCCTTAACGAAGGGCAGAGTTTGGAGCTTGTTGGACGCTGCGCCATTTATCAGGACGAATACCCAGAACCATGCGCCATTCAGAATGCGTTGCTACGTTTTCGGGCACGCGACGGTGTCTCCGACAAGTTTGCCTCCTACCTATTCCGACACTGCCAGCAGACCGGAGTATTTGCTCGGATTGCACTTCAAACCACGTCCGTCGCGCATCTCGGCGGCTCACGTTTCGAGCGACTTTGCCTTGCGTGGCCAACTGAAGCCGAACAACGCGCCATCGCGACGGCGTTGAGCGATGTGGATGCGCTGCTGGGCGCGATGGACCGGCTCATCGCCAAGAAGCGCGACCTCAAACAGGCCGCCATGCAGCAACTCCTCACCGGCCAAACCCGCCTCCCCGGCTTCCACGGCGAGTGGG
>JAYVUD010000415.1:0-2376 GCA_043788335.1 Chloracidobacterium sp. | reverse complement strand
CGCCTTTGTCCCACTCCGGACAAAGGCGTTTTTTTTACAGTCGACGGTAAATCGTCTATATTCCCTCCCCGGTTTTCGGCATCGGCGCCGTGATTTTAGGTGAAAGGGGCTGAATACTTCACTCCAATTAGTTCGTCGGCGGTGCGGCCTGTTCGCGAGAAACGCCTGATAATACTGGATCTACCTGCGGTCGCCCGACCGACGATACCTCCACCGACGCCCCCCGGCTTAAATGCTCAGGGCTTTTTTGTATTTCGATTAGCTGTGGTCGTTGCTGACTTGCGGGCTTACCGCAAAGAGTGCCCAGCCCGAGCGTAATTAAGGGCGGCGTCCCCGGCATGGGCGGTCTATTTTTTGGTCTTTTCGACACGGGCAATGAGGCGGGTGGCGTGGTTGCGGGCGATCAGCGGAAGGCGTTCGTCGTTCGCGAGTTCCTTGAGAAAAGGGACGAGGTGCGGCGGGTCGGCGATCTCGTTGCGTTGAAGGTACGCGTCGAGGGCGTCGAGCTGCCGCGGGGTGTTGAGCGGTTGGTTGACGCGGTCGCCCGCCAGTTCGAATCGCCAGACCGCCTCATTGGTGATGCGGCGGTATTCGTCCATCAAAAACATCGCGTCTTTGTTATCGGTCCAATTGTATTTCACCGTTCGCTCGCGGCCCACATTAATGTAGCGAAAGGTAACATTCCCCATATTCGAAAAATCCTTCGGGTACTGGTAATTTTCCGTTGAGGACAGAAAATCGAGCCTTGCCAGAGCTTCGTCGATCGCCTTTTGGGTCGCGGGTGTGAGCTGGAGCGGGTCCGTAAGCATATCGGGGAGATCGTTCTTGAGAAATGAGATCTTGCCCTTACCCGCCGCGTCGTGTTCGATCAAAACGTGAGAAATGACAAAGCCCGGCCTTGTGTATTCGTAAAAGTAAGTTGGATCGTAGTTTTTTGCAGAAAGGCCAGTTATTTTGGACGTGTCGGCTGGCCGGCCATTTTTTTTGAGGCCGTCGGGCGTCGGTTCCGGCGTTGGCGCGGCGACGATCGCGGGAGTAGCACCGGGCCTCGGTGTCTTCTTGGTCTGAGCGGCGACGGCCGACACAAATGTCAACCCGAGAAAAAGAGCCGATATCAATTTCGAAAGCGTTTTCATCCGTTCAATTATTTCGATGCGATCTGCCCCGGTTACAATAACGAATGTGGTTTGATGACGTCGATCCGGGTACGGTTGGCAGCCCTACTCAAATTTCACAGAAACGACCTTGGACACGCCTGCCTCCTGCATAGTGACGCCATACAGAGCACGGGCGGCCTCCATTGTGCGCTTATTATGCGTGATGACGATGAACTGCGTCTTTTCTGACATATCCGCGATCTTATTGACGAAGCGGCCAACGTTCGCCTCATCGAGCGGGGCGTCGACCTCGTCGAGCAGGCAGAAAGGCGACGGGCGGTATTTGAATATCGCCATCACCAGAGCGATCGCCGTCATCGCTTTTTCGCCGCCCGAGAGCAAAAGGATATTTTGCAGGCGCTTGCCCGGCGGTTGAGCGGCGACCTCGATGCCGGCTTCCAGAATGTCGTCGGACTCGAGCAAGGTCATCTCGCCGCGGCCTCCGCCAAAAAGCTCTTGGAAAAACTCGACAAAATTGGCGTTGATCGCCTCAAACGCCGTGCGGAATTTTTCACGCGAACGCTGTTTGATCTCTCGCAGGGCCTCTTCGGTCGTCGCAATACTGTCGATGATGTCCTGCCGCTGCGAGGTCAGAAACAGGAGCCGTTCCTCGGCCTCTGCCAGTTCGTCGAGAGCGAGCATGTTGATCGCACCGAAACCGTCCAGCCTCTGACGAAGGTCGTCGGTTTCGCGGCGGGCCGATGTAAGCTCGAAACCCTCGTCAAAGGTCGTGGACGCGACCATTTCAGTCAGGCTGACGCCCAATTCCTGCTGGCAATTTTCGCTGACGTTCTTGAGTTCGGTGACCGTCTCGGCCTGGCGAACCTCGATCTCGGCACGTTTGTTGAGGGCGTCGGCCGCCTGATGGTTGAGCAACTGGAGTTGCTCGCTCATCGCGTCCGAGCTCTCGCGGGCAGCGGTCAGAGCATTTACCGCCGCACTAAGAGCTTCGCTTTCGCCCACGATGTCATTTGCCGCCGATGCGATCTTGTCGGTGATCTCGATGATCGCGGCGTGCAGGACCGTGAGTTTCGCGTCCGTTTCGGTGATCTCGAGCCTCTGGACGGCGAGACGCGACTCGATCTCCCGGCGTTCGTTCTCGACACGGCGAAGAGCCGACTGGACGGAACGGCGGCGTTCGCCCGATGTGGCGGCAACCATCCGCTTTTTGTTCAGGACGTCAGCGGCCGCCTCGCCGCGTGAACGGGCATCGTTGAAC
>JAYVUD010000414.1:0-4494 GCA_043788335.1 Chloracidobacterium sp. | reverse complement strand
CAATGGATCGGTCCACGTGCCCGACGCCGCGGTCGGCAATGTGCCCGTCGATGAAAGCGAGTATCCGCTTTCGTCATAAGTTATCTGGCTCTTTGCCTTAATGCCTAACATTCAGCGGCCTCGCGGAAGTATTGTCGAATGTGATCGTCGTCATCAAATGTTGGGTTCATTGGTGAATATCATTGTAATATTGCGAACTTGCTAGCAACTATTCTTAAACGTCTTTCCCGTCTAGTTCTCATATCAAAGGGCGAATCGTAAAATCGTATCTATGACCCCGATTTGGCTGCGCCGTCAAATCGCTCCCTCGAAGGTCTGTCGCCGACCACCGTATTGTGACCGATTCTTCATTTGGCTTTTCTGCCAATGTCGGAACAGCGAACCACGGATTCGCCATTGAATGATGCGTAGACGCCATAGTTGCGAAAGTTTCGCACCCTTTTAATAACTTCATTCCGGTCCCTTCCAGCTTTCAGTTTTTGACGTATGTAACGAATCACCTCACCCAAGCTACTGCCGCGGCCGGAGCAATTCACCGATCGGAATATCTTGATCTTTCCGTCGTCGAGAAAGGCAATATTACTGTACGAGTATGGTAGATCGATCCAAGCAAAATGATAAATATGCTGATCGATCAATCGGACATACTCACCGGCGGATATCTGTCTGTTTGTCGGGTCCGTCAGATCATAGACAAAAAACCCGACCGGAGTGGAATTTTGAACTGGAAATATGGACTCGTAATATTCAACGTTCTTCGATAAATTTGCGTAGAGTTCATCGGCGAAACGGCCAAACACTTCCTTACGGTCATACAGGTTGCTTTCACCGACTTTCGTCTTAACAAATTCCTCGCAATCCGCCTTGTAACTGTCATCAGTGAAGTACGATCCATACCTTCGGTAGTTTTTCACCCTGATCATGACCTCCGAGGCATTCTTGGTACCGCTGAGTGCTTTCGCCAAATATGCCAATGC
This sequence comes from Chloracidobacterium sp., assembly GCA_043788335.1. GTDB lineage: Bacteria > Acidobacteriota > Blastocatellia > Pyrinomonadales > Pyrinomonadaceae > OLB17. The sequence goes on along the minus strand of JAYVUD010000414.1, from coordinate 3,517 downwards.
GCCCCCAAAACTATCCCCATTCTTAGAGCAATTTACCGATCGGAAAATTCTCGCTACTCCGTTTTCGAGGACGGCGATATGGCTCTTCGAATCAGGCAGGAAACTCGAAGTGAAATGATAGACGTGTCGCTCGATGAAATCTACGCACCCGCTCGAACTCAGTGACGTGTTCGCTGGATCCGTCAGGTCGTAGACAAAAAAGGCCCCAGGCTTTTCATCTTTTACGTAAAAGCCTGTGGGCCGAGGTTGCGAATACGGAATCGCCTTATTTAACTCGGAGGCAAACTGTTCCAGCATTTGATGCCGATCGTACCGAGCGTCCGAATTTGTCGGGCACGCATTCACTATCCAACCGGCTACCAGCACGAAACAGACGGCCGTTACCGCAGAGTGCAGATTTACTTTCGCGATGCTTTTCAAATTTGTCGTTTTCATGACCCGCCCCCCCTCAGCGACTTACTTTCTCTTTGCTTCTCCGATATTCCAAAATCTCCCGGTATGTTTCGGTGCCATACCACCGAGGGCTCTCCGTGGCCGCCGAACCATCAGGGTTCCTTGCGTGAAATATATTGTCCTCGGTGTTGAGGGTGTTGTTGGCAACACCCGATCGGATCGCCTGTATCTGTTTAGGATCAAGGTCATGTTCGGCTTCATGCGCAAAAGCTCCGACCAATAAATCATCAGAAGTCAACTCGGTTCCAAAATGCGATTGGAATGGTCTGAGAACGCTGTTATCTTTTGCGTTTCCTTCGAACAAAGTTATCGTCGCAGCGGCATACTCCTTACCATCCGAAGTAAATTCGACATTCTTAACATCCGACGAGTTTGATGTATCCACGAGGCGTTTCCCAGCCTGCGGATTATGCAGTCCACCTCCCTCCGTTTTCTTACGTTCCGATTCGAACCGGATTGTAATTTTTGTTTGATTGTCATTTAGCCTTATGAATTGTTTCATTGCCGTTTTGCTACCGCTATCGTTTATCATGCGGACCAATTTCTCCAAATCCGCAGTCGGCTTGCCACTCACGAGTTGAATCTTTCCATCCTCCTTCTTGTACACCGCTCTTTCACCGTCGACCCCATTATATTGACGCCCGTTACGATCGACGTACGAAAGTGGATTGTTCCTTGAATAAACATATAGATTTATCCCCTGTGGGTCGACGACGCGTTTCTTTTCGAGCATCAGCGGATCCGGGGACGTGAATCGACCCAAGACAGAATTATTAAACCGTGCTTGAGCAAAATCCAACATGGTTTCTCCGTCGCGCTCATACCCGGTGAATTGTTTGCGGATCGTGTCCGCGGCGTAGGCTAAACCGCTGGTCCGTTGGGGTGTAACGATTTCTTCACCGAAGGGGTGGTAGTCGTGTCTGGCGGTGACGTTGCCGTCGCGGTCGGTGTTAATTCTGGGGGAACCCAGATGGTCATTGGTTAAATAATTGACCTTGGCGTCTTCGACGGACGCGACGACGATCGAGTACTCGGCGATGGATTTTCCGCCCGCGTCGTACACGAAAACGGTCACCTCGCCGGTCGAAGGGACGTATTTCTTGACCCGTTTACCATCGCCGTCGTAGCTATATTCGCCGAGCGTGCCGGTAACGGTGTTAGTTCCGGCACTTAGCGATTCGACCTTTGTTTGTTTATTTTCCCCATCATACGTGAATTTCCGGTCACCGGCGTCGCGGGTGGTGTTGCCGGATAAATCAAATGAAAATCCCGTTGACGTGATTCTATTGTTGGAAGAATCGAACGTCGGATTGCACATCGTTGTGCAGCTGCCAAGCGTGTCCGTGTGGCCGCTGCCCGTGACAAAACTTCGGTTGCCGTATCGATCGTACGAGAATTCCTGCTTCCACGATTGCGACGAACTGCCGCCGGTCGGTGTGACGTTCTCGACCGCGTCATGGATTCGGTTCAGCGAGTCGTAGGTAAACGTTTGAACTGCCGCAAAGCCCGTGTTGCTTCCTATGGTGGGTACGGTTATGGTTTGGGTCAGGATATTGCCGTTGTCGTCGCCGTTCCCTGTTGCGTTGTAGGTGAAATCAAGCTTTAGCTTGTCGGTTCCACCCTGAACAGTGCCAAGAGCTATCTGAGTAGGTTGAAGTCTGGAATTAAACACTGTGCTTTCCCACCGGCCGTTGCCGAGTTGCATCGAGGTCACCGCCCCGGCGGCGTTGTAGGTGAAGCTATCGGCGAAGTGCCAATAGCCTGCGTTGGTATTTTTCCTGCTTTCGACAATCGAGAGATCACCATTTGCGTCAAGCACGTTCTTGACGACGCGAGTCGATGGGTAGGTCTCTTCGTCCAGAGCACCGCCGAGTTTGTACGTATAACCCGTCGTGTATCCCGCCGAAGCTCCGCCATCAGTCGTCTGTTTGTGCCCAGTCACTCTTCCTAAGATGTCGAACGACGTGTATTCGGTTGTCGAGACCGCCGAAGATACTTTGATCAATTTGCCCTTGGCGTTGGTCTTGTCGTCGTACGTGTACGTTACGGTCGGAGTCTGTGGGCTGTCGTTGTAGCTTCTCGAAGTGACCCGGTTCAACGCGTCGTAAGCGTAGCTCGTGGTGATCGAACGGGCGTCGGTCTTGCTCGTAAGATTGCCGTTTGGATCATAACCATAGCTGATCGTACCCGATTCAGGATTCGCCGCCGAGAGCAGCCTCGAAAGGCTGTTGTAGGTGAACGACCTCGTCTGCGAACCCTGCGTGACCGTCGTCAAATTATTGAATGTATCGCAGTCGTCGGTCGTCACTGTCCCGTGTATTTCAATCATTTCAAATCGACAAGATCGCCTACCATGCCCAACTCTTCTCTAGAAGCTATTCATCTCCCAAATAATCAGGAATCGAAAATTGTTCAATAGGTATGTTGGGTTCGATATCTATTTCTTTCGTTTCCCAATTTTTCTCCTCGCCGGGATCTTTGCCATTAACACGATTCACTTTTAATCTATAGAAAAAGAAATTTCGATCTTTACAGACAAAGTAATATTTCAATTCATAGTGGTGTTCCCACCCTCCCCAATCGGCATCGAGTATGAAGCCGTCCTTTGTTTTATTCATAGCATTGAGGGAAAAGTTCTTAACTTCCGAACCAGTTGGTATTTCGATTTTCCCAACAACCGCCTTGTCAGCAATAACATTTACGTCCTTTGGGATAAAGTCGCCCTCATGTTCCCGATTAGGGTTATCAACTTTTACCAAGCTGTATCCCTTAGGATCATTGCAATCCGAAGTTTTTGGAACTCCATGCTCAACGGCCGAAGTGGTTTCCCTTTGCGTATTTTTGTTTGGAGTATTCGAATTCAGATTACGAATGGTCGTATTTTCATTTTGAAGATGCATCATTTTTGCCGAGTTGTTTGATGAGCAACCGACAACTAGAGTTAATAATGCCATGATAAAAATTCTCATAAACCTAACCTCCTATTTAGTCCATTTATAGTTAGTTGACCAGAAGATAGATTTTCCTGCTGTCCCTGTCGCATATAAAATGCCTCTGCCGCTAT
>JAYVUD010000413.1:0-16747 GCA_043788335.1 Chloracidobacterium sp. | reverse complement strand
ACTACGAACACGCGATCTCCTTGGCAAATGAGCTGAACCGGATGGGTATCCGCCTGGTGTCGGGCGACTTGATCGTCACCGATAATTTTGCGATGAGTTATAACAACTCGTCGCTCAGGTCCGCACAGTCGCTCTATACTACGATGGACGCGTCAAAGCGTTCGCCGGCAGCGACTAGGGCTTGGTTAAGCTTTCTTTCATCTTCCGGAAAATACGGCCAGGTTACAGGCGTCCCGGACATTACATTTGCCGGTGCGGCATATGTTCAGCCAATACCGAGCAATTTGCAGCTTCTGTTTACGCACGAATCGACTAAGCTTCGCGATATAATCAAGGCGACGATGTGTTATTCGAACAATTTCCTTGCCGAGAGGCTCGGGGAAATGCTCGGCGGGCCGTATGTTGTCGCCCAGACCGTACAGCGTAGTGTCGGGGTACCGCCCAATGAGTTTTCGCTGCAGACCTCCAGCGGCCTCGGGTACAATCGCGTTTCGCCCAATGCGATGATGCGGCTTTTGCGTGCACTGAGAGCTGATCTGGCGAGATACAAGATGACGTTCGCGGACATTATGCCGGTCGCCGGCGTCGACAAGGGCACACTCGAAAATCGCTTTGATAACGACTTTGCTGCCGGTAGCGTCGTCGGCAAAACCGGCACCCTCGGCAATACCGACGCCGGTGTCAGCGCACTATCCGGCGAGATCAGCACGCGAAACGGGCGATTTCTGTTTGTGATCTTTAATCAGCGAGGCAGCGTTCCGAGATTTCGAGCGTTTCAGAACAGTTTTGTTTCGCTCGTTCAGGGACAATTTGGCGGTGCTGCATCACTGGGCTACCAACCCACGCCGCTCAACGTTTTGCTTGCGAGGTCTAGGATCACGAACCCACGAGGCCAGTCGTATTGAACGTCCGACCTCGAAGTTTTGTATTTTTGAAGGAAGCAGACTGTCTGCTTCCTTTTTTATTTTCTGCCGGCGTGCGATAATTCAAAGCTTGTAAAATGAACGAGATCGAACAAGCCGCCCCCGCCGAATCACCCGAACTGCTCGCCGAGCCGGCGGTTCCTGAATTGCCGACAGTCACCAAACAAACCAGCGTTGCACGCTCGGCGGGTATCGTGTCGTTAGCGGTAATGTTCTCGCGCGTGCTTGGCCTCGTCCGTGAGATGATATTTGCGCGCTATTTTGGAGCGGGTTTTCTGTACGACGCCTACGTGGTCGCATTCCGGATTCCGAACGTCCTGCGCGATCTATTTGCCGAGGGTGCTCTATCAGTTGCGTTCGTCAAGGTCTTTACGGACTACCAGATCAATAAGAGTGAAAAAGAAGCTTGGCGGCTCGCAAGCCTCATCCTTAACCTTCTTGCCGTCGTTCTCAGCGTTGTCTGTATCGTCGGCATCTTGTTTTCGCGTCAGTTCGTCAACCTGATCGCAGACGGATTTTCGCCTGAAAAGGCCGCACTTGCAACCACGCTTACCCAGATAATGTTTCCGTTCATCCTGCTCGTCGCCCTTGCGGCGGTCGCAATGGGCGTTCTTAACACTAAGGGGATCTTCGGAATACCGGCGTCAGCATCGACGGTATTTAATATCGTCTCTATCCTTTTCGGGATCGGCCTCGCCTATTGGCTTAGTGGCGGCGATTGGGTGACATCGGCCGACAAGAATGCGATCCCGGATTTCCCATCGCAATGGGCGATCATCGGTATGGCGATCGGCACTCTCATCGGCGGGGCGGCACAGTTTCTGATGCAACTCCCATCTCTGTGGCGAGTCGGGTTCCGGTTCGTTCCCGTCCTAAGTTTTGCCGACGAGGGCGTGAAAAAGGTCCTGGCATTGATGGCTCCGGCGATCCTCGGAACCTCAGCGGTTCAGATCAACGTACTGATGAACACCTACTTTGTCTCTGAGATAAACGGAGCCCAAGGCTGGCTGAGCTATTCATTTCGCCTAATGCAATTTCCTATTGGCCTATTCGGAGTCGCGGTGGGAACTGCGGCGATCCCGGTAATGTCCAGATTGGCAAGCGAAGGCAAGATCAAAGAATTTCGCGATACAGTGTCGTCGTCGATGAACCTCGTATTCCTGTTGACGCTTCCGAGCGCGTGCGGTTTGATCGTGCTCGGCGAGCCGATCATCCGGCTTATATACGAGCGTGGAGCATTCAAAGAAACCGATGTCCCGATGACTGCTGCCGCTTTGGCGGGCTATTCGATCGGCCTGACGGGATATGCCGCGATCAAGATACTTTCGCCGGCTTTTTATGCTTTGAATAACGCCAAGACCCCGATGATGATCGCGGTCGCCTCGATATTTGTTAATTTTATCGGCAGCTATTTTCTGCGTGATTGGATGTCGCATTACGGCGTGACACCCGAAACACCTCACGGTTATGGGCATGTCGGCGTAGCGTTGGCAACGTCGATCGTCGCGTTGGTTAATTTTTTTGCCCTCGCTTTGATATTGCGCCGAAGCATAAAACGCCTCAACGGCCGGGATATAATATTGTCGTTCTCAAAGATCGCGGCGGCCTCGGCAATACTCTCGGCCGTCAGCTATTTCAGCTACCATTTTATGTTTGACCGGTTCGGGACCGCGACATTTTCGCTCAAGCTGGCCGAAGCCTTCATTCCCATCGGCCTCGGTGGAACCGCCTTCGTCATCGCGGCTAAGCTTCTGCGTGTTAGCGAACTCGAACAAGCGTATGGAACGATACGCCGGAAACTTACCAGATGATCCGCGAATTTCGATCAGTTTCACCTACAATTAGCGAAAGTGCTTTTGTCGCGCCCGGTGCGATCATTATCGGCGATGTGGAGATCGGCGAGGACGCGAGTGTCTGGTTTGGCTCCATCATTCGCGGCGACGTCAACTATATCCGCATCGGTGCACGTACCAACATTCAGGACGGCACTGTCATCCACGTCAGTTCGCGTACGCATCCGACAGTCCTCCAAGACAATATCACCGTCGGCCATCGCGTGACGCTTCACGGCTGCCACGTCGAGAGCGGATGTCTCATCGGTATCGGAGCGATCCTGATGGACGGCGTCCGCGTCGGAGCCAATTCGCTCGTCGGCGCCGGTTCGCTCGTAACGCCCGGGACGCAGATACCGCCAAATTCACTTGTGATCGGTTCGCCCGCACGCGTCAAACGTCCACTCAATGATGACGAACTCGCGTTCCTCGACCGCTCTTGGCGAAACTACGTTGAATTAAAGCGACATTACATCTGAACCACCCTAATCGTGTAAACTCAGAGGTGAAAGAGTGAATAGGTGAACAAGTCAGATTCGACGATACGCTTTGCTTTTCCCCTTGTGGACTCTTTCCCTTTTCTACATTTATATGGCAAGTACGAAACCCGCTCGCGGGATGCGTGATTTTCTGCCGACTGACGTCAGAAAACGCGATCACGTGATCGGCATTATCAAGGAAGTATACGCAGGCTACGGGTTTGAACCGCTCGAGACGCCGTCCATCGAGAATATCGAGACGCTGATGGGTAAGTACGGCGAAGAGGGAAATCAGCTTGTTTTCAAGATCCTCAAACGCGGCGAAAAACTCGATCTGCGCGGCGGTGAATCCGGACTCGCCGACCTTGCCCTTCGATACGATCTGACCGTTCCCTTGGCCCGTGTTGTCGCAAATAACAAGAACGACCTGCCAAAGTTTTTCAAACGCTATCAAATACAGCCTGTTTGGCGAGCGGACCGTCCGGCACGGGGACGTTTTCGCGAGTTTTATCAGTGTGACGTTGACGCTATCGGTTCGACCTCGATGGTGGTCGAGGGCGAGTTGTTATCGGCCGTCTCGGATATTCTCAGTCGGCTCGGGTTTGAGGATTTTACGATTCGGCTCAATCATCGGCAGGTTCTGACCGATATTCTGGACACGGCCGGCGTGCCTGCAACGCTGCACACCGACGCACTGATCGCGATAGATAAGTTTGACAAGATCGGAGCCGAGGGTGTTACGGCCGAGCTTGCGACCCGCGGCATTGACGAAACGGCGTCGCGGATGCTGATGGAGATCTTTGCTAAAACGCAGGAGATACTCAATCAGGAACACGATATTAATCGCACGATCGTTGCCAACCTGATAAACATTGTCAGTAACGAGACGCTCACCGAACTCGGCCGGATATTGAAGTTCGCCGAAAAGGCGCCGATCATCATCGACCCGAGCCTCGCTCGCGGCCTTTCGTATTACACCGGGGCGATAATGGAGATTACCGTCCCCGACCTCGCCGGGAGCCTCGGCGGCGGCGGACGGTACGATGGGCTGATCGGGATGTTCGGCAAAGAGCAGATCCCGGCGTGCGGTTTTTCGCTCGGCCTCGAACGCATCCTCGTCGTTATGGAAGAAAAGGGGATGTTCCCGCCCGAGATCGCCGCCGCCGCCTCGGCCGATGTGATGGTCACAATTTGGGATGAGGATTCGATCGTCCATTCGCTCAAATTGGCCCGAGAACTCAGAAAACAGGGCCTCCGTGTGGCCCTTTATCCCGAGGCAGACAAACTCGGAAAGCAGTTCAAATATGCCGACAATACCGGCATCCCGTTCGTCTGCGTCCTCGGCAGCGAAGAACGGGCGGCAGGTAAAGTAAAGCTAAAGAATATGCAGAGCGGCGAAGAATTGATGCTGAAAGCCGCCGAGATAAGCGAAAAGTTGTCAATATGAGAACTGTACTTATTCGTTCGTCGATCGGCGTGCTTATCGCTATGGCGTTTTGCTTTTCGACCTTCGGCCAGACGAACGATCAGTCAAAAGACCTGCCAAATCTCTACAAGATCAACGCGACGCTCTATCGCGGCGGCCAACCGACCGAAGCGGGGTTCAGGCAACTCAAAGCGATGGGCGTTAAGACGGTGATCGATCTTCGCAATGATGACCGGCGGGCGAAAAATGAAGGCGATTCGGCAAAGGCGGCAGGACTCTCGTTTATCAATATTGCACTTAGTAATTTCTTTGGGCCCAAGGACGAAAAGATCGACGCGATCATAAAGCAGATAATGCTCGCCGATAACCAACCCGTGTTTATCCACTGCAAGCGCGGGTCGGACCGGACTGGGATGGTCGTCGCTATTTACCGGATGTCGCACGATGGCTGGACGGGCAAGCAAGCAAATGCCGAGGCAAAGGAATTCGGCTTTGGCTGGTGGCAATTCTGGATGAAACACTACGTCGACGATTATTACCGACATCACAAGAGAAAATGAACGAAATTGCTGAGCACTACCTGAGCGACTCGATCCGGACATTTAAGAACTATCAGAAGTTAGCTGAGCGATCGATCGAGCAGGTCTCGGACAACGAGTTTTTTGCCTGCATCGACGTCGAGGCGAATTCCATAGCGGTCGTCGTCAAGCACATTGCCGGCAACCTGCGTTCGCGCTGGGCCGATTTTTTGACGACGGACGGCGAGAAGGATTTTCGCGACCGCGATGCCGAGTTTGAAATGATCGGTGACACACGCGGATCATTGATGGCGTATTGGGAGACCGGTTGGCAAACGCTGTTCGGGTCGATCGAACCTCTCACAGCGGATGATCTTTCGCGAACGGTCACCATCCGCGGCCAACCACATACCGTCATCGAGGCTATCAATCGACAGATGACGCACTACGCCTATCACATCGGCCAGATCGTTCTGCTCGCTAAGCACTTCAGATCGAGCGATTGGAAAACGCTGAGCGTGCCGCGAAAACAGTCGGAGCAGTTCAACCAATTTCTTGCAGAAAAGCAGGCCGCGGGCGTGGTCAAGACCGACCGCATGGATGCCGCACGCGAATCTGCCGAGAACATTGAGATCTAGCTTCGGAACAGTGGAACACATCCGATACAACGCAGATGACGAATATGCTATTCTAAGGTGTATTTTATGAAGGCGATTTCTATCCTCGGTTCCACCGGCTCGATCGGCCGCAACACACTAAAAGTTATAGAACATCTTGGTGATACCCGTGTTGTCGCGATGGCCGCCGGGCAAAATATCGCTTTATTTGCCGAACAGGTCACCGCGTTTCAGCCGGAACTCGTATCGTGTTCGGATGACGCCGGGGCTGAGGAGTTGACGCGTGAATTGCACCGTCGGAACGCTCGGGTGCCGCGGATCGAGGTGGGTGAACGAGGCCTAGTCGCGGTCGCCACGCACGACGAAGCGGGGACCGTCGTTTCAGCAACGGTCGGAGCCGTTGGCTTTGTGCCGACGTTGCGGGCGATCGAGGCGGGCAAACGCGTCGCTCTCGCTAATAAAGAGACGCTCGTTATCGCCGGCGAACTGATGACTGCGGCAGCAATAAAATCCGGTGCCGAGATCTTGCCGGTAGATAGCGAGCACAACGCCATTCACCAGTGCCTCCGGGGAGAAAGGTCAAATGAGGTTCGCCGTCTCATCCTAACTGCCTCCGGCGGCCCGTTTCGCCAGTGGCCTGCCGAAAAGATCGCAGACGCGACTCGTGCCGAGGCTCTCGATCATCCGAAATGGAAGATGGGGGACAAAATCTCCATCGACTCGGCGACCTTGATGAATAAGGGGCTCGAGGTCATCGAGGCACGCTGGCTGTTTGGCGTTGAAGCTGATCGAATATCGGTGATCGTCCATCCGCAGTCGATAGTCCACTCGATGGTCGAGATGGTTGACGGGTCGATCATTGCCCAACTTGGCGTGACCGATATGCGGCACGCGATCCAGTACGCATTGACCTACCCAAAACGCATGAAAAATTGCGTCGCCCCGCTCAATCTTGCGGAGCTAAGTCGGCTTGATTTCGAAGAGCCCGATCTCGGCCGTTTTCCGTGTCTGCAGCTTGCCTTTGACGCGTTGCGGATCGGCGGAACGATGCCTGCAGCCCTCAATGCCGCAAATGAGGTTGCCGTCCGGGCGTTTCTGGACGGACGGATCAGATTTCCCGAGATCGCATCCATTAATAAGGCCGTGATGGATCAGCACCGGAGCGAACCGGTCGCCGATCTCGAGACCGTTTTGAGAGTAGATCTAGCAGCACGCGAGGCAGCTAGTGCGATCCTCGCCCGAGGTTCCGGTGCCGCCGCCGCAATACATTAGTTTGACTGTATTGGCTGGCAACCTTACACTTTTAATGACAACGTAAACGAGAGGGCCCGAATCAAAACCGTTTCTATTATGGAGAGTATCTTAAGTACAGCTTTCTACTATGTGCTAGTCCCGCTGGTGATATTGGGGATTGCGATAAATATCCACGAATTCGGGCATTTCATCGTCGCGAAGTTTTTCGGTATGCGTGTCGAGGCCTATTCGTTCTTTGGCCTTGGGCCTCGGATATGGGGCTTCAAACGCGGCCACACCGACTATCGCATCAGTGCGATCCCGCTCGGCGCGTATGTCAAACTTTATGGCGACGAGGCAACTGGACCGCTCGAGGGCAAGGACGATGCGACCGTAAAGGTGCCGGAATCCGAACTTTACGAACTCCGGCCTCGCTGGCAAAAGTTTTTGGTGATGCTCGGCGGGCCGTTCATGAACCTAGTCCTGGCATTCTCGATACCGTTCGCGACCGCATTGATCCAAGGTATTCCGGCAGTTCCGGCACCGGTCATCGCATCGGTCAGAGCGGGCGGTGCAGCCGCAAATGCAGGTTTGAAGGTTGGCGATCGGATCATAAAATTTAACGGCGTTGACAACCCGACCTGGCGAAATATTTCGGTCGACGCCGGCATCAATCCTGAACGGCCGCTGCCGTTGACCGTTGAGCGAAACGGCGAGAAACTGCCGCTCGAACTTACGCCCCGCAAGGAAGAGGTTTTCGCGGGTCAAAACGCCGGTTTGCTCGATGCTGAGCCCGATCTGGGTATATTGCCGGTATTGGTCGGCGACGTCTCGCCAAACACACCTGCGGTCGAGGCCGGACTAGTTTCAGGTGACCGTATCGTTTCGGTGAACGGCGAAAAGGTCGTTTCGATCCAACAGTCAAAATCGCTGGTGGAGGCCGGCAAAGGAGCTCCGATCGCGATCGTAATCGAGCGAGGCGGCAATTTTATCAATATCTCGACTGCGGTCCGAAAGCTGGATGATGGCACCGAACGACTCGGTTTCGGATTCAAACGCCCTGACCTTCCCCTCGAATCTGCCTCGCTACGGACGGCAGCAAGTTTTGCCGTCGATTCAAATTGGGAAAACCTGAAGGCAACCGGAACGGTGCTGGGGCAGGTGTTTGCAGGCAAGCGCTCGGTCAAAGATTCGGGTATCGGCGGACCGGTCGGCATATTTCAGCAGTCGGCCGAAGCAACGCGGATCATGGGCCTTGAGGGGTTTTTTCTCATTCTCACCGCGATCAGCCTGAGTCTCGGCGTCTTTAATTTGCTACCGATCCCGATGCTCGACGGCGGACAAATCGTGGTTTTGGGAATAGACAAGGTGCTGTCGTGGTTCGGCCGCACGCTATCGATGGTTGCCAAGGAACGTATCCAGTTGACGGGACTCGCGGTGATCCTGGTACTGATGGTATTTGTATTTTTCCTCGATTTTTCGCGGATCGCAGCCAAGTTCGGCTCGTCCGCCGAGAAACCGGCCGTTGAGCAGAAAAAGTAAAGTTAATATGGCAAGAGTTACCAGGCCCGTGATGGTTCGGGACATCCAGATCGGCGGCGGTGCGCCCGTCGCCGTGCAGTCGATGACCAAAACCGACACGACCGATGTCGACGGTACACTGAAACAGATCGAGGAAATGGTCACGGCCGGTTGCGAGATCGTCCGCATCGCCGTGCCCGACGATGACGCGGCCGCAGCGATGTATCAGATCCGCAAGCGCACAGACGTTCCGATCGTCGCGGATATCCATTTTCACTACAAGCTCGCGCTCAAGGCACTCGATGCTGGCGTCGATAAACTTCGCATTAACCCCGGTAATATCGGCCACATCGACCGCGTCCGTGAGGTCGTTCGTGCTGCTGAGGCACAAAAGGTGCCTATCCGAATCGGCGTCAACGGCGGCTCGCTCGAAAAGGACCTACTCAAGAAATACGGTACTGCGACAGCGGAAGCGATGGTCGAGAGCGGGATGCGGCATGTCCGGATTCTCGAGGACCTGGGATTTTCGAACACAATCATCTCGCTCAAGGCGTCGGACGTCAACCGTATGGTCGAGGCGTATCGTCTGATGGCGGCGAAGGTTGATTATCCGCTCCACCTCGGCGTCACCGAAGCGGGAACTCCATTCGGCGGGACAATAAAATCAGCCATCGGACTTGGCATACTGCTTAACGAAGGCATCGGCGATACCATCCGCGTGTCCTTGGCTGCCGAACCCCACGAAGAGGTTCGCGTAGCTTGGGAGGTACTAAAATCGCTTGAGCTCCGCAAACGCGGCGTTACGGTGGTCGCCTGTCCGACCTGCGGTCGGCTCGATATCGACAATTTCGTTGAGATCGTTACCGAGGTCGAACGCCGTCTCGCTCACGTCGAGGAACCGTTGCACCTGTCCATAATGGGCTGTGCCGTTAACGGGCCCGGCGAGGCTCACGATTCACAGTTGGGCATCACCTTCGGACGTAATGTCGGTATGATCTTCAAGGATGGTGTCCCGATGCGGCGAGTAGCTGGTGCGGATATTGTCGAGGAATTTGTCAAAGAGGTCGAACAACTCCGCAAGGAAGGCTCATCGGCAAGATCGCTGCTCGAAGAAAAGAAACTGGTTCAAATCACGTAGTGAAGTCACCCCGAAATTCGCACGTCGAACACTAACGTAAGGCCGGGTCGACCTTACTTTTTCGTGTTTTGGGCACCAGTCTATTTCATGGAAACAAGAGAGTTAGCGGATATACGGGGATATTTCTCAGCACCCCAAACGTTAGCAGGACGATCATAAATCCCCACAGGAACCTAGGATGTATGGGCCACATCGCCAGGCCTTTTCCGCGAACGGCCGTCAGCGTCAATGACACTGCGACGTAAGCAAAGATCACCACCCAAACGGGAGTCAGAGCATTGTAGCCAAGCGCCGTCACGAGATCGCCGTGAAATAACGCGTGAAATGCCCGGGTCAATCCACATCCGGGGCAAGCGATCCCGGTCAGAGCAAACAGCGGGCAGATCGGCAGCAGATGGGTCTCAGTCGGGTTTACGTACGCAACCACCGCCGAACCGGCGGCAAACGCGACAGCGCCGGCGGCCGCCGTCCATCGTTCAAGATTGGAAGCAACGCGGTCATTTCTAAATGTGCCTTCTAACTGCATCGATCTTATTCTAGCGATTCGAGCTCAGTTTCCAAACTGAGTCATCGAAACAAACAGTGCATCGGTCGCGACTTTTCGATTAATATTCACGGCAAACTGCTCTCGCATTGTCTCGATGCCGGCCAGCCATGCCGGCAGATCCGTCTCAACCGCGTCTTCGGTGATCGACGAAAGTTCGCGGACGACGTCCATATTGACGACGCGAGTCGAATCGTCGGCAACCTTCAGGCTCCAGACATCGTGGATCAGCGACTCTAGGATGTCAAGATTCTCTTCGAAGTATTCCTTGTTCTTTGCGTCATTCATCTCCTCCGAGGTTTTGAGGAGTGCCGCCCGGTTGCGTGTCTGAATCGCGTCCCGGACGACGCCGAGCATCTTGTCGCGGCGAACCCGAAATTTCTCAATATCTATCGAAATAGCCCGCGCGACACTCCCGCGGGCAAGTCGCGCGGCAAGTTTCGCTTCCTCGGTAATGAACGAGTGGTTTCTGATCAGAAAGTTTTCTATCTCGAGCGTACCAACCGGAGCGAACCTGAGTATCTGGCAACGAGAACGGATGGTCGACAGCAGCGAGTCGGGGCGTGATGTGATCAAAAAGATGTGCGAGGTTGCCGCCGGTTCCTCGAGCGTTTTCAGCAGGGCATTCGCCGCCGGGTCGGCCATCTTCTCCGCGTCGTCGACGATAAATACCCGAGCACGGGCTTCGTACGGATTGTAATTGGCCTCTTTTTCGAGATTCCGGATCGCGCCGATGCGGACGTTTCGTTTGAATGGGATCACCATACCGACGTCCGGATGTTCTGAAAAGAAGACCTGATCGTAATCATCGCCCTTTTCGCTCGTCGCAAAAACGAACTTATTTACTCGTTTGCACGCCGAGCACACACCGCATGCGGCCGTTTCACGCCGATCGACGCAAACGAGGGACTTGGCGATCTCAAGCGCGAACTGGCGTTTGCCGACGCCATCGTCACCGGCAAAAAGCAACGAGTTAGGCACGCGGCCCGATTTCAAAAGTCGAGCCGCGAACTGCTTGATATGCTCATTGCCGATCAGGTTGTCGAACATTTATCCGAGGCTTTTGCTCACTATATCCAGTACCTGTGAGTGCACTTCGTTAGTTGATCCGCTTCCATCGATGATGCGAAACCGCTCGGGTTCGAGGGCCGCGATCTTCAAATACTCGTCCCTTACCTTCGAATAGAAATCGGCCGTTTCGCCATCCATCCGGTTTCGTCTTGACTCCGACTCGTCACGTTTTGACATACGCCGGATCGCGGTGTCCACCGTGATGTCAAAGAAAAGCGTGAGTTCGGGCTTGAGTCCGCCGGTCGCGAGTTCGATCACGGCGTCGATCGTTTCCTGAGAAAAGCCGCGCCCTGCACCCTGATATGCCGCGGTCGCGTCCGCATAACGGTCCGAGATGACGACCCGTCCCGATTCGATCGCAGGTCGTATGAGAAACTCGACGTGTTGTGCACGATCGGCCGCAAACAGCAGCAGTTCGGCCAGCGGAGCAACGGTTTCCTCAGTTTCGAGTAATGCCTGCCGCAGATGTCGCCCAAGCGGCGTCCCGCCCGGTTCGCATGTGACGATCGGGTCGAATCCGCGTCCGCGCAGTTCGCCCGCGAGCATGCGGATCTGCGTAGATTTGCCGCTGCCGTCTATTCCCTCAAGAGTTATGAATTTACCTTGCAAATCTGATTATTCAGAAACCGGCTTCCGCTCCTGTGAGATCGTCGAAATTGCGTGCTTAAAGATCAAAACGTCCGGACCACCAACATCCAACAAGACCGAAAATTTGTCAAAGCTTTTAATACGGCCTGATATAGTCGAGCCGTGCAGCAAATGGATCACAACCGTCAGGCGTTCGCGTCTCGCCGAATTTAGGTATGCGTCCTGTATATTCTGGGCAGCCTGTCTTTCCATAACGTCTCCTAGTCCATCAACAAAAACGAAAGAAACCGTGTCCCGATTATATCAAATCTGAGTTAACCGACAAGATTTTTATTCTTTCGCCATTGTTTCCGTGATCATATCCAACAAATGCCGCTGAATTGCGGCGTCATCGCCAAAACCCTCAAGCCACACGACATCCGCTTCACTGCGAAACCATGTAAGTTGACGTTTGGCATAATTACGAACATCCTGTTTCGACCGTTCGATCGCCAAGTCTAATGTTCGCTCGCCTCTAAGGAACTCGCACACCCGGCGGTAAGCGTGAGCCCCGAGTGCGTTCGTATTATCTCTAACGTTTGCCGCCCGTAAATGTTTCACTTCGTCCACCAGGCCGGCGGCGAAATGCGTTTCGGTGCGAGCGTTTATTTTCTCATACAAACGGTCGCGAGGCGGGTTTAGAACGAATAATCGAATCCGGTCGGCAAACTCAGGCGGCGCGGCACGCGCTCGTTGCTTAGCCGATATTCGCTCTCCGGTCTGAAAGTAAACCTCGAGAGACCGTATCACGCGAACGTAATCTTTTAGCGGCAATTTCGCCGCCGCACCCGGATCCACACGATCCAATAACCGATGCATATGTTCGGCACCGTGCCGATCTAGGATCGCCCGCAGACGTTCACGCAGCCGTTCATCGGTCGGCGGGCCGTCAAATAACGGCTGCCGGAGAGTTCGCAAATAAAATCCGGTTCCGCCGACGAGGATCACGGGGTTGCCGCGTGCTTCGATCTCAGATATCTTTTGAGTGGCGTCGCAGGCCCAGGCGGCGGCGGTATAATTTAAGTTTGGATCGACATAATCGATCAAGTGGTGGGGCACACCGCGTTTTTCGTCGATGCTCGGTTTGGCGGTTGCCAACTCAATGCCGCGATAGATCTGGACCGAGTCAAAGTTGATGACTTCGCCGCCGATATTGAGGGCGAGCTCAACCGCGAGCGCGGTTTTGCCGGACGCGGTCGGTCCTGAAACTGCAAATATCGGCTTTTTCGGCATCGTATCGGTCACCTGTATGACTATCTTAACACGAGAGCTTTACCGGCAGCCGATGTCTCGTTTTCACCGATCGCGATCGCAGGTGCGGTCGCGGCCGGGCGTGATCGGAGTAGAAATGTGACACCAATTGTAACCACACCGTCGATCGCACTTGCGGTCCTTTGCCTCGCTGCCGCTGTCATTCACGTTGCCGCGAGTCGCTTCAAACGGACGATTATTTCGGCGTTGGCAAAGGCGGCGGCAAGCACCGCGTTCGTCGCTATCGCGGTCGTAAACGGTGCCACGGTGACCCAATACGGACGTTTCATATTGGTGGCGTTAGTGTTGAGTTGGTGTGGAGATGTGTTTCTGCTTTCTCGAACGAGCGCCTTTCTGCTCGCCGGTATCGCCGCATTCCTGCTGGCTCATGTCGCATTCGCGGTCGCATTTCTTCAAGAGTCGATCGACGCGTACTCATTTGCCGCAGCATTGGCATGCATGTCCGTCACGGGCATAATTTTGGCCCGATGGCTTTGGCCGCGGCTCGGTGGTTTCTACCGGATCGCGGTGCCCGTATATATCCTCGCGATAATGTTAATGACGTCGCTTGCGGTCGGCATGAGGAGGGCATCGATGCCGGCAACGGTCGCGTTCGGTGCGATATTGTTCGCGGTCTCAGATGTTTCGGTGGCAAAGGATCGTTTCATCGACAGCAGCATTTCAAACAAAATTTGGGGTATTCCGCTATACTACGCAGCACAGATCCTGCTGGCAATGTCGGTGATCGCGGCGGCATGATACAACCTCAATCTATAAACACTGTGGTCCAATAATCGTATGATCCGTACATTAACTTCGAAGATATCCGTCATCGCATTCGTCGTTTCGCTCGTCTCGGGCAGCACCATTTCGGCCCAGCGTGCGGAAAACTATGTAATATACGTCAACCCGCTCATCGGCACGCAGAAAATGGGGCACACTTATCCGGGGGCGACGGTGCCGTTTGGCGCTGTGCAACTGTCGCCGGACACCGACGAGCAGCCGTATTTGATGGGCGGGAAGTATAACAAAGAAACCTATAAATACTGTGCCGGATATAATTACGATGACCGTGAGATCGTCGGGTTTTCCCACACGCATTTTAGCGGTACGGGGCACTCTGATCTGGGCGATTTTCTCATAATGCCGACCACGGGAGATCTACAATTAACGCCGGGCGACAAGGGCGACCCAAAGAGCGGCTTTCGCTCAGCATTCTCGCACGCCAACGAAACAGCCGAGGCCGATTATTACAAGGTTTTGCTCGAGGACGACAATATCCTGGCCGAGATGACCGCGACAACCCGTGTCGGGTTTCATCAATATACTTTCTTAAGCTCCACTCCTGCCGGAGGAGGGATGGCCGACGCTTCGTCGGACGGGGTGGTGAGAGCCAACGCCCACATCATCCTCGATCTGATGCACGGCATTTACAATTACGACGACAAAAACGTCTGGACCTATGCCCGCGTCGAAAACGACCACACCGTCGTCGGCTATCGCCAGACCAACGGCTGGGCTCGCACGCGCACCGTCTATTTTGCGATGGAGTTTTCCAAACCGTTCGTCAGCTACGGCTTCAAAGAGTTTGGCAAACAGGATTACAAAGGTTTCTGGCGAAAGTTTGACCAGACCAAAAACTTTCCTGAGATGGCCGGCAAACAGATCCGGGCACATTTCGACTTTGCGGCAAATAAGGATGAAAAGATACAGGTAAAATTCGCCCTGTCGCCGGTCTCGACTGCCGGCGCAGTCTCAAATCTCAGATCTGAAATTTCAGATTGGGATTTTGACCGAGTCAAACGCGAAGGCCAGGCCGCGTGGAACAAAGAGCTAAACAAGATCGCCGTCACAACCACCGACAAAGGCGAGATGACCAATTTCTACACGGCGATGTACCACGCGTTCATCTCGCCGACGGTCTCTATGGACACCGATAATCGGTACAAAGGTCTCGATCAAAACATCCATTTAGCGCGGAGGCAGATGTTTCCGGCCACACCTGGAGCTAGCCACTACGTAAACTACACCACCTTCTCCCTCTGGGATACCTACCGTGCGTTGCACCCGCTTCTTAACATAATCCAACCAACCCGCAACCGAGACATGGTGCGTTCAATGATGGCCCATTTCGACCAAAGCGCCGAGCACATGCTTCCGGTTTGGTCGCATTACGCTAACGAGAATTGGTGCATGATCGGCTACCACAGCGTTTCGGTCGTCGCGGACGCCATAATTACCGGCAATCTGACCGGCGTTGAAGCGAACAGAGCACTCGACGCCTCGGTGCAGACTGCCAAAACGAAATACTACGACGGCATCGGCGACTACATGAAACTCGGCTACGTGCCCGAAGACAAAAACTCGTCGTCCGTTTCGAAAACTCTCGAATACGCCTACGACGACTGGGCGATCGCCCAGGCTGCGAAAAAGCTCGGTCGAGACGACATTTACATAGAATTCATCAAACGCAGCGAAAATTGGCGGAACGTCTATGACGCATCCAGCGGTTTCACGCGGCCGAAAACAACTGACGGCAAGTTTTATGACAAGTTCGATCCGCTCAAAACCGAAGGCCAGGGTTTTATCGAGGGTAATGCCTGGAATTACAGCCTTTACGTGCCGCACGATCCCGCCAAAATGATCGAAATGATGGGCGGCAAACATAAATTCTCCGCTCACCTCGACGAGCTTTTCACGATGAGCCTGCCCGACGCGTTCTTCGCCGAGACTGAGGACATCACCCGCGAAGGCATCATCGGCGGCTACATCCACGGCAACGAGCCCTCGCACCACGTCGCCTATCTCTACAACTGGACCGACGACCCCTGGAAAACGCAGGAACGCGTCCGCATGATCTTGCGTAACCAATATCACCCGACACCCGACGGCCTCGGCGGCAACGACGACTGCGGTCAAATGTCCGCCTGGTACATCTTCTCCGCCCTCGGCTTCTACCCCGTCGCCCCCGCGTCCGGTGAGTATCAACTTGGCTCGCCCGCCATAAAAACCGCCGTTCTCCGGTTCGAAAACGGCAAAACGCTCGCCATCGAAGCCCGCGGCCAGAGCGACAAAAACGTCTACGTCCGACGAGTCGAACTAAACGGAAAGGTCCTCGACCGCCGTTACCTAACCTACGCCGACATCACCGGCGGCGGTAAACTCGTATTTTTTATGGATGATAAACACAAGCCGATCGGAGAGTAAGCGTCTCCGCTTGCTCACGTCAGAACCAGAAGCGATAGCGACCGGGCTCCTTGCATTAGCCCGCACGATAGTACGGGCGTAACGTTCAACTCGCAAAACGAGTGCGGAGCTACATCGAAATAGCACGTTGCAAATACCAACGACCGCGAAGCGATTTCCAGCGACCGCTGGGTCACTGCAATCGACCCAGAACTTACTTACGATCGTTTCGTAACAACTTTGAAAGACCGCGAAGTTGCTTTTATTCACTCCGTAACCGCCTCCATTCACCGCGTAGCTTGATCCGATCGTTCCGCACCGACTTTCGCTCACCGCGAAGCTACTTCAGGCCCCCCTCCTTACAAAGGAGGGGTGGCATCC
>JAYVUD010000412.1:0-9222 GCA_043788335.1 Chloracidobacterium sp. | reverse complement strand
ATCATTGAATACGATCTGGCCGACCAGTGAGGCCAAGCAATTACAGTTGGGAAGGTGGGCTTGCCCCCGCTCGTTGATCGCACTCCGCTCCCGGCGATTGAAAAAAACCGCCTGATTCGACGGGCTACCCATCTTAAGACTGACTTCAAGAACTAGCTGAAAATATTCCTCACCTTGTCCATAAACGACTCGTCGGAGAAATCGGCGTCTTCGATCTCGGCGAGTTGTTCGAGGAGTTTGCGTTGCTCCTTGGTCAGTGATTTGGGCGTCATCAGGGTGACGGCGACGAACAGGTCGCCTTTTCCGCGACCGCCGAGGTTGGGCATGCCGTGGCCCTTGACGCGAAATATCGAACCGGTCTGCGTCCCCGCAGGGATCTTAAGTTCCTCTTCGCCGTCGAGCGTCCTGACCTTGATATCCGCACCGAGTGCGGCCTGGGCAAAGGTGATCGGGACGGCCGAATACAGATTTACGCCCTGCCGTTCAAACCCCTCGTGCTCGGCGACGTGGATGACGACGAACAGGTCGCCGGACGGCCCGCCGTTGACGCCGGCCTCGCCCTCGCCCGTGACACGCAGACGCGAACCGGTCTCGACGCCCGCGGGTATCTTGATCTCGAGCGTTTTTTCCCGCTCGATGCGGCCTTGGCCGCGGCACGTCTTGCACGGATTTTTAATAATACGACCGCTGCCCTGACAGTTCGAGCAGGTCCGCATCACGCTAAAAAATCCCTGTTTATACTGGGTCTGGCCACCGCCGCCGCACGTGATGCAGGTTTCGGGCTGAGTTCCCTTTTCAGCTCCTGAGCCGTCGCATTCGCCGCACTGTTCAAGCCGCGGAATGCGCAGCTTCTCGTCCTTGCCGGTCGCCGCGTGCTCGAGCGTGATCTCGAGGTCATACCGCAGGTCCGAACCGCGTTGGACCGTCGTACGACGGGCACCGCCGCCACGCTGGCCGAACATATCGCCGAACCCGAACATGTCGAAGATGTCCTCGATATTCGAAAATCCGTTCGGATCGAACCCAAATCCCGGCCCGCCCGCAGCATTTGCCGCCTGATGGCCAAAGCGGTCGTACGCCGCCCGTTTTTGCGGATCCGACAGCACTGAATAGGCCTCGGCCGCCTCTTTGAATTTTTCTTCGGCGTGCGGGTTGTCCGGGTTTTTGTCCGGGTGGTGCTGGATCGCCAGCGACCGGTACGATTTTTTGATCTCGACCTCGCTCGCCGTCTTGGCAACGCCTAATACTTCGTAATAATCTCGTTTCGCCATATGTGCTGATCTCAAATTTCAGATCTGAGATCTCAGATCGGGTCACGACTTGACCGTCGAAATCCAAATTCCAAAATCCCGAATCTAAAATCCGAAAGCGCCAGCCCAATAAGATGACCTGACGCTGGTCTAATTTTGCGACATTCGCCGCAAATTCTCAAGCAACACCTCGATATTCTGCTTTTCCCCCTGACAGGCCCGTAAACCGAGCGTGAGGCCCAATGTTACAAAGCCGGTTTATCAAGATATCGGAGCAGAGTCGGTGTTGCGACTGACACTGATCGTATCATGAGCACGATCCCGCACCAGCACCCGACGCCGACAAGTTTGTGAACTGGATCTCGTCGGGTAGCGGCATCGCTATGACGCCGAATTTACGGAAATGGTCGTTCAGGTAACCGCCGCCTATGACGAGCGAATCGCACAAAAATAGGCCGGGCCGGTCTCGTCATTCACTTCCATTCTTGTCCCACGTTTCATTAAAGTGGGACAAAAGGTGGGACAAGTTAACCCGTTGTGTTGATTGCCAGTTAGGCGTTTTGTCCCACTGTCCCACGGTTTTCTCAGATCCATCACCGCGGGACAAGCCGCGGGACAGGGAACCTATTGATAACATTGGGCTTAACCCATTTTGTCCCGCTGTCCCGCGATTTTTTTTTATTTGCGTTGTCCTGAAATAGGTTGCCAAATCTCCGCAAGTCCTGACCGGGGTTTACAGATCCTTGACTGGTTTTCAAAGATCGAGTTTCTAGGTCTATTTTATCACACGTGTCAAGTGCAGGCGTGTGTTGTGACGATGCAACGGCGGCGGCGAGCCACACTGTGGGCGTGGTGAGCGGCACGACTGGGTTGAGTGTTACGCCCTTGCTAACGCGCGGGCTTATGCACGCGATGCCCAGGCCCGCGTGTTAGCAAGGGCGTAAGCGAACCGGCCGCACGGAATATACTCAGAGATCGCTCCGGCACGACACCCACCGATTATATTTACCGCTCGCAAAACTCGGAAATGGGTGTATTCTGATGGTAGTCGGCCAGTCTGTAAAGTGCCTGGCTATTTGCCGCGTGGGCGCGGAAAGACGGCTAAAGCCGCCTCGCTGATTTCACGGATTGGGTATCCGCCGAATCGGGCTGTCGAGGGCGAGTAGGGCACTGTGCAGTTTGCGGTAAGACCGGGGACTGGGGAGGATATAGGGAATGTTGTCTGAAATATAACGACAATATCGCGGGCCTGACGCCGTCTGCTAGTTTTCGAGGGTGTCTGAAAAGTCGGACGAACGGTGATAATTGCCAGTTTTGCGGTTAGACTGAACTTTCTAGATCTTCCGCAGTATCCACGTAAGTCTCAGCGTTTTCAGTGTTTAACTGAATTTTAACGCAAAGTCCGCAAAGTAGGACGAACAGGAGGTTTACCACATAGGCACATAGGGAACATAGGAAAGAAAGATCGGAATCTCTGATTGTTAGTGTCCGTTCGTGTTAATTCGTGGCTAAAAAATCCGCGGAGGGCGCAGAGGGTTCGACTGACTTTTCAGGCATCCTCGAATTTGAGGCCGGCTGGGCTCAAGCCATATTCAGCATGGCGGCGGTTATGCGGTTGGCGGCGGCCTCGACTTTTAGCAATTGCTCCTGTATTTGAATAAGGCTTTCGGACGTGAGTTTGTCGTCGGCCTCGGTGAGAACGGCGTTTATCGATTGCTGTTCGCCGAGTTCGAAGGATTTGCCGATCTCGGTCATGGCACGGCGGGCGTTGCGGATGAGCGAGTCGAGACGATTTCGCTCGTGGATCAGCTCTTTGGCGTCGCGGTCTTTTTCGACCGAGGTTTCGGCTTCGATAATGAGACGTTCGATCTCGTCCGGAGCAAGGCCCGACGACGGCGTGATCTGTACCGCCTGTTCGAGGCCGGTCATTTTGTCCTTGGCACCGACGCTGACGATGCCGTTGGCGTCGATCTCGAACGAAACGTCGATCTGCGGCACTCCGCGCGGTGCCGCCGGAATACCGACGAGCTCAAATTTTGAAAGGCTGCGGTTGGCGCTCGCGATCTCGCGTTCGCCCTGCAGGATGTGGATCTCGACGGACTGCTGATTATCGACAACGGTGGTAAACGTCATCGTGTTTCTGAGCGGGATGGTCGAGTTTCGCGAGATCAGCTTGACGAACAAACCTCCGCGGGTCTCGAGGCCGAGGCTCAGCGGCAGAACGTCGAGCAGCACGATGTCTTTGACCTCGCCCGTCAGAACGCCGCCCTGGATCGCGGCGCCCATCGCTACGACCTCATCAGGGTTGATCTCGGAGGACGGCTCCTTGCCGAAAACTTCGGTGACGGTGCGGGCGATGATCGGCGAACGCGTCTGGCCGCCGACGAGGATCACCTTGTCGATGTCAGACGGCTGTAGCTTGGCGTCCCAGAGTGCCTTTTGACACGGCTCGACCGACGATTCGACAAGGTCGGCAACGAGCTTTTCAAACGTCTCGCGCGACAGCGTCATATTGATATGTTTCGGGCCCGAACCATCGGCCGCGATGAACGGCAGGCTGATGTTCGTCTCGGCGACGCTCGAAAGTTCGCATTTGGCCCGCTCGGCCGCTTCCTTTAGCCGCTGGAGAGCGAGACGGTCATTACGCAGGTCAATGCCGTTATCCTTTTCAAAACCCTCGACGAGCCAACTGATAATACGTTCGTCAAAATCCTCGCCGCCGAGAAACGTGTTGCCCGAGGTCGACAGAACCTCGAAAACGCCCTCGTTGATCTCCATTATCGAGATATCGAACGTACCGCCGCCGAGATCGTACACGGCAACCTTTTCGGTCTTGTTTTTGCCAAATCCGTAAGCGAGAGCTGCCGCCGTCGGCTCGTTGATGATGCGTTCGACCTCGAGGCCGGCGATCTTGCCTGAGTCGCGTGTCGCCTGACGCTGCATATCGTCGAAATACGCCGGTACGGTGATGATCGCCTCGGTCACCTTGTCGCCGAGAAATTCTTCGGCCGCCAGCTTCAAACGCTGGAGCACGATCGCCGATATCTCCGGTGGGCTGTAAATGCGGTCAAGAACGCGGATGTGAGCGTCGCCGTTCGGTGCCTTGACGATGTCAAAGGGCACGGTCGCCCGCATCTTTTCGACTTCGGGTGCCTCGTATTTACGGCCGATCAGACGTTTGACGGCGTAGAGCGTGTTAGCGGCGTTGGTAACCGCCTGGCGTTTCGCGATCTGTCCGACCAGTTTTTCGTCTTTATCTGTAAAACCGACGACTGACGGCGTCGTTCGGCCGCCCTCGCGGTTCGAAATGATCTGGACAGTTCCGCCCTCTAATACGGCGACACAGCAGTTTGTCGTCCCAAGATCGATCCCAATTACTTTACCCATAGCGATTATTCCTTAATTCCTGTGTGGTCGGTGTTTCGAAAAGCGAACTAATCTTCGTTCTCAGTTTCGGTCGTGTTCAGGTCAGTGCTCTCAAGCGGCGCCGGAGGTTCAGCGTTGGCGGGCTCGGCCGTGGGCGGTGGAGGCGGCACGACCGCAACCCTGACCATCGAATGGCGAACGACCTTGTTCCCGATCCGATATCCGCGGAGCATCTCTTGTGAAACGGTATTGTGAGGTATGTCGTCCCTGATCTCGGTTGCGACTGCCTCGTGAAAATTTGGATCAAAAAGTTCGCCGACCGTCGCGATCGGTTGGACGCCCATGTGAGCAAAAACGTCATTGACCTGCTGATTGACTAAAACTATGCCGTCAAAAAACTGCTGAAACTCGGGACTCCGTGCTCCCTCGATGTGGTCAGCCGACACGAGTGCCCGGTCGAGATTGTCCAAAACCGGCAGCATCTGCGACGCCAGATTGGCGATCTGGTCGATAAATGCCCCGCGCCGTTCGCGGTCCATACGGTATTTGAAATTCTCAAAATCTTTGAGCCGCCGGTCGCTTTTTTCCTGGATCTCGTGCCGCTCGGATTTGAGCTCGAGAACACGCACCTTGAGTGCGGATAACTCGTTTTCGAGTGCGTAATTTCGGGCCTTGGTCGCCTGAGTGACGGCGATGCCCGGCATCAGCGGCGACGAAGCCTCGAGATCCTGCGTGATATAGTCGGGCACATCACCGTCTGCCTCCTCAGAATCCTGGATCTCGATCTGCATATCAGGGCTGATCATCAGATCCTTTTCTTTTGCCTCGAGTTCCCGTATGAAATCATCCACCGACCCTGTTTCGTCAGCATCGATCATTTCTAAGAAATCGTCCGGCATTGGTATTTGGTCGTCAGAGTTCATTGGTGCGTGTATTATTGCGGGTCCGGGCCAGTTTTAATTACTTTTGACATCGACCGACATCATTTTTTCCAGCGTGCGAGCTACGTATGAGACGATCGATATCATTCGGGCATATTCCATTCTGGTCGGGCCCAGAACGCTCAGGGTGCCGATCGCCGAACTGTTGCCGACACGGTACGGAGCCGAGATCAGCGTGCAGTTTTGAAATGACGGCGTCCTGTTTTCCATTCCGATGACGACCTGTACGTCGCCTTTTGCGGTCGTGCCGGCGTCGATGCACTCGGTCAGTATCTGCATCAGCCGTGATTTTTCGCCGATCGTTCGCAGCAGTTCCCTGAGGCGTTCGAGGTCGGCAAAATCGCTTTTCGTCAGTATGTTTGACGTGCCGTCGACGAAAACTTCGCCCAGACGGTCTTCCTCGTTTTCGATACTCTCGGAACAGAGGATGACGGCCGTTTGAAGCAATTTGTCGAACAGGGCTTTTTCCTCGTGCATGAGTTTGAGTATCTCGGCACGGATCTCGGCCAGGCTCTTTCCGGCAAACTCGGCGTTAAGGTAGTTTGCGGTACGTTCGAGTTCCTCGCGGGCAAATGTTACGTTGAGCCGAATTATCTTGTTATGGACAATGTTCGGATTCGAAACCAGGACCACGAGGATCCGATTGTCAGAAAGATTGACAAATTCGATATGCTGCAGGCGATCACTCGCCAGGCTCGGCGAGACAACGATGCCAACATTATTTGAAAGAGCTGAGAGCAACTGGGATGTTCGCTCCATTAGACGATCCGGCGTCTCGCTGTAATTGCCGAGATCCTGCGGTTTGAGACCAAAACCCTCGCCGATCTGGAAAAGGTCCTCGTTCGAGATACTCAGGACACCGAGCAGATTGTCAACGTAAAACCGGTAGCCCCTATCAGTCGGAACACGTCCTGCCGAGGTGTGCGGCTGCTCAAGCATGCCGAGTTCCTCAAGTTCGCCCATCACGTTGCGAATGGTTGCCGAGCTCAAACCCGAAGCATTGGCAAATTTTTCGGCCAACGTCCTAGACCCGACCGGCTCGCCCGTGACGAAATGTTCGTTGATAATGGCTGATAAGATAACCTGCCCGCGAGAATCAGGAAGATCAAAGTGTTTCTCGTTCCCAAGGGAATGATTGCGGACAGACATCCTTTTTCAGGAGAGCTTGATACACACCACTCAGAGACGGTATGCTTTCCCCATAAAAAGGAATACCACTTTTGACCCTAAATTGTCAAGAATTTTAGTTTAAACACATTTAACATCATTGTGAGCGACCAACTCGATCGCGTCCGGGAATTTTACCGAGAGGCACTACAACACTACGACCCCAAACGCCCGGTGCCCGATATCGACGTTAGCTTTTACCCATACGTCGGCATCAACCACACGATCCGCGTTCGCGACGGCAAGGTATGGGTCCGCATCGGCGAGATCTGCCGCGAGATGCCGCTGATGCCGCACAAGGGCCTCGCGTACACGCTCGTCGGCAAGCTAATGCGGAAACGCCTGCCCAAAGGTGCCCGCGAGGCGTATTTGTCGTATATCAAGACGACCGAGATACGCGAGGCCGCGACCGACCGCAAACGCACCCGCGGACGCAAGGTCGTCACCACATCAAAGGGTGCAGCGTACGACCTCGACGAGATGTTCGCGTCCATCAACGCCCAGTATTTTGCCGGCACCATCGCCAAACCCGTCCTGACCTGGTCGGCGACCAAAACGTACCGCATCCTCGGCCACCACGACGCGACGCACGACCATATCACGATCAGCAAGTCGCTCGATACGACTGACGTGCCCCGATACGTCGTCGAAAGCGTCCTCTACCACGAGATGCTCCACATCCATCATCCGACCATCCACTCCGGTGGCCGCCGCTACAACCACACCGCCGCCTTTCGCCGCGACGAACGCAAATTCGCCAAATTTGCCGAGGCCGAATCGTGGATCGAGAGGAATGTGCGGAAATTGAAAAGAGATGCTAAGAAAAAATAGTTGGTAGGTACCCGACACCGGGTAAACAGGTCAATCGGATCTATGACAGTCCGGAAGGCGGGCTTGCCCCCGCTCTTCAAGCATGGCGGTTATGCCGGCTAGTCAAACATCATGCTTGTTTCTATTCTTTTCAATTCGCTCCAACATTTTTGTATTCTTTTCTGCTTCCCACTCTGTCCTTGATCTGGTTAGTTCTTCATGATCGCCCTCCCTCCACAAGACTTTGTCCACTGCCATCAACGGATCCGTTTCGCCGCGGTAGATCGTTCGGAAACTCGTCCACTGATAGTCCTCGGCGGTAGAGCAGAGGTTTGCTTTGACCGGATTGGCGTGAATGTAATTGATCTTCTGAGTGATCATCCATCCGCTCCAAAGCGGCAGAGATCTAAAACTCTCTTGCCAAACCTGATTTTCATCGCCGTTTAGAAATGCTCCCACAGGAGCCAGTTCGACGATCCGTTTCGCCGAAAAGCTCTTTAGCATTCCGGTTGCAGTTTGAATGTCGCCATTTTGGGGATTCGCAACAAAATGAAAGTGCTCCGGCATTAGGACAAACGCAATTAGCTTAAAAATTCCTTTGGTCCTGAGATCTTGAAGTTCTTCTAAAAATGCCCGACAGTATTTCTCGTATTTGAAAACCGGCCGGCGGTCGCGAATGTTTCCGCTGACAAAATGCAACGCTCCCGACAGATTCCTGTTTGTCCACTTCTTTGCCATGACGTCACAAGTTTTGAAGAAAAGCGTGTGATAAGTCAAGAAATTTCGTGCGCCCGGCGACTGGTTTTCCATTACCGAACTCTGGCCTGCACATAAGAGCGGGGGCAAGCCCGCCTTCCTAACTGTCAGTTGTGAGCTATTTTCTTTCTGGATTAGATGGTCAGTGAGGCTGATGATTATTTTAATCAAGGAGTCCTCTGACAGTCAGGAAGGGCGGTTCACCCCCGCTCTTGGTTGCTGGTAAACAGGGGGCGGGGGCAAGCCCGCCTTCCGGACTGTCAGTTATCATCTTTATTTATTCTTGCCCGAGTTGAGCAATGATCGAGCCGATCAGACCGAGGTCGGAGACGGTGCGGCGTTCGAGGCCCGAGCGGGTGAAGCGGGTTTCGGTGACGTAAGTCGATACGACATTCGGGGCCGTACCCTTCTTTTCCGCAATCATCTCAGCGATGAGGGCAGTTGTACCAAATTCCCGTCCCGTAGTTGTACAAAGATATTTAGGATCAATTTGGCTAGTCATCGTATCCCGCAGTTTAGGTCGGTCGTCCCTAGGACCTACTTTTGGAGCCAAACGTTCTACACTTTCAGCTTCACCGGTAACAATTGTTGCGTCGAGGTAATATGCTGCGGCATCCCCGTCTGAACTCTTCCGAAGACCGTCGAAATCGGGAGAATTGGCCGGACGCCTAAGCCCCTCTATCAAAGACCGCTCGACTTTTGGCCCATCAATAAACGAAGCGATCAAAACCGGCTTTTCTCCATCGGGAGAAAAATTTGCGGTAACAAACTCTGATGTCCCGGCACCAAAAAACACCTCGGCATCGGCGATCCCATAAGGTTCGGTAAGCAAACGAGAGAATTCGGTAATAACCCTTGCCCCCAGCGGGGCCGTAAGTTTCTGGGTTACAAGCAGCAATGAACGCCAGGCAACCTGCGCGTTTTTGAATTTG
>JAYVUD010000411.1:0-3022 GCA_043788335.1 Chloracidobacterium sp. | reverse complement strand
CCTTTGCCCTCGCGCAGATCGCCGGTCACAACCTTGATGTCCTCCGCAATGCCGTTAAATTTTTCGATCGACTTTCTCAAATCGGTGATCGCGGATCTGGTTTCAACGTAAAGTGCATCATCATTGACGAACTTGCCCACGCTGCCCTTTCCGCCCTTGATGTCGGCGGAGATAGATTCGAGATGCTGTACGGTCTTGTTCAGGCTATCGTAAAGCTGTGGGTCATTGACCAGTTTGCCGGCACTTCCTTTGCCTTCGTTGATCTTGTCGATCGTCGTCTGCAGGCGGGTCATGGTTGCTCTCGTTTCAACCACGGCACCGTCGAGGCTTTTGTAAAGCGATTCATCATTGATTATTCGCCCAAGTGTTCCATCGCCTTTGTTCGCCTTAGTCAGTATCTCATTCGCAGGGATGGCCAATTTATTGATCTGTGTCAGTAGGTCATTGCCCGTCGCCGTCAACTGGTTCATCGAAATAGCAGAACTAGAGGCGAGAACTGTATCCGCATCCACTTGCCCACCTTTTGCGGTTCCGGGTGAAATATTAATGATCTTTTCATTGCCCAAAACAGATGTTGCGATGAGCGTTGCGGTCGAGTCTGTTTTGATCAGATCCGTCATCGGTTTGCCGTCCAGGAGCTGGGCAACGGCGATCTTAGCTTCGATCCGATCGCCGTCGGGCTTGTCGAGCTGTAGAAAGCGCACCTCTTCGACCTTTCCGATAGAAAGGCCGGCGAGCTGAACTTCGGCGTTAGGCCTAAGACCGTCGGCGCTGGCAAAACGGGCTTTCAATCGCAGTTTCTTTTCAAACGGATTAAAATCACCGCTTGAGTTGAGGATAAGGAAACCGAACACAAGCAGAGCCGCAAACATAAATATGCCGACTCTCAACTCGCTGATGGTTAGCTTTTTCTTACTTACAGGCATATGCTCTACTTTCCGCGAATAAATCGATGAATGTAAGGGTCATCAACCGCCCTGAGTTGCTCGTCCTTGCCGCTGAATATTATCTTTCCGGTACGGAGCATTATCACCTCGGTATTGACCAGGCACAAACGCTCACCTTCGTTTTCAAATAGTACGTTTCCTTTGTCGTCAACGATAGCATATTCCGATGAAAGATATTCGAGATTGTTCATCTCGTGGGTGACGAATATTGACGAAACGTCCTCGAGATCTCGAAGCTTGATCGCAAGCTCACAGATCGTTCGTGCCGTCGGCGGGTCAAGTCCGGCAGTTGGTTCGTCGAAGAGCACGATGCTCGGGTTTCCAACCAAGGCCCGGGCTATCCCGACCCGTCGCCGCATGCCTCCTGAGAGTTCGCTCGGCATCTTTTCAATCGCGTCTTCGAGGCCTACAAACTGGAGCATTCGCCGAACTTCGTGCTCAATCTCATCCTCATCGTCGCCCTCCTCGATCAGACGATATGCGACGTTATCATAAACCGAAAGCGAATCGAACAGTGCGCCTTCCTGAAAGACCATACCGATCTTTCGCCGAATCCGCATCAATTCCTGATCGTCAAGATCGGTAATATCCTCGCCGTCGATCAGGATCTTTCCGCCGTCCGGCTTAAGCAGACCGAGTATGAGATTGATGATCGTCGATTTGCCGCTGCCGGAACCTCCGAGAACGATCTTTGTCTCACCGCGGCGAACACTGAAGTTTACTCGGTCGAGAATCACCTGCTCATCGAATGCGAGGTCGACGTCGCGAAATTCGATCGCCGGCGTGACTCGGTCAAATATATCGCGGGTTACGACTTCCGGAAAAGTTTCGCCATCCGCCCGGCCCGGGTTGTCGCCAATAAAGGACATAGCTGAGATATCGGCCTAAAACAATGTGCTGCTAAATAAACCCTGCAGCACTTTTGAAAGAAAGAAATCGGCGATGATGACAATGATCGACGACATCACTACGGCATTTGTCGTCGACAGACCCACGCCAACGGTTCCGCCCTTGGTGGATAACCCCTTGTAGCACGAGACAAGGCTGATGATGAATCCGAACACCACCGGTTTGACGATGCCGCCTAAGAGGTCTTTCATGTTGACGCCGGCACGGACCGACGAAATGTAGACCTGCGTATCCAAACCGTATATATTCAATGCCACGATACCGCCGCCAAATAAACCGAAGAGGTCAGCGGCGATCGTCAGCAGCGGCAGGGCGAGAACCAGAGCCACGATCCGCGGAGTGACCAATTTACGGACCGGCGAAGTTCCCAGTGCCCGCATCGCGTCGATCTGTTGCGAAACGACCATCGACCCCAATTCCGCAGAGATCGCCGAGCCGACACGACCGGCGACCATCAATGCGGTCAGTACCGGCCCGAGTTCGCGGATCAACGTCGTGGCGACGCCCTGGCCCGCATTGCTCTGGGCTCCATAGTATTGCAGCGTCGGGTACGCCTGCAGTATCAGAACTCCGCCGGTAAAGAAACCGGTCAGTACGACGATGCCGACCGAACCGACGCCGATGCGGTCGAGTTGCTGGATTATCTCATTAAAATACCGTGGCGGTTTACGCAGTCCCTTGACCGCCCGCCAAAAAAGCAGACTGATACTTTGCAGTTCGTATAGAAAATGCGAGATCGGATTCATCGATCAAATTCGGCGTTTACCGCGACTGCTCAAGATTATATCGAACCTGCGTAGAACATCAAATATGCAAAAGACCGATCCTCGAGGGATCGGCCGAGTGAACGGAAATAGTGACGTGTACGATTACTGCGTTTGCGGCGGCCGGGACTGCGGCACATTTCGCCGATTCGGTTGCAGGCCATTCTGTCCGGGCATCATTCGTCCCTTTCGACGCTTTTCCATCGTTTGGCGAAACTCCTCAAACCTCGAGCGGAGATCCCGAAACCGGACTAGTTGTTCCGGCGTCAGCACCTTTCGCACCGCGAACTCATTCGTCGATCGTATATGGGTTACCTCTGACTGCGCCGCCTGCACCTCTCTGATCTTAGCTTCGAAATCGGCATCATTCGTCTGTTCGGAGTATATCGCCTCGTCAAGGGC
>JAYVUD010000410.1:0-2128 GCA_043788335.1 Chloracidobacterium sp. | reverse complement strand
GCTCGGCATTTCTAGCGACAATGTCAGACATTACGAACAGACAAAGCATGAGCTTGCTCACTATTCGGACCGAACCGTCGATTTTCTTTACCGGTTTTTCCCGGAACGTGAAGACGAGGAAAAACAGTTTGACGAGCTGCTCGGTATCGCCAATCGAACCGACTACGACCTTCGTGTCCATTCGAAAAAGCCCGAAGATGCCGAAGGAAAGCGAATAAACCCGGACTCGACCGAAGATCTGTCGTATTTCGATCCGCAGACCAACGAACGGTTTTATCCGTATTGTATCGAGCCGTCGATCGGCGTTAACCGCACTTTGCTCGCAGTTTTGATGGATGCTTACACCGAAAAAACGAACGACAAAGGCGAGGTTCGCGTCATCCTAAAGCTCAAACCCTCGCTCGCTCCGATCAAGGTTGCCGTGCTACCGCTCGCGAAAAATAACGAGGGCATTGTAACACTAGCCAAAAAGCTCAAGCACGACCTGCAGCCGTCGATGCGGGCCGTTTACGACGACACCGGCGGCATTGGAAAGCTGTATGCGAGACAGGACGAGATCGGCACGCCGTTTTGTGTCACAGTCGATCACGAATCGCTAGAGGATAATGCTGTCACCGTTCGTAACCGCGACACGTGGGAACAGGAACGCGTCAGCATAGATGAGCTCAAAAACTATCTCTTGCAGAGGCTTAGCTGATCTGAGTGTCGATGAACACTGACAGCATATTCCGCTCTCAACTACTGCGTTATGGCTTGTCGTTAGTGGTGATCCTGCTGCTGACGCTTGTCCTTATTGGGCTCGAATCGCACGTAAACACGACCACGGTCGCCCTCGTGCTGCTCATGGCCGTGTTGTCGTCGGCTACGTTTTTTGGCCGAAATCCGGCATTGCTCGCGTCGTTTGTAGCGATGCTTTGCTTCAACTATTTCTTCATCCCACCGGTTCATACCTGGACGATCTCCGATCCGCAAAATCTGGTCGCTTGGGCTGCGTTTACAATTACGGCGATTGTCGCGGGTGAATTGTCTGCATATGCACGCCGCCGTGCTCGCGAATCGGAGCGTCTTTACGAAGAGCTGCAAACTGCGTTTAAAACGGCGACACAGGCGGAGGCTTTGCGGCAGAGCGAAAAGCTCAAATCTGCCTTGCTAGACGCCGTCACGCACGACCTGCGGACGCCGCTTACGTCGATCAAGGCCTCGGTCACGACCCTGCTCGATAGCGAAGGCGGACACCGCACGATCGAGCTAAACAGCGAGGGCCGTCAAGAGTTTCTTGACATCATTAACGAAGAGACTGACCGACTAAACGGCTTTATCGAAGGGATGGTGCAGCTTGCCCGTGTCGAGGCCGGTTCGGTCGATGCGACGGGAACGCTTTCGAGCGTGGAAGAAATAATAACTATCGCTCTCGAGCGTGCGGAACCGGTACTCGCCGCTCATCATTTGGTCGTAAATCTCGAGAGAGAGCTGCCGCTGATACGCGTCGATGCACGAGCAATAGCTGAGGTGATTTACAATCTGGTAGAGAATGCCGCGAAATATTCGCCTGCGAAAACTGATATAACTATCACTGCCGCATCGCACGGCAATAGTGTTTTGATCTCGGTGATGGATCAGGGGCAAGGCATTCCCACGGAGATGCGTGAGCGTGTTTTTGAGAAATTTGTGCGGCTTGACGAAGATGCAGCCGGTGGATTGGGACTCGGTCTCGCAATCGCAAAAGGGATAGTCGAAGCACAAAACGGAACGATCGAGATAAGATCGGGCAATAACGGCAAAGGAACAAAGATCGTCCTGATGCTGCCTATCGGAGAAGAATGAGCGAGCACAAAAAGATCCTCATTATTGACGACGAATCGCAGATCACGCGAGTGCTGCGGCATTCGCTCACCGCTCACCGCTACGACGTGCGTACGGCGGCTGATGGCGTGTCCGGCCTCGAAACCTTTCACGATTGGCATCCTGACCTGATAATTACTGATCTGCAAATGCCTGAGATGGACGGCATCGAGCTTTGCCGCGAGGTGCGTAAAATATCGACACTGCCGATAATCGTGCTGTCGGTTCGCGGCGAGGAAAAGACCAAGGTCCAGGCACTCGATGCGGGAGCGGACGACTATATCAC
>JAYVUD010000409.1:0-4761 GCA_043788335.1 Chloracidobacterium sp. | reverse complement strand
CAGTCGCCGAACGAGTATCGGGGTGCGACGATCGAGGGTTACATATCGGGTGTCAACCGCTCGGGACGTGCCACCGGGCGTTCGAACGTGACGTTTAATTTTGAAAAGATAACGCTGGCCAACGGCAAGACCTACGATTTCGCCGGTAACCTACAGTCGATCCGCGATCAGAACGGAAAGAATATAAAGATCGACTCGGAGGGCACGGCCAAGGGCGGCAATCAAACCACGCAAACCGTAAAACGCGGTGGTATCGGCGCAGGCATCGGTGCCCTGATAGGTGCGATCGCGGGCGGCGGAACGGGTGCAGCGATCGGTGCAGCGATCGGTGCCGGAGTCGGTGCCGGGTCAGTTATCGTGCAGGGCAGGGACGATATTCAGTTAGCAAGGGGCTCGACGATCACGGTCCAATCGTCTTCGCCGATACGCCCGGGGCAAACGCAGCCGGATAATTAGCCGCATGTCCTGGAGACCTGCCATTAGGTATAGGCGAGTGGCCATAACAGGCCGCTCGCCTTTTTTATCTCTCGCTTTCTTTCGATCGGAAATTGCGATAATCTGCGATCGGCCCGTATGAAAATCATACCCGAAGAGATCGAAACTTACCGCGACCGCAAATGGCGTCGCGAAGAGTCCTTGAGGGTCGACACCGCCGAGGGCGTTGAGGCGATGGTCGAAGACCTCGGCTTTTGCCTCGGGCTCACCGATATCAGAAAGGCGATGCCGTCGGTCTACATTGCCGTCTGCGGACGCCGTGACGCTCATATGCCGCGAAACGTGCAGAAGGACGAGGAGGCAAGCCGGGCGTGGGTGCTGAAGGACGAGGTGATGGCACGCGGCAAGGTCTATTACGCCAAACTGATCAAGGGCAACTCGTGGTTTATTGCTCCTCGAATGATACCGATTTTCAACGCCATTTGGGGCTGTTCGCGAAAGGGCGAAAGGGGCATTTTGTCAAAGAACGGGCAGGCGGTGCTCAAAGTACTACGAGCCCAATGGGAAATGGCAACCGCCGATCTCCGGTCCGAATGCGGTTTCAAGGAAAAGACGGACCTGACCAAGGCCCTCGACGAACTGCAGAACCGGCTGAAAGTCGTACCGCAGGAGGCCGTCTACTCGCCAAAATTCACGTACATCTGGACGGTTCCCGAAGCCCGCTTTCCGCACGAGATCGAGATCAAAATCAGCCGCGAAGACGCCGTTCGCGAACTCGCCCGCACATACCTCCAGACGGCGGGAATGACGTTGCTCGGTGAACTCGCCGGTAAATTCGGCCTAGATCGACGCGAGGCCGGGCTGGCAAATCACCGGCTTGTCGACGAAGGCTTTGCGGAGCGGTTGGATAAAGGCGTCTATAAACTAAAAAGTCTATAGCCGCGGATATGCTCAAATTGAGCATATCCGCGGACAAATTCACACTCGAAACTATTACGCTGCCGGCTGCCGAAGTATCTCAGCCAGGGCTTTGAGTCGGGCCGAGTCGCTGGCATTTGCCGCCGCTGCGGCGCTCTTTTCCAATGACGGAACGAGGTTTTTGAGTTTTCTGCGTTCTTTTTTGCTACTCTCGCCCTTTCGGATCGCCTGCCGAAGTTCGGTGATCTGGGCAGCCGGCAAGGCGTTCGATCGTTCCAGTTGATCGAGGTATGCTTTTGCGACGACCAGTTTGCGCGGCCACTCGATCTTAGCTTGGTTTTGCACATTCAATTCGGCGACCTGAACGGCCTTAGCGGCATCGATCTCATTCTGCGTGAGCAATTTCGTCGGCGTCAGTTCGAGAATGTCGAGACCGCGGGCGATCTCGGACGAATAGATGCGCCCGTTGTACCAGTACGCCGACCACGATCCGCCGAGGATCACGGTCTTTGGGTCGATCGGCCCGCGATCAAAATAGGCGATCTCGAACGGATGACTGGCGTCGGTAAAATCCATCAGCGAAATGCCGCCCTGGTACCACGCCTGCACCTTGAGATCGCGGCCGGGAACCGGCACAAGCGAACCGTTGTGGGCGACACAATTCTCGCTGTCACTCTGGGCGGCCGGCAACTTGTAATAATTTGCGAAACTCAGCTTGTTATCCTTTAGGTTAAAGATCGCATCGGCTCCCCATTTGTTCGGGTCGGTCTCGCGGCAGCGGGCACCGAGGCCGCCGCCCCACTCATCGGTAAAGACGACCTTTTTGCCGTCATTAGAGAACGACGCCGAGTGCCAATACGCATAGTTAGGATCGTTTACCGCGTCCACCCTTTTCGGATTGGCCGGATCCCTGATATCAAGCAGAATGCCGTTTCCGGAACAGGCACCGGCCGCAAGCCCGATCGCCGAGTACACCGTAATATCGTGGCACTGGTCGGTGTCTTCCGGTTTGTCCTGTCCGTGTGAACCACCGTTGTTCAGGCCGTTGACAACGCCCGTCCGAGAATCCATAAATATTCGCGGGCTCGACACTATCCTGGCATCTTGCGGAGCCGCGACCGGCACCTTGATCACGTCGATCTTAAATAGTGCGGTATTGGGGTCCTTACTCGGCGGGTCAGCCGAGCAGCCGGCGAGTTCGGCCCTTGGGCGGACGAACGATGTTTCGGAGACGTAGATGTAGACGTTGCTCTTGTCCTTGGGGTCCTCGACCAGCGTATGCGTGTGCGAGCCGCGGCACGTTTGAACGGCGGCGACCTGTTTCGGATTTCGAATGTCGCTGATATCGAATATCCGGACGCCGCGAAACCGGTCTTTTTCGGCTGACGGCTCCGGGGCTTTTCCGGCTGCCGGCGGAGGCTCCGGGGCGAAACCCTGCGAGCCGCAATCGAGCCGCCCGTTCGGCATCTCGACCGACATAAAGAGCAGATTTTTATAAACCGAGACATCGCCCTGGCCGCCCGAACACACGATCGAGGTCAACAGTTTGGTCCTGGCCGGGTCAGAGATGTCGTAGATGTTGACGCCGTAAAAGTTTCCCTGAAAAACATGGTTGCCCTGAAACGCCAAATCCGAATTGGCAAAAGCCAGTTGAGCGATCATCAACTGAAATGGCTTTGGCATCTTGGATGCATTAGCGATGCCGAGCAGGCCGAGTGTCTTTTGCACCTTCGGGTCATCCGGATCGTCTGAGCCGAGTTGAAATGCGGCGGGCTTTTTGAGCAGAGCGACGTGCTTCATTCCCATCGCTGCCTCGCCCGCGTCATACAGTCCGGGTGTCAATTTGGCACGCGGATCGTTCGGGTCCGAACCGGTCATCCCGGCCGGCAGCGGCGGGGCCTTTTGGAGATCCTGGGCCGGCGTGGCGAGTGCCAGGCAGACGGTCAGACCAAAGAACGACGTTAGCAAACAGAAAGCGACGGTGCGTATTCGATTCATAATATTTTTTACTAGTTATTGCCCAGCATACCCTGCATTATCCTGATCTCAGCCCGTTGGCCGCTATCGACATCGGTGGCGAAATTAAACAGTTCCGCGTCCTGACCGGCTCCGGCCGTATTAAACATTTCTTTGACCATTACCAGAGCGCCGTTGTGGTGCTGGATCATCCCGGTCAAAAATAGCCGGTCAAACTCGGGACCGGTCGCTTTTCTTAATGCGGCCATCTGCTTTCGGGAAAGCATTCCCGGCATCAGCGTTGCATCGTTATGGCTCGACATATCGCCGCTCATGATGCCGACCATCGCCGACGGTTCGACTCTCGCCTTTAACCATCGGGTCATAAAGCTAATTTCGTCCGATTGTGAATGGCTGATACGCTCGCCGAGTAAGCGGAGATCTTTGTTTTGCGTTCGCGATTCGATCAGGGCCGTCATCTCGACCGCCTGCGCGTGGTGCATTATCATCCCGCTCATAAACTCGACGTCCTTGGCAGAACGAGGCGGCAAGACCGCTCTGGTTGATGACGGCAGCACACGGGTCGGTTGGCCCGGAGCACCGGGCTGCACCACGACGGGACCGTTCGCGTCACGTTGAGCCGCGGCCGCGACAGCCAGCAGCAGCGTGAGGGCACCTGCGGCCGCGATTTCGCTGCCGGCGGACAGGATACCGTTGACAGATGATATTTTGGAACCGGCCCGAAACGGGACCGTCGGGTTAGCTATGCGTCCTGGCATTTTGCGGTCACGTTATCACAATCGCGTGGCGCATTAACCTAACAAATGGTGCGCCGTCCATTTATGATGATCGGTCTACTCTATCACACGCGGTAGACCCTTCGTCTATCTTTACCGTTTGAGCCAAAGGTAATTAGTTTAAGTTCAATCAATTTTCCATCGACTCCTGCACCGCGATCGGCGGGCGTGAGTGAAAAATTAACCAACGGTGCCGAAGTAGAACCGAAAGCTAATCAAGACCCATCAATCCAAACTACTGTCAACCGCCTCGATTATTGCTTTCGCCATTTCTTGATATTCGCCACGCCACCTTTTTGAACGCTCGTAATCTGGGCTGTCGACCAAGTTCTTGATCGTGAGAAGCTGTTGCTTAGTCAGAAACCCCGAAAACACATAACCTTGCACGATTCCATCTATTTCGACCGGCTGAACTCCAAAAGTAACACCACTATATCTGGGCATATTCGGCTCCTCCTTCGAGCCTAAAAACCAAACTTTGTTGGGACCGAACCCGAATTCGCGGGTGCCTTTGCCATTCGCACCGGCAAAAAATGCACTTAGTAACCATATTAAAGAAACAGACCTGCGACCACACGTTGAACGATTATAGGCATCACCATATCAGATGGGCTCGCCCTCCAAGTAAAGCGTCTCCGGTGCGATGTCCGCACCG
>JAYVUD010000408.1:0-4206 GCA_043788335.1 Chloracidobacterium sp. | reverse complement strand
TTACAAATGATCGAAACCATCATCGCCGACGCCCGCGAGATCGGGTACACAACGATGCGGCTCGATACCGCACCGGGCCGAATGGGCAAAGCCGTCGAGATCTATCGATCACACGGCTTTCGCGAGATACCGGCATATTACAATAATCCGCACGACGGCGTGATGTATATGGAGCTCGATCTCGAGCTACTCCATCCCGCTGCCGAAATTGCTGCCGTACGCTGACGGCGGCGGCGGTGTGTACTGGAAACTGCTCTCAACCAGCGGAAAAACCTGTCGGAACGCGAATGCATTCGCTGCATAGATGACCGGCATCGCGACAAAATAGCCAAGACAGATCGCCAGGATACCCAACAGCGCGACGAGCATCTCGATGATCAAAAGCAATATGAGGCCGCCGATATTCCCTGTCGCCGCACTGATGCTCAGCTTGATGGCTTCGATAGGGCTGATGTCGTTTTCGAGAATGATCGGTACTGCAAAAAATAGCAGCACATGCCAAACCGCCGAGAATACCACGAACACCAACATCAGAACGACAAACACCATCGACAGTCCGGCGAACAGTGCGGAGATATCAGGCCGAGCGGATCCTAAACCGCCGACTCCGCGCGAACCGCCTCCGATATCGATCCCGGAAAATTGGGATATGTCCACGGTAAACCGCAAAACCTGTGCGATGATGCCCGGAACGGCCTGTATCAGACCGACGACCATTAGGGGCACGAACCGGTCAAACCCCTTGAACAGCATCCCAAACTCAATTGGTTCCCCGCGCATATCGCGGAGCACAACGTAGTAAAAACCGCCCAGGATCGGGCCGACCAGAAAGAGACTGACCAGCGGAACGCACCCAATCATTATCAGAGTCAGCGCCCCCATTCCGATGTAGAGCCAGAAGTTATTGGTGACAAGGTTCCAAGCATTTCCGACGCAGTCGCCTGCGCTGATCGCTCCGCGCTGAAATGGAATATTCGGCATAATGATCTAGACTCCTCTGCTAGGGTCTGAAAGATGATAGTACCTTTCAACATACCGTGCAAACAAAAAGACCGCCCGGGAACACTCGATCTAACATCGGCGATCCCGGACGGTCTTAAGTAAGGATGGTTAAAGCCAAACCTATTTGGTCGGCATCTTTTCGTCCATCATCGCGGCCTGATAGACAAACGCCGCCATAATGGTCGACGCCTGTTTCATGTCGTCGGCCTGGATACGATCGTACACGTCCTGGTTCGAGTGATGCGTTCGCGAGTCGTATTCGATGACGTCCTGGATGAACTGAAATCCGGGCAGACCGATGCGGTCGAACGACAGGTGGTCGGTTCCGCCCGTGTTCTGCATCGTCAGCGTCGAGGCGCCCATCTCGTTGAACGGGGCAAGCCAGGCACGAAATATCGGCCAGACCTTGGAATTTCCCTGCGTGTAGACACCGCGAATCTTGCCGGTGCCGTTATCGAGATTAAAGTATGCAGACAGTTTGTCGTAATCGACACCCTTGATAAGCTCGGGTTTCGCCGCGTTGGGGTCGGTAATGCCAAATATGTTGGCTCCGCCCTTCATCTCGCCAAAATGCTGTTTGACGTAGTTGGACGAACCGAACAGGCCCTGTTCCTCGCCCGACCAGAGGCCGACGCGGATGGTGCGACGGGGTTTGAGGCCGCTCGCGATCAGGATGCGACACGCCTCCATCGCGACCGCAACGCCCGCCGCGTTGTCGGTTGCGCCGGTTCCGCCGTGCCACGAGTCCATATGGCCGCCGAGCATAACGAGCTGTTCTTTCAACGTTGGGTCCGTTCCGGGGATCTCGGCAACCGTGTTGTATGCCATCGGGTCGTCATCATGATATTTGACCGACAGATCGATGGTCATCTGCACCTTTTCGCCGGCCTGAACCATACGTGCGACGCGGTTATAATCCTCGCTGGCCATCGTCACCTGGGGGACCATTTTAGCCTCAGCCTCTTTGTCCCAGGGTTGAACCCGCTTTTGCGTAAAGAAATCCATCGGGTTGGCCGGAATGTCGGCTGCGACCGACGCCTGAGCGACAAAGATCGTACCGCCGGAGCCGTTGTTACTGTTGTCGATGACGACGGCCGCACCTTCCTCAATAATGAATTTTGAACGCTTAGCGCCGTCCACAAAACGCTGCAAGCGAGCCTGCATCTGTGCCGGGTTGGCG
This sequence comes from Chloracidobacterium sp., assembly GCA_043788335.1. Taxonomy (GTDB): domain Bacteria; phylum Acidobacteriota; class Blastocatellia; order Pyrinomonadales; family Pyrinomonadaceae; genus OLB17. The sequence goes on along the minus strand of JAYVUD010000408.1, from coordinate 2,024 downwards.
CCGCCGCCTGCTCCCGGACGCTGGACAGTCGCCGGATCGGGTGCATTCGCCATCGCGAGCAGATCGCCCTCGTTCATTCGGCTGCCGTAGCCCTTAAAATCGGCCGGTACATCGCGTATGGCGGACATCATCACGATCTTGCCTTTGATTTGGCCTTTGTACTTTGCCATATCGGCTTCGGTCTTGGCGTCAAGGTAGACAACATCGGCGGTCACTGTCGAGGACGGCGGCGCGGCCGGTGCTGCGGCAGCGGTCTTTTTCTTTTTATCTACCGGAGCAGGTGCCGGTGCGGCGACAACGCGGTCGAGGCCGGGCGACCAGGCTTTCGGATAGGCGATCACCGGAAAACTATACGGAGCGGAGACCTGTGCCGAGAAATGCTTGAGCTCCCAACCGCGGCCAAATGGCCCCCACGCCTCGAGATGGCCGTTGACCATTCCCCATTTGGTCATCGTGTCGCGGGTCCATTCATTGGCGTGTTTGAGATTGGGCCCGCCCGTGAGGCGGGCGCCGATAACGTTGGTCAGGTAGTTGAGCGTGTCCATTACCTGCGAGCGGTTCATCCCCTCGTCTTTTATCTTGTCGATATCTGCCTTTGGTGCAGTGTAAACAGCCTTGGCCGGGGCCGCCATTTGTGCAAAAGATGCCGATGGCATCAGGAATGCATAAAGCAACAATGCGCCTGCTATCTTGCGTCGTAACATTAATTTAGTTCTCCTGAAAATGATCTGAATATGTGTGTCGAGTTCCAGTCTATTAATACCACAAACTCGCCTAAAAGGTTTCACGGAGATCCAAGCGGGAGTAAGTTTTCCCTGCATCTGCAAGGCAAAAGGCGGGCTCACGTTTCGGGACGCACCGGGCCTTTTTGTTCAGTCAGCGGCAAGTGGCCGGCGTTGCGTGTGTGGCCCGGCAACCTGAACCGAAAAAATCGGAGATCGAGCAGGCCAGTCCGGGGTTCGTCATTCGTCGGCGGTCACGGCGGCTTGAGAAATCGGTGGTGGCCACGGTGGAATATTTCGGTCAATTTCTATCCGGATCGGGCGTTTCGGTTGTGGTTTTCAGGTCGCACAATAGTGCGTCCAGGTCCCTATTTTGGTGCCTCCAGTTTCACCGAAACAGGTGTCCAGGTCACATCATAACCCCCTCCAGGTCACATCAGGGAAAATCCGGTTTTTTGCCAAATTTCGCCCTTTTCGGCCGCTTGATCGCAACCATTCAGACCATCGACCGGATTTGCAACGCACATTGCCGCCAGCGGGTCCTATGCACGGTTGAGGGTCTCTGACCTGTGCATTTTAGCCACCGAGCCCACCGAGTGCATGGCGACGATCGAAGCCATATTCGCAACGTCCGATATGACCCCGATGCGATCGTCAGAACCGGGAGCGGTAGCGACTGGGTTCCCGGTCGAGTTCAACCGCGAAATACGCTAAAGGCACGAAATGCTTTCATCCAGCTCGCGCCTTTTTGTGCCTTTGGCGGTCAATTGTCTCCGCGTACGATGCAATGCCACGGAGAATACGGAGGATTTTTAGCCACGAACGGGCACGAACGGGCACGAACATGAATTCTGATCTATGTCCCATATGTTCCTATGTGGTAAACCTCCCGTCTCCCCTTCTCATTTTCTCCCCTTCTCCCCTTCTTCTTCACCTGGGACTCCCGGGACTTGGGGCCCCAGGAGTCTTCCGAATCAATACACATACGCGTTCGCCGTTGGCCTATCGCCGGTGATGCCCCAGGGGACGGCGGAGAATCCGGCGGTGGATTGCTGGACGTAGAAAATGCCTTGGGCTCCCGGTCGCCACACTGCCAGGTCGGCTTTGCCATCGCCGTCATAGTCGCCGGGGCTCGGGATGTCGCCGGTTGCTCCGAAGGCGGCACCGTAGAACGTCGGCGTTTCGCTGCGAAGCACGTACCAAGTCGATGTCGACGGGCGGAAGATAGCGTTGTCCGTCTTGCCGTCGCCGGTGTAGTCGGCCGGCACGATCATGTCGCCGACCGCCCCAAACTGGACGCCG
>JAYVUD010000407.1:0-2912 GCA_043788335.1 Chloracidobacterium sp. | reverse complement strand
CTTTGACCAGAGAATCGTAACGGGCCGCCAGACGTCGTTGTCAGCAGTGACCATGAGCCCGTCGACCTTCCTCCTGGCCGAAGTTGCTGGTGAAAATGCTTGGATCAACGGACAGTTGAAGACGCAGATAGATACCTATCTCGCCGGCACACCGACCGTTTTGAACCGCAAGAATGCTTCCTATGGTATGGCAAATGCTTTCCAAGGACCGCGTTCGGTTCGTTTCGGATTCCGTCTTATCTTCTAAACAAAGATAGAACGTAGTTCTAGACTTTGGCCGCTTGGGTTCGCCCAAGCGGCCATTTTTGTGCGTCCACAGCTCCCTTGTTTGGCCCTGAGAGACGGGCGAGGGCGTATGCAGACTGCCGCAAATGTCGGTTAGAGCGGTTACGTCATCATCGTATGGTTTATTGGATTTCAGCGTTTTAGTGTGGACCCGCCGTTTAGAGACTGGTCAGAACTCGATATGATCAGTGTTTTTTAGCTGCGGAGCGCAGCTCTGTTACTAGTTTTGTCACAGCCTCTTTACGGAGCAACAGTCCCCCGGCGTTTCACGCCCGGCTATTAGATTTGTCGCCTTCGGCGACTTTAGGAACTTGTACCATCCACCGATTCACTTACAAATAGAAACGGCAGCCGCATTTAGTGCCGCTGCCGTCCGGTTTTTTTTGTCTATCGGTGATCAGGTCTGCGGGCTGTCCCTGAGCTGCTTGAGGAGCTTCCTAAGTTTTTCGGCGTCCGGATGGTCCGGTTTCAGCTTGAGATAACCCTCGAGTTCATCAGCCGCCTTTTTGTTATTTTTAAGGTCGTGATTGTAGAGCAGCGAGAGGTTCCACAATACGTCGGCGGATTTGCCGCCTGAGATCTTTTTGGCCTTGAGCATTGCCGTTTCGGCGTCGGCAAACTGTTTGTCCTTTCTGAGCGACATTCCGAGGATCAGATTGATATCGGCCGACTCGGGGGCAAGTTCGGCCGCCTTTTTTGATGCCGTTACGGCGTCTTTAGCGATGTCTTGGGCACACAACACAAACGCGAGTCCGTACCAGCTATTTGACGATCGCTGGTTGACGACGACTGCCCGTTCAAAATAGGCTTGGGCCTCCGCAAATTTTCGCTGTCTGATCAGCGTTACGCCGAGGCGGTCGAGAGCATCGAAATAGTTTGGAAATATCTTCAATGCCCGTTCAAGGCCGATAATGCCGCCATCCACGCGATTGGCGTCGAGGTCAGAGACTGCCTTGTCGTAGGCATCCTTGGCGTCCTTTGGTATCTCCTGGGCGAATACGACGCCGTTCACGGTCTTGGTCTTTTGTGCGTCTCTGAGCGGGCGCAGGTAAAAATCTTTTTGTACGCTGTCTGACGTCAAGCGTCCGCCGTAAACGATAGAGACGACCTCAACGTCTTGAGTTTGTTCCTCGTAATCTGTGCCAAAAGGCCTGACGCGGAGTGTAAACCGCCCGCCCGACAGTCCGACGAACATATAGACGCCGCTCGCGTCCGTCTTGGTTCTGCCGAGGATGGAGTTTACCTCATTCATCAGTTCGACGTAGACATCGGCCAGCGGTCTGTGCCCGGAACCAAATACCTGGCCCGAAATGCGGCTGGATTGACCAAATGCGAAACTCTGAAGTGCGAGGAGGAGAGCAAACGCCGGCACGATACCGGCAAACCGCAGTCTATTAGATCTCATTGTTAAGCCTCCGAAATAAGAAGTTCAACGCGCCGTTTTAATGAGTATGATCTGCCAAATGGCAGTGACAGGACCGGGTGACCACACCGACGCCGAATTAACTCAAATAATGTCCCATTTTTTCCTTTTTTGTACGCAAGTATTGTGCCGCATTCTGCCCGGACGTGACCTCGATCGGTATCCGTTCGACGACGTTGAGCCCGGCGGCCTCGAGTGCCCGTAGCTTGTCGGGATTGTTCGAGATCACACGCACCTTGCAGAGTCCCATATCGAACAATATCTCGGCACACTGCTGGTAATCGCGAGCGTCCGCCTCAAATCCGAGCAGCTCATTTGCCTCGATCGTGTCAGCTCCCTCATCCTGCAGGGCATAGGCACGGATCTTGTTGATGATGCCGATGCCGCGGCCCTCCTGCTGCTGATAGACGATCGCCCCGCGGCCCTCGGCGTTGATCATCTCCATCGTCCGGTGGAGTTGCGGGCCGCAATCACATTTAATTGAGCCAAAAACGTCACCGGTCAAGCATTGGGAGTGAATACGGACGAGGGTTGCGACGTCGCCGGTCATCTCGCCCTTGTAAATTACGACAAATTCCTCATCGCTCGTCAGCGAGCGATAGCCGGCTATACGAAAATCACCACGCGTTGTCGGCAGTTCCGCCGACGCTATCCGTTCAACTGTAAGAGCTTTTTTGGTCCAAGTGCATTCACTGACGCTTTCGCCGGAAGCCGGGGTTTCTAACATAATATTTCCTAATTTAAATTATAGACCCAAACTGCCATCAGCGTACAAAAATCGTACGTGCTAACCACGTTTTCCGGTCCGCCCCAAGGTCGCTGTCTCCGAAACAAAAAACCGCCCGATCGGTTTAGATGATCGCGGCGGCTATTTTGTTGGTTGCTTTTGTAGTCCGATCTACTCGGATCTCTCGTCTTTTTCGGATTCCTCATCCGAATTTTCGGGTTTCTTTTCCTCGTGGGCGAAAACTGCCGATTCGCCGTGGCCGAAAAGACGGCTCAATAAACCCGTCACTGCTTCCGACACGCGGGACGGTTCGCTCCCGGCAGCGACGACCGGCGACGCGTCCGTTTCGGCAAATGCCAGGTCGAGACGTACAAGCTCTGCCGTCTTATGCCGGCAAAATGAGCAGTCAGACAAATGGGCGACCAGCGGATCGGCCTCACGCATGGTGAGGTTCCCCTCGGTAAACGCCGTCAGCGT
>JAYVUD010000406.1:0-4720 GCA_043788335.1 Chloracidobacterium sp. | reverse complement strand
ATTCTTTGGTCATAGGCTTTGGTTAGTTGGGCGATCGTTTGTTCATCCGGTCATTCCCCTTCGCGATCAGATGGTACAACCCACCCTCTAATTCAACTCTAGGTCTCCTCGCCATTCGACCATCATACCACAAAAAGAATCGCACAAAAGCAGGCCTGACCCCGAGTCTTCATTTTAGGGTCGAAAGGGAATGCGGAAGCCCGTACGAAGTAAGGGCGTTCCGACGAACTGAAAGCCAACGCAACGTCAGCCGCCTCAAAACGCTCCGCAGCGGACGAAAAATTTCAAAAGATCATTAATAAAGTGTGTGATAATTACTTGGTGAATGCCGTGGGAAAAACATGAGAATCGACAAGAAAGCAGACCTGACCCTGATCTCTGCTCACATCCTCGCCAGATGGCGATCTCTCCAAGGCTCCGCTCCTTACAAAGGAGGGGAGGCAGCCGCTTCGGCTGACGCGTTCGGCGAGCTCAGCCGAGCCGGGGTGGTTCTCTCCGGCGAACAGGCACGTGCCCGAACCGATCAATCCTTCCTCGTTCCAAAAGCCGACATCACCGCGAACGATTACGACCTCAGCATCAATCGTTATAAAGAAGTTGTTTATGAAGAGATCAAACACGCCTCGCCAAAAGAGATCCTTGCGGAACTCGAAGCACTTGAGAATGAGATTCAGGCAGATTTTAAAGCATTGGGGGCGATGATCGGGTAATGGGAAAACTTACCATACAAGATCAATCCATTGAACTGCTTGTCGGCGATCTCCGCCGGATGATCGAGGAGACGCGCGGCCGTGTGGCGACCGCCGTCAATGCCGCGCTTACGCTGCTTTATTGGAATGTCGGCAATCGTATTCGTCAGGATATTCTTAATAATGAGCGTGCCGAATACGGCGAGCAGATTGTCGCGTCACTGGCGCAACAATTGACGGTCGAGTTTGGCAAAGGATTTACGCGTGGAAATCTGTCTCGTATGATAGCGTTTGCCGACCTATTTCCTGAATTCGAAATTGTTGCGTCACTGACGCAACAATTGACGTGGACCCACATAGTTCAGTTACTTCCAATAAAAGACCCGTTACGACGCGATTTCTATGCTGAGATGTGCCGTATCGAGCGATGGAGTACGCGGGCGTTATCCAAAAAGATCGACTCGATGCTCTTCGAGCGGACTGCCATTTCGAAAAAGCCCGACGAGCTGATTAAGCAGGAGCTTGAGAGTCTCAAAACCTCCGACATCCTGTCACCCGACCTGGTTTTCCGCGATCCGTATTTTCTGGATTTCCTCGGGTTAAAGGACGCGTATAGCGAAGCGGACCTCGAATCGACTATCCTTCGCGAGCTTGAGCGTTTTCTCCTGGAACTCGGTTCCGATTTTGCGTTTGTCGCCCGTCAGAAACGCATTACTATCGATGCCGAGGACTATTATCTCGATCTACTCTTTTACCATCGCAGGTTGCGGCGGCTGATATTGATCGAGCTAAAGATCGGCAAGCTCAAGGCGGCGGACACCGGCCAGACTGAGCTTTACCTTCGGTGGCTCGACAAATACGAACGCCAGCCGGGCGAGGAGCCGCCGGTCGGCCTGATCCTCTGTGCCGAAAAAGGCTCGGAGATGGTCGAGCTGCTCGAACTGAAAACGCGCGGCATCCGCGTCGCCGAATATCTAACCGAGCTGCCGCCCCGAGAGCTTCTACAAGCCAAGCTTCATGCGGCTGTCGAGACTGCAAAACAAAGAAGAGCGAGCCGGAATGATGAGGAGAGAAATAGTTGATGCGCAAACTCGAAGAACTTGAGAATAAGATTCAGGCCGATCTACAAGTATGGGAGCGATGATCAGTTAAACATGAAGAGTGAAAACCGGAGTCAGACTAGCAATGGTGCAACTCTCTCGCTGCCGGCCTTGATAGATATGTATTTCGTGACGACATTTCCAATTTCTTCGGCGACCTTTTGATCGAAGGCCATTCTGCTCTTGGCGGCATCGCGGCGGCGGCTGACGGTTGAGGCGTTGAGGCTTAAAAGGTCGGATATATCCGCAAGCGAGGCCCCGAGACGCACGGCACTCATTATCAAGACCTCCTTGACATAGACGAGCCGAGGGTTTTTGTCCCTGCCGCAGATCTCATCTTTCTCAACCTCGAACGTTTCCGCGACCACGGCCAGCAGGCTCTGAAGGTCACAACCCTCGGCCGCCTTTAGTTCCTTTAGGCGGCGGGCGGCGGCGTGGACGTCGTGATCGCCGATGCGGTGGATCATAGTGTCGACGAACTCATCGCTGCCGAGAATACCGCTTTCGCTCGCGTAGAACTTAGGCTCGGGCCCGAGTTTCAAGGCGGCTGCGACGTGGTCGGCAAAGCGCCCTCTTGCGGCATCACGCGGACGGCCAAATCGACGCAGCACCGGATCGACATCGACTATTCCTTTTGGCACCTGGCGGAGGTATTCGCGGTGGCTGCTGTAAGGGTATTGCTCGGGCAGATCGACCGTCTTCGCCCGGACCGGATCTAGATGAATGTAGCTGACCAGTTCGGCGAGATACGGGTCAGACTGGCAAAGCACCGCTTTGTGCCTGCCCTGAAATACGTGGCCGACCCGCCCGTATCGCCGGTTGTAATACTGTGCGTATCCGGTCAATATTCGCTGCATTATCCGTCCGATATCGTCCACACGCCGCTCGATCAACAGTTCAATGTGGTTCGTCATCAGACAGTATGCGTACAAATAGTACGGCAGATTAAGCTTCTGCGTCGCCATCATCGCGAGGAACTTCGCGAAGTCCTGCTCATCGTGAAATATGTCCTGCCTGTCCACCCCGCGAGTGATCAAATGATACAAACCACCCTCAACCTCAACCCTCATCCGTCTTGCCATATCCCAATACTAGCACAACTCGCATCAGAGTTGCACGATTGCAAGTCTGACCCCAATTCCTTTTGACCCCGATTCCTTTAGTTTTGTTTAGTTGTGTGTTACGCCCTTACTTACGTGCGGGCTTCTGCATTAGGTTTCGGGGCCGGAATTACGGCCTCTCTGATAAACAGAAAAGCGTAAATACGGCCCCGAAAAACTACCGATGGATCGGTGTTATTTGGCGGTGTTATTTGATGGTGAGCTCGAACGGGAGCATCGTCATCGCTTCGCCCCGCTGCATGCGATCGAGGATCGACGAGTAGCGGAAAGATCGGCGAACGTCCGCGGGCAGGGCCTGCAAGATCGCGGCACGGGTCTGCTCCTCGCGGACTGAGGCTTCGCCGTCGCCGGTACCGAAATACGCTTCGAGAAACGGTCTCGGTTCCGGGTACGCGATCCGTCGAACTTCCTTGTCAGCCGGCAGATTGGCAAGCTGTTTGGCGATCTCGATCGCCTTTTCCAAGCCGCCAAATTCATCTATCAAACCGTTGCTCTTGGCTTGCGTGCCGGTCCAGACGCGGCCCTGAGCGATCGTGTCGACGGCCTCGTTAGTTTTGTTGCGGCCCTTCGCGACCTTCGGGACGAAATTGTCGTAATAGATACTGTTTGTCTGCTCGACCATCTTCGCACGTTCTTCGGGCGTCCAATGTTCGGTCTCTCTAAATATGCCGGCATTTTTGCCCTTGAGGGTATATTCGTTCGAGACTCCGAGCCACGTGTAGAGGCCCTTGAGAACCGGTTTGCCCATAAACACGCCGATCGAACCGGTGATAGTTGACGGTTCGGCAACGATCTTGTTGGCGTTGCAGGCGATGTAATAACCGCCGGAGGCCGCAACATCTGACATCGAGACGACCAGAGGTTTTTTGGCCTTGGCGTTTTCGAGAGCGAACCACATCAGGTCGGACGCCATCGCCGAACCACCGGGCGAATCGACCCGCAGCACGATCGCTTTGATCGACTTGTCGTTTGCCGCATCGTTTACCGCCTGCACGATCGTGTCGGAACCGACCATTTCGCCGTTGAGCGGGCCATTGTTTGATTTGCCGCCGGTTATCGCCCCGGAGGCGTAAATTACGGCGATCTTCTCACCGGTGTTGAGGCCTAACGAGTCCGACTGTATCTCGCGATATTTGCTGCCGCCGATCGTGCGTAGTTTTTCGTCCGCCTTGTAGCCGAGCTTAGATTTCAGAGCCTCATCGACCTGCTCACGATATAAAGCATCGTCGACCAGTCCCTGAGCCTTTGCCTGGGCAGACGTATAGGGTGCGGAATCGATGAGAGCTTTTACGTCCTCGACCGATTTTTTCCGAGACTCGGCGACAGCCGTTGTAAAACGGGTAAAATATTCATCGATGATGGCATTAATGACCTCTTTCTGACCGTCGGACATCGTCGTCCGCGTGTATTGGTCGGGGGCGTTTTTGTATTTCGGCCCGATCTGGATCACGTCGGCCTCGACGCCGAGTTTGTCGAGCGAGCCTTTGTAGAACATCGCTTCGGCGGCAAATCCATTGACGTACAGATCTCCGGGCGGTGCGATGTATATCTTTTCAGCCGCCGTCGCAATGTAATACTCGCGGTTTGAGCCGATCTCGAGATAGGCGTAGACCGGCTTGCCCGAAGTTCGCAGGTCGGCGATCGCGTCCCGGAGTTCATCGGCCTTGCCCCAACCGATGCCGGGAAAATTGATGTCGAGCAGTACGGCACCGATGCGGTTATCAACCTTGGCTTTGCGGATCTGTGTCAACAGGCTCGAAAACGACTGTTGCTGCTGCACGCCAAACGCCCGAGCAAGCGGTTCGTCGGG
>JAYVUD010000405.1:0-9755 GCA_043788335.1 Chloracidobacterium sp. | reverse complement strand
AGTTATCAAATCGAGCCTTGTCGTCGTCTGCCGACTTCGAGAAAAACTCGTCGCACGTAAAAGCCTCGGGCAGTTTCGGCTTATTTTCCACGTCTGTCTTGACGGTTATGTCCTGACGGCATTTGCTGTCATATACATCATCGTTGACATCGAGATCAGCTGTGATCGTCTTTCCGCCGATCCCTTTCGAATTAACCGTGATCGTTGGCGTTCCCTGGCCGCTCATCAGCTCGCCGTTCGCCACTTTCCACACGAACTTAACCGGGAAAGGCGTACTGTCGGAGTTGATAGCGGCAAAAGTGACCTGCTCGCCCTCGAGGATCCTTTCAGGACCGTCGAGATGAAAATCGTACGGACAAGGCCGTTTGTTGATGACCTGCACGATCTTTAGACATACACAGTTCTTTTCGCCCTTACGGATCAAAAGATCGTCCTTACGCCATTTGACCGAGCCGTCCGGCCCGAGGACCTCGATCTTGTGAGTTCCGGTCGAGAGGTAATAAACGGTTGGGGTCCCGACGCCTGTGTCACCCCGAACGATGCCGTCGATTCGAACCGGGTACGGGGCTTCGGTGGTTTTAATGCTCAGGATGCCCTCGTTCTTCCCCAATTTCTTTCCAGTGTCATCGGCCGCAAAGACAGTCGACAACCCCAGGATCAGGATCGTTCCCAGCAGGACCAAAAAAATTATTCTGTTAGCACGCATCGTCATTTCCTCTTACGTTTGGCTCGATTGACGTATTGAGCCTGAAAATCATCGCTTAAGACCCGAGCACGGTGCCGCCACATTTCATCTGCAGCGGCACACGCCCGGTTTTCTACTATACTTTGTCAGATTCGCCGTCAGCCTTCTTCTTGCCAAATCGGCGGCGTGCGGCCAAACCGACGGAAGCAAGGCCCGTTCCAAATAACAGGATCGTCACCGGTTCCGGCACCGTGTTCGGTGTCGGTGTGACCGTGGGCGTCGGTGTCGGGGTAACCGTCGGGGTCGGCGTCGGCGTAAATATCGGAAGGGTCGGCGTCGGCGTCGGCGTCGATTTCTTTTTGATCAGAAGCAATCCGGCCGGAATACCGGCAAAACCAAGGAGCGCCCACTTCGGGAACCCTTGGGTGACGATCTCGGCCTGGACGCACGCACAGACTTCGTCTTCAACGATGTCGGTCCGGGTTTCCGTAATGACACGGTCGGTCTGCGGTTGTGCTGCCTTCTTTTTGTCGTCGTCATCTCCGTCGCCGACAATTAATCCACGATAATAGTTCGCCACCGTTAGTCGTGCAAAATTGCCGGTGACGGCCTTTCCCGGCCGCGCGTTCATTATCTGTACCACTTGATCGAAACGAACCGGTCCTGCCTTAACAGGAATAAAGGCCGCCGAAAACGACAGAAGGCATATCGCCGAAATAGCCATTCTGAGATTGAAGTTCTTCATTTTAATAACCTTACTATTTGAGTTCTTACGCGCAAACCTTTCGCTTACACGGCTCGGTTGGCACTCTAAGCGTGAATTCGTCGTTATTGAGGCAATTTAACGAATATAGCAAAAGATGCAGGCAATTGCACGAGCTTTTGCACAAAACAGCTAACGATCGGCCCCGATAATGGCAAATTCGACTTAATTCTTCCGAAACAAACGTCTAATCCAACCACAATTCCACAAACCAATGATTTATTTTTCAAAATTTCTCCGGTCTATCCAAATAAAAGACCGCCTACCACTAGATAGTGGTAACCGGTCTTTATTTCCCGACTTTACGGAGATTTTTCTACAACTATTCGTCTTCAGGTGCGGCCTTGGACTTTTCCTCGGCCAAGATCGCTTTGCGCGAGAGTTTGATCTTGTTGCCTTCTCTGCCGATGCATTTGACCAAAATCTGCTGGCCTTCCTTTAGCTCGTCGCGAACGTCGCGGACGCGACGGTCTGATATCTCAGAGATATGCAGCAAGCCGTCGAGGCCCGGCATGATCTCGACGAACGCACCGAAATCGACGATCCGCGAGACAGTACCCATGTACGTCTCACCGATCTCAGCCTCGGCAGTGATCGCCCTAATTCGGGCGATGACCTCCTGAGCAACCTCGCCGTCGGCGGTCGCGATCAGAATAGTGCCGTCGTCTGAGATGTCGATCTTGGCTCCGGTCTCCTCTGTCAAGGCACGGATAACCGAACCGCCCTTGCCGATGACGTCGCGGATCTTCTCCGGATTGATCATCATTGTGATGATACGCGGAGCAAATTCCGACAGCTCAGCACGCGGTTCAGCAATCGCCTTGGCCATGATATCCAGGATATGGAGACGGCCTTTGCGGGCCTGCTCGAGAGCTTCCTGCAGGATCATAGCATTGATGCCACCGACCTTGATGTCCATCTGGAGGGCGGTGATTCCGTCCGCAGTTCCGGTGACCTTAAAGTCCATGTCGCCGTAATGATCTTCCGCTCCGGCAATGTCGGAGAGGATCGCATAGCGATTGCCTTCCATAACGAGGCCCATTGCGACACCCGCGACGGGCTTCTTAATAGGCACGCCGGCGTCCATCAGGCTCAAAATGCCGCCGCAGACCGACGCCATCGACGACGAACCGTTTGACTCGGTAATGTCGGAGACTATACGGATCGTGTAAGGAAAATCTTCGTCGTTCGGCAAAACCGACATTATCGCACGCCGGGCGAGGTTACCGTGTCCCGTCTCCCGACGTGACGTGCTGCCAAATCTGCCCGTTTCACCGACGGAATACGGCGGGAAATTATAATGCAACATGAAGCGGCGATCGACGGTACCTTTTTCGAGATCGTCCATAAACTGGCCGTCCGTCTTAGTGCCAAGCGTGGTCGTCACGATCGCCTGTGTCTCACCACGGGTAAATAGCGCCGAACCGTGCACACGCGGAAGCCAGCCGACCTCGGCCGATATCGGGCGAATCTCGGAGAAACGGCGTCCGTCCGGACGGCGTTTATTGTGCAGCATATCCTCGCGGAAGATCTTTTCTTTAAGTTTGCCAAACGCCTTGCCAGCGGTACCGCGGGCCGACGGGTCATCCTCAGGGTAGCTTTCGACAACCTCTTTCTTAAGAGCGTCGAGACCGGCATAGACCTCGATCTTCTCGCGTCCCGTCGAGTCGAGTGCCGCACGAAGCTTGTCCGACCATGTCTTTTCCACATCAGCGACAATATGCTCGTCGAGTGCAGGTACGACAAACTCACGCTTTGTGATGTCGAGAGCCTTGCCGAGCTCTTTCTGCCACAGGCAGAGGCGTTTGATCTCACGGTGAGCGAGCATGAGGGCCTCGACCATGATCGTCTCGGCGACCTCTTGGGCTTCGCATTCAACCATGCAGATCGCCTCTTCGGTACCGGCAACGATCAAATTCAGATCAGATACGCGACGTTCGTCATATGTCGGATTGATGATGTATTTACCATCGATCAGGCCGATTCGAACGCCTGCGATCGGGTTGTTGAACGGAATGTCCGAAAGATACAACGCACACGATGCTCCCGTGATCGCGATGACATCGGGGTCGTTGTCCGTATCGGCCGAGATGACCGAAGCGACGATCTGAGTTTCAAATCGATAACCGTCCGCGAACAGCGGCCGAACAGGCCGGTCGATCATACGGCATGTGAGAATTTCCTTTTCGCTCGGACGGCCTTCGCGGCGAAAATAATTGCCGGGAATACGGCCTGCGGCAAACGAGTTTTCACGGTATTCGACCGTCAGCGGGAAAAAGTCCATGCCTTCCCGCGCGGTACGGGCACTTACGGCCGCGACGAGTAGCATCGTGTCACCGTAACGGATAACGACCGAACCATCGGCCTGTTTTGCGACCTTTCCGGTCTCGACGATCAGATCCTGGGTGCCCAGTTTGATCGATTCATTCAAATATTTTTTCATCATTACTAAACCTCAAAAAAACAGAGACGAAAAGGCATGCCGTGAAGCCCTTTCGTCCCTGCATAACTCTACAAGTTTGACGAAGATCCAAGTTTGTCCGGAAGCCATAAGAGCTGTCACGTTCAGCAACCACCGGATAACCCTTCGAGAGGATCTCTATTTTTTGATCTCGGCCCGAAGCAGCCGGAGTAAAGTCGAAATGTGAAAAAGTGCAAATGTTAAAAAAAACCGGTATATACTCACGTTCGATCTAACTTTCTCCCTTTTTCACTTTTCCCCTTTTTACCTTCTCAATTTGAGCTTCTTGATGATCTCATGATACTCGTCGATGTTGCGACGCTTGAGATAATCAAGCAGTTTTCTCCTGCGTGAGACCATTTGCAGCAAGCCGCGTCGCGAATTGTTGTCCTTTTTGTGCACTTTGAAATGCTCGGTCAATTCGTTGATGCGTTGCGTGAGCAGGGCGATCTGAACCTGCGATGAACCTGTATCCGAATCGTGGGTTTTATAGTCGCCTACGATCTGTTCTTTTAATTCTTTTACTGTCGACATTTTTACTTGCTGAAAACAGCCTCTCCTGTTGCTCGTAGTAACTCCGCTTTATCCAAGTCGGTAACCACGAAATTTTTATTCTTGAAATTGCAACAACTAATGCTAATTGTTGCTATAAATCTAACATATCCAAGTAGTGAGGGCAATTAGATCTCGTACTTGAACTCTTCCATAAACTTGGTCGAAAAATCACCTTTCTGAAATTTTTCGTCGGCCATGATCTTGAGATGGAGCGGGATCGTCGTCTTAATGCCCTCGATCACCATCATTTCCAGTGCCCGACGCATCCGTGCGATCGCGAGTTCGCGTGTGCGAGCGTGCACGATGAGTTTGGCGATCATCGAATCATAATAAGGCGGAACAACGTAACCCGGGTAAACAGCCGTATCAACCCGAACGCCCGGGCCGCCGGGTATGTTGAACGCCGTGATCCTGCCCGGACTCGGTGTAAATTTGACGGGGTCCTCGGCATTTATGCGGCACTCGATCGAATGGCCGACGATCTGGACCTCTTCTTGGGTATAGCCGACGTTCTCGCCGGTGGCGATGCGGATCTGATTTCGGACAATGTCGGCGAGCGTGACCATCTCGGTCACCGGATGCTCGACTTGGATCCGCGTATTCATCTCCATGAAGTAGAAACTGCCGTCCTCGTCGAGCAGAAACTCGAAGGTGCCAGCACTCGAATAGCCGATCTCCTGACATGCCTTGACCGCCACCGCTCCCATTTGGTCACGCAATTCCCTCGAGATTGCCGGCGACGGAGCCTCCTCGAGCAGTTTCTGGTGACGCCGTTGGATCGTGCATTCGCGTTCACCGAGATGAATGACGTTTCCGTGCTCATCAGCGAGCACCTGGATCTCAATGTGCCGCGGACGCTCGATGTAACGCTCAATATAGACCGAACCATTCTTGAAGGCACTGAGTGCCTCAGTCTGGGCAAGTTCCAGGTTACCTGCGAGTTCGCTCTCCTGCCGCACGATGCGCATCCCACGTCCACCACCGCCGGCCGCGGCTTTGATGATCAGCGGAAAGCCGATCTCAAGCGCAAGTTTACGTGCCTCATCGGCTGATTCGATCGGGTCCGGACTGCCGGGTAGGATCGGAACGCCGGCCGCCGCCATCGTTCGCCTTGCTTCGACCTTGTCGCCCATCATCGCGATCACGTCGGGACGCGGGCCGATAAATTTGATGTTGCAGTCTTCGCAGATCTTAGCAAATGTCGCCGATTCGGCTAAAAATCCGTACCCGGGATGGATAGCGTCGGCATTGGTGATCTCAGCGGCGCTGATGATCGATGGGATATTGAGATAGCTCTCGGCCGACGATGCTGGCCCGATGCAGACCGCTTCGTCGGCAAAACGAACGTGGAGAGAATCACGGTCGGCCTCAGAATGCACGGCGACGGTCTTAATGCCCATCTCCTTACACGTCCACATAATCCGGCAAGCGATCTCACCACGATTTGCGATCAATATTTTGCGAATTTCCCGCATAAAACCAATATAGCCACAGAGGACACAAAGAAGAAATGTTAACAGCCAGATCGAACAACCTATGCCCGCTTAAACAATTTCTTGATTACTCTGTGTGCTCTGTGGCTAATCTTACTTCCTAACACCAAACAACGCCTGGCCGTATTCGACCGGCTGGCCGTTCTCAACGTAGATCCTGACGATCTCGCCCGATATCTCGGCCTGAATCTCGTTCATCAATTTCATTGCCTCGACGATACAGACGGTCGTTTCGGCAGAGACCTTGCTGCCTTCGCTGACGTACGATTCTTTATCGGGGCCCGGCGAGCGGTAAAATGTACCGACGATCGGTGAAGTGATCTTGTGCAGACCTGCATCCGGATCGGCGGCCGGCTCAGCAGCGGCAACGGGAGCAGCCGTCTGTGCCGGAGGAGAAGCGGCCTGAACAGCAGGGGCGGCCTGGTAAACAGGTGCCGCAGCCATCTTGCTCAAACGAACGCGAATATTCTCGTTCTCAAATTCGAAATCCGTAAATCCGTGCTCGTTGACCAGCGAAGCAAGCTCGCGGATCTCGTCCATATTGAACGATGAATCTACCGGACGCTTAGCAACCGGTCGCTTCTTTTCGACCATTATTTCGCCGTCTTTCGCCTTTGCCGAACTTGTATTTTCGCTCATATCAACTACCTTCGAGGTTAGGCCTTGGCAGCCAGTTCGCGTGGGTTGTCAACTAATTCGATCACGGCCATCTCGGCATTGTCGCCGACGCGTCGGCCCATTTTGATGATGCGTGTATATCCGCCGTTACGATCTTTGTACCGAACGCCGAGTTCGCCGAAAAGCCTCTGGACAGCCTTTACGCCGGCCGTACGCTCGATCGGAGCCTTGGCCACGCCTTTCTTACCGCGAAAACGGCTCTGCTCGGCCTTGAACGTGCTGTTTCCTGCGTGAAAGAAGCATGATGCCTGTCGGCGAAGATGAACTCCGCGAAGTACCGCGTCGTCACCCGTCAGATCTTGTGCCTTTCGCGCAAGCGTGATCGCCTTTTCGATAAAGGGACGCAGTTCCTTGGCTTTTTGGACGGTCGTAACAATATGCTCTTTGTCGGCGTTGATCAGCGATGTTGCCAAATTGCGGAGCAATGACATACGGTGCTCGGTCGTGCGGCCTAATTTACGATGTGCTTTTAAGTGTCTCATTTCTTTTATGTCCCATTTCCCTCGTCCCAAACTCCCATGTCCCGGTCAAGCCGATCCTTTCGACTTGCGTCTTAGAACTTCGGGATTGGGACTAATCGAGGTCGCGTCCGCCCGATCCCGGGATCGGGTTGCCCTGTTCGTCAAAATCCATTCCAAAATCGAGGCCCATTCCGTGGAGCATATCCTTGATCTCGGTAAGTGACTTCTTACCAAAATTCTTCGTGTGCAGCATATCTTTCTCGCTGCGACGGATGAGGTCTCGGATCGAACGGATGTCGGCGTTCTTCAGGCAGTTGTACGAACGAACCGAAAGCTCGAGTTCGTCAACCGATTTGTCGAGCAGGTCATTCCGCATCAGGGGCGGACGGGCAATGTCCTCGTATTTGTATTCTTCTTCCTCTTCTTCAAAGTTGATGAAGATGGTCATATGGTCCTTGACGAGTTTAGCCGCCAGGCCGATCGAATCTTCTGGCTTGACCGAACCGTCGGTCCAAACTTCGATCGTCAGACGGTCAAATTCAGTATTCGAACCCTGACGCGTCTTATCGACGTTATAGTTGACCTTTTTGATCGGCGTGTGGACCGAATCGATCGGGATATAGCCAACCGAGAGGTCTTCGTCATTGTTGATCTCCGCCGAAACGTATCCGCGGCCCGATTTGAGCCGCATCTCGATGCCGATCGAACCGCCGGCACTGACCGTTGCAATATGGATGGTATCGTCCAGAACCTCGACGTCACCGTCAGCGACGATGTCGGCACTGGTCACCTCGCCGGCACCCTTTTTGCTGATCGTCAGCGTCTTCATGCCCGTTCCGTGCAGTTTGAAAGGTATCTGCTTGACGTTCAGGATGACGTCCGTCGCGTCTTCGACGACTCCTTTGATCGACGAAAATTCGTGCTCGACACCGTCAATTTTGACGGCCGTAACCGCCGCACCCTCGATCGACGAGAGCAGTGCACGGCGAATCGAATTGCCGATCGTCGTACCGAATCCGCGCTCGAACGGGGATGCGAAAAATTTGCCGTATCGCTCCGTCAACGTCTCGGTCTCGACGTTCAACCGGCCCGGCATTTGGAAGTCTGTCCAAGTATTGCTCTGTGTCATATTCGTTTTTTAAAAGTCCTGCGAGTCCGCCGTGTTGAGCGTCACGCCTCGCGGTCAATACCGCCCGGCGAACACGCTCAACACAGCGAACTCAGTTAACTACTTGCTATAAAGCTCGACGATGAGCTGTTCATTGATGTTAGCGTCGACATCCTCACGCCGCGGTGTTCCGGAAACCGCTACGCTGAAATCGACAGCTCCGGCACTAAGCCACGACGGACGCCCACGGCCGACAGCGGTCTGCCAGGCACCTTCGACGTGCGTGTTCTTCTGGCTTTTATCCTTGACGGTCACGACATCGCCGGCCTTGACCTGAAACGATGGGATGTTCACCTTGCGGCCATTGACCGTGATGTGTCCGTGGTTGACAAGCTGGCGCGACTGTCGTCGCGAGGTCGAGAATCCGGCACGGTAGACGACGTTGTCGAGGCGGCGTTCGAGCATGAACAAAAGGTTCTCGCCCGTAACACCTTTCTGACGCAGTGCTTTTTCAAAATAATTGCGAAACTGCTTTTCGAGCACAAAGTAAATACGCTTTACTTTCTGTTTCTCGCGGAGCTGTTCGCCATAGCCTTGGACCATCTTGCGGCGGGCTGCACCATGCTGTCCCGGCGGGTTAGTTCCACGCTTTTCGATCGCACACGAGGGCTTATAGCATCTATCGCCCTTCAAAAATAACTTACCACCTTCGCGGCGGCACAAGCGGCATACCGCATCTCTGTATCTAGCCATAATATTTCTTGCCTTCAGCCAAAAATGATCTGTGAACTTAGATTTTTGATCTTGGATCTAAACCTAAACATCCCGTCTCATAATTGGGGAAAAAGTTTACAGGAACTCTTTCGTTCCCTTCATCCTTTCGATAAAACCCTACGCCGGAACTTAGCCGGCCAAACTTCAAAGATCGAAGATCAAAGATCCAAGATCAAACTCTTCGCCGTTTCGGCGGCCTGCAGCCGTTATGCGGGATCGGCGTCACGTCGCGGATCGACGAAACACGGATGCCTGCCTGGCTGACGGCACGGATCGCTGACTCGCGGCCGCCGCCCGGGCCCTTGACCCGAACTTCGACCTCACGCATACCGGCCTCGACGGCCTTTCGTGCGACCTCTGATGCAGCTTGCTGGGCTGCAAAGGGCGTGCCCTTGCGCGAACCGCGGAAACCGCGTGCTCCCGATGACGACTGGGCAACCAAATTGCCGTTGGCGTCCGTGATCGAGATCAACGTGTTGTTGAACGAAGCCGAGATGTGAACGATCCCATAGGGGATATTCTTTCTCTCTTTCTTCTTATAAGTCTTCTTTGCTGGTGCTTTTGCCATGTTTTTGTTCGTCGATCGTTGTTCGTTGTTCAATGTTCAAATGTTCGTATCGACGAACCACGAACCACGAACAACGAACGATCCTATTTCTTACCCGGCGCCTTCTTCTTGGCGACCGCCGCTTTACGCGGCCCTTTACGAGTACGTGCGTTGGTGCTCGTACGCTGTCCGCGAACAGGCAGGCCGCGGCGATGGCGAAGCCCGCGATA
>JAYVUD010000404.1:0-16274 GCA_043788335.1 Chloracidobacterium sp. | reverse complement strand
TGGTTTACGAGGCCGGACAGATGTATGTCAGCGGCAGCTCTTTTGCAAATCGCCGTCCATTGCTGCGAGTAACACCGACAGGATTGATCGATCAAGCATTTAATCCGTTTGTGGTTTATCCCAGCCTTTCTGCCGGTGTCAATAATGTAATTGCCCAGCCCGACGGCAAGATACTGGCGGCTGGACAATTTAGCGATGCAAATCGTTCGGGACGTAGGGCACTTGTGCGGTTTAACGCAGACGGTTCGCTCGACACGTCGTTTGCCGCCGTTCCCGCCCTGGGCGACGGTACCGCCGTAAATGCATTAGCCCTGCAAACCGACGGCAAGATCCTGGTCGGCAGCAGCTTGCCCGTCGGGGACAGCGACGTACTGATGCGGCTCAACCCGGACGGTTCGCGTGACACCTCGTTCAATATTGTCATCGGCGGCACCGGCGACGCGGTGAAATTTGTAGCAGTTCAACCGGATGGCAAGATAGTCGTGGCGGGCACATTCACCGTGGTTGGCGGCCAGGCGAGACCGGCGCACTTCGCGCGTTTGACGGCGGCCGGCGCCGTTGATCCGTTCAATCCGGTTTTTGACTCGCCCAGCAACCAGATCTTCTCGCTGCTCATGCGGCCCGACGGGCGTTTTATGATCTCGGGCGATTTTCAGACTGTAAACGGGACCAGCCGCGATAGGACTGCCGGTTTCAACGCTGACGGTACGCTCGACGCGACGTTTGCGAATACAAACTACGGAGCGCCGCCGTTCTATCTCGCTCTCCAGCCCGATGGAAAGATCGTCAGCTCGTTTTTCGGAGCGGCAATTAGATCGAACGCGGACAACACTATCGACGCAACCTTTACGTCGACCAGTTTTAAGGTGACGGGAGGTAACTCCGGGGCCGTCAACTCTTTGGCTGTGCAACAGAACGGCAAGATCCTCGTCGGGGGCCAATTTAACTACACCCAGACGGGCGGCCTGCAGTTTCGGAGCAATATAGCTAGGCTCAACAGCGATGGAACGCTCGATTCGGCGTTTGGGATCTACGGCGGAGCGACCATCGGTAACGTCAACAAGGTCACCCTGCAGGCGGACGGCAAGATATTGATCGGCGGTGTATTTAAGATGGTCAACGGCTTTGGCCACTCCGGACTAGCTCGTCTCAACCAATCGGTGCGTCAATCGCTACGGGTCGCCGATTTTGACGGTGACGGCCGCACGGACGCGTCGGTTTTCCGCAACAGCATCTGGTACATCAATCCGTCGTCTGCGCCGACGACATTTTACGGTGCCCAATTTGGGCTGGCGACCGACAAGCTTGCTCCGGCCGATTACGATGGCGACGGCAAAACCGACATCGCCGTCTGGCGCGATAACGGTGCAGGCAATCAGGCGTATTTTTATATTCTGCGGTCAGCGACCGGCACGGTCACGGCAGATGCCTTTGGCCTGACGGGCGACGTCATCACACCCGGTGATTGGGACGGCGACGGCAAGGCGGACGTTGCGGTGTTTCGCGATGGTGCCCAGAGCAACTTTTACTACCGTGGTTCGCTCAACAACCCCGGCGGCATCACGACATTTGTGCCGTGGGGACTGACCGGCGACAAGCCTGTGACCGGTGACTTTGACGGTGATGGCCGGATGGATGCGGCGGTCTTTCGCCCGTCGGACCGGACGTGGTACGTGCGAAGCTCGGCAACCGGCACGGTCAGCTATACGCAATTTGGCCTCGTGACCGACCAGCGTGTGGCGGGTGATTTCGACGGTGACGGCAAGACGGACATCGCCGTATTTCGAAGCGGCGTCTGGTACATAATCCAATCATCAAATCGACAGGTCGTCTACCGCAATTGGGGCCTCGCGACCGATACGCTGACGCCGGGCGATTATGACGGTGATGGCCGCACGGATGTCGCCGTATTCCGCAACGGTGTCAACTATATTCTGAACAGCTCAAACGGTGCGGTCGTGTATCAAAATTTCGGCCTCGCCGGCGACACGCCGATCGCCTCGGCATACGTTCGCTGATCCGGCACCGAGTCAAAAAATATGGCCGCGTCCGGTGCATTCCGGCCGCGGCCTATTTATGCGCCGCCGACAGCTTTTGTTCGCAAATAAACCCGGATTACGCATTAGAAAGAGTGATGTGGATTCGTTCGTTTTCTTCTTTGCGATTTCTTTGCGAGATTTGCGGCTTTGCGTGGAAAAAGCAGTCTCACGCAAAGTCGCGAAGAACGCAAAGGAAGAAAACTAAGAACATAAACTCATATTGCGTAATCCGGGATAAATAGGCATACCGTCGTTCTGCAAGGGAAGCCCCGGAGACCCCGATAACGATGACGATAAACGGTAACCTGACCGGATCTGCACGGGGTCTTAAACAAATCTCATCGGGTAATTATTGGCGATCAGCCCGTATTTTTCGGCAAGTTTGAAGTAGAGTTCGAGGCCGTTCATCATTGATTCGTCGATCGAGTAGGAAATGTTTTCCGTCAGATAGATCTTCATCGCATCGCGGCCGAGGCCTGTGTCCGACGCGTAGTTGGCGGCAATGTCATCAATGTGGGCGAGTCCCTCGTCGCGAGCGGCGGCGAGGTCGATGGCGACACTCCCGCGGCGGGTCAACAGGGCGGCGTTAGAGACCGTTTAGCCACGAACGGCACGAACAGGACAATAACATAATTTTTGCCCTTTTACGTGTCATACCTAATCCCTCCTCCGTGGCGCCTCGCGAACGATAATCTCGAAAAGTGTCCGAATCCGGAAGAATCAACTTAAAGAATCGCAGCAACGGACGCCCCGCCCGGGTTATCGGCGTATGTGTGTTTAGCAACATCGTCTAGATGAACGTTCGGCCGCAATGGATCATCCCCTTATGCAGTTTCTAATGTGCGGGAAGGCTTAATTTACTAAATTTTATCTCCACCTTTTTCCCGTAATCCATCTTTCTATCATTTTCGCTGGAGCGTACGTTTTGGAATGAAAAGTCGAAAACGATCGAGTACGGTCTTTCCCATAAACTAAGCGGGACTGAGAAAAGGACTGAGGATTTGGGCAAAAGAATAGTCGACGAGCCGAAATCGAAGCCATATGGTACCCACTTACCTCGTGTATCTTTGACACCAAACCAGACATCGATCTCGCGGTCTTTGCACAATCCCGATAGCTTTTCTCCATCGGGATATTCGAAGACACATTTCGCGGCCATAAAATATGAGCTCAGCGTTGGAATTTGGATGGGCAGGGTCGAATCATTGTGCAGCCGGAGCCAAACTGCATTTGACTCCGAGGCAGGTTTCTTGGTGCTGCTTTCTTTGGGGTCGCCGCTTTCAAACATACGCTTTTGGCCGGGATCAGACATATCGCCGTAGTGTTCGAACGTTACAAAGACCTTATCGCGATATGCCTTAACGTATGCAGCCGCGTTGTTTTCTCTTTCTTTCTTTCTTGCCCCGATCTTGGCGACCAGAAGATTCCTCTCCTCGGTCAATCGCGTTTCGGCCGCGCTCGGCATAAAGCTCGAAATGAGTGACCATTGCTTTTTTAAGGTTTGTGTATCGTAGACACTCATATTCTGGTTCTCGCCGCCAATAAAGAAGGAATTCGCATCCCGGTCAAACGCAACCGAATCAGAACCCGAAAGTCCGTTATCTACATCCCGTAACGCCATGGTGTCGAGCGAGCAGATGACCATGCCGCCTATGATGTCGGTGAACGCCGCGAAACGTCCATCCGGGCTGACGGCCATCTTCTCCGGGT
Organism: Chloracidobacterium sp.; assembly: GCA_043788335.1. Classification (GTDB taxonomy): domain Bacteria; phylum Acidobacteriota; class Blastocatellia; order Pyrinomonadales; family Pyrinomonadaceae; genus OLB17. The sequence continues at coordinate 12,525 of JAYVUD010000404.1, read as the reverse complement.
ATGCATCATCCAGAGGGCGCGACTGGCGAATTATCCGGCCATCGGTTGTGCTGACTAACTGAAATCGGGTCTTCCCGCCCACGGTTGCCAGAGTGATCGCCCGACCTGTTTTAAGCGGTGCGACAAACCTAATGGCCTCGGCGATTTTGAATTTGCGCGTTTGGCGAGTCGTCGCGCGGTCCCATAACCGTATCGTCCCATCCGGATGGCCGGTAATTAAGTATTTATCGTCAGCGAGGAATGCGGCGCCGACAATTGGAACAGACGAATATCCGATAGTCATGTCGCCTGCGGTTGAACTATATCCTTCCGCGGTCCGGAGCGCTCCGATAGCTTTTAGGTCGCTGCTGATCAAGATGGCCTCTGACCGGCTGATCACCAGCAACTCTTTCCCGTTCGCGGAAACCTCGATCTTATCGAGATCGTTAGAACCTTCGGTGAGCTTTTGATGATCCAGCATTGCGCCCGTCGAAAGGTCCCATCGACGCAGCACGCCGTTTTCGTCACCCGTTAACATGGTCTTACTATCAGGACCGAAGGTTAAAGCGGTCAGTCGAGATCCGTCACCGTCTAACGTCTGTTTCAGGAAACGCGTCTTCGGGTCGAAGAGGTATGCGTTTCCGTCGTTGCCGGCAATCGCCAAAAGCGAGAAATCCGGACTGAACGCGATCGCGTTTACTTTACTCGGGTGCCCGTCTAACAGCCACGATCTGTCCGAGCTAAGGTCGGTCAGTCTGATGGACGTTTGAAACCCATCGCAACTCTGTGCGAAGTGCTTTCCGTCGTTGCTCAGGTCAAACGCATGTCCCGATACACAATCATTCAACTTTTTCTCCGAGCCCGAGGCGAGATCGTAGATATGATAGCTGCCGTATTCTGCAACGACAGCCTTTTGCGCCCGGGAATTAATGACTGACCACAGTTTGGAATTATTGAGCTCGAGAGTCTTAATTACCTCGCCATCGCTTTTCTCGATCACGACCTGACCAACTGTCGTTCTGCGAACCGAAAGTCCCAGATCTTCGCTCAACGAACGCTCGCCACCGTAGGCAACTTTACCACGACACTCCGCGGCGTTGATGGGCTTGTCAGTTAGCAGGTTCCATCGCGCTACGTTCCCATCCAGGTTGCCGATACTTAGCTCGTTTCCTGAAAGGTCAAAGGCTATACCCATCGCTGCGCACCTATTTCCCATGAGCTCCGTGACCTTTTGACCGGATGCAACACTAATGAGAGTCGCGGCTAGGCCTGCTTCTGTTCCCAAAGAGGTCGCAGCAACAGTTTTTCCGTCGGGACTGAATGCGACGGCCGAAATTCCACTTTTTGCTGCGTCTGTCCGCCAAAGGAAAGCTCCGTCATTCGCATTCCAGAGCTGGACCGTGCCGTTTGCACTTCCGGTTGCGATCAGCTTTTCATCAGGGCTCCAGGCAATTGCATTTAACGTAAAGTGTTCGTCCGATTTCTGGATAAACGAGATAGGCCGTTTCCAGAGAACGCGTCCTGTCGATACCTCCCATAAGGCCATATCCTGATTTCCCGAAAACGATATGAGCAGCAAACCGCTGGGACTGAACTTTATGTGATAAATACTCCTGTTATGTGTGATCTGGAAGCGCTGTTGAGCGAAAAGGGCCGTAGTCGAGACAAACAGAGCAAATGCCAACACCAATGTCTTTATTAACATATCTAGAGTGTTTGATGCCGACCGGGACAAAAAGTCCGTCCGAGCTGCTCCGATTTCATGAAAGTTGCCGGATGTTTTGCGACTCATTATAAATGGAACTAGCTCCTTAAGACGTTTGTAACACTTGGCAATCCATTCGACTAGCCCACGCTTCGGCCTGTGACGTCAATCTAGGCTGATGCCCAGACGGGTGGCGAGTTCTTCGAGATAATCGACGTGACCCGGATTGATGTGGTCGCCGTGGTAGTATTCGCGGAATAGTTTTTCGCCCGCGGCTTTGTCGGTGTGCCTGATAAGCAGGGCGATGTCGAGCGGCGCACGCGGCGGGGCGTCATGGTGTTTGCCGTAGTTTTCGCAGAACTTTGCACGTGTGTCGTACAGGGCAAAGTAATTGAATCCGTGCGATTCGAATCCATCGATCACAGTTCCGGCTAATTTATCGGGATCGCCGGCGAGGTCCCACCAAACGTCTTTTCCGTAGAGAAGCACCGGCAAGCGCCGGCGGGGCAGGCAATATGGCTCCTGAAAGAAAGTGGTTGGTTTGTGCCAGGGCTCGAGGTCGTACAGTTCTTGAATTAAAACGCCCATGTTCACGGTGAACCGCCCGTAGAGATTCAATCTGAACGGCGGGATCTCCGGCGCGAGTTCGAATGGACCGGTTTGAAAGTGGACCACTTGGAAGATGCCTTTTTCGTCCGCCTCTCTGTTGAAGGTTCGCCCTTTTTTTCGAAAACCGAGCGGCTTCATATATTCGTAGACCTTTGCCTGTATCCGATCAAGCGCTACGACACATTTTGACTTCTCCGCCATACGACAAAGATGATACACCGAACTGCGTGAATTCGGGAACGATCTTCCTGGAATGACGCGGGCTCTGCGGCCTGAAGAACGCCCGTCTTGCTTGGCGGGTCAAATAAATCTGAGCGTGTCGTTTTGGCCGATGAGGCTGTTTTTGGCGGCGAGTTTGAAGTAGAGTTCGAGGCCGTTCATCATTGATTCGTCGATCGAGTAGGAAATGTTTTCCGTCAGATAGATCTTCATCGCATCGCGGCTGAGGCCTGTGTCCGACGCGTAGTTGGCGGCAATGTCATCAATGTGGGCGAGGCCCTCGTCGCGGGCGGCGGCGAGGTCGATGGCGACACTCTCGCGGCGGGTCATCCACATCGCAAAGACAAAACCAAATCCCGTATGCTTACGCCACAGCTCGGCGAGGTCAAACGATTTTAGATTTTCGATTTTGGATTTTGGATTTGAATCCGCGATCCGCGATCCGCCTCCCACCGCCTCGTTAGCCATTGCTCCACCGGCAGGAGGAGAGCTCAAAACAAGGGCGGGATCGCCGATGAGCAGAGCCGCATCAGAATCATGGAGCATTGCTTCGATATTTGGCTCAGCATCTCTCCATTCGGGTTCAAAGCCGAGAAACTCGCGGAAAATGATCTTTGTCAGGGCGACCGATGTTCGCGACGAGGTGTCGAGGGCAACCGTTCGAACGTCTTCGAGTTGGCCTCCGCGGGTCATCAGAGATACGCTGCGGACGCGTTCGCGGGCACCGACGCAGACATCCGGCACAAGGCGTACCTCCTCGATCATCTGGTACGCGATGACCGGGACTAGGGCGGCGTCAACACGGTCCTGTGCTAGCAACTCGGCCGAACGTGCCGGTGCCGTGTCCATTATCAACTCGGCCTTGCCCTGATTTCGGCCGTAGAGAAATGACCACACGAGCGGTGCGGTGTTTGAGTAGCTCGAGGCCGAGATGCGAGGCGTGTCCATCCTAATTTGCGATTACGTCCTGATACTCAGGCGTGCGATCGATCACCTTTTTGGCGAATGTGCAGGTCGGCACGATCTTTAGTCCGCCGGCACGGGCGTATCCGACCGCCACGGCGACCAGTCGGTCGCCGGCCTTTTGCCCACGCAGCTTTTCATTGACGCCGGTGTGATAAATAGTGATCTCGGCGGGCCCGGATACCACGTATTCGATTTCGCCGAGATGCTCGCCATCGATCTCGAGGTTAAACGAGCCCTTTTCTGTGTTTTCGACGTGTTTAATTTCCATCACTATTTAGCGTAAGTACAAAGCGGGTACGATTGCAAATCTTGTAAGCCGAGCACAAAAGCATTATGCTCTACAATTATGAAAATACGTCTCGCCGCCGCACTCGTAATGCTCACGGCCATGGCCGCTTTTGCACACGGGCAAAAGACGATCGTTGTCGCCGATCCGACGGTTACCGAAAAGGAAACCAAGCTCTCCGACAGCGATCAAACACTCGTCGACCGAGTCGCACTGCCAAAATTCAGAAAGAAATATCAGAGCGACGTCTGCGACGTAAAGCTCGATATTGCGGGTGCCGCCAGCGGAGCGTTTACACGCGTTGGGGCCCAACAGCGGCTTGCGTTTTTCCAAGTTTGCCAGACCGGCAACGGCCTCGGCATTGTCGGGCTCGTCCTGATCGAGAACGGCAAGGTTATCGGTACGTTTGGGGCGGACAGCGGTTGGACCGTCGGCATCGAGTTGCTGCCGGACATCAACGCTAACGGCCTCAGTGAATTTACGCTTTCTTACGGCGGCGGCATGCATCAGGGCCAAGGCGGCGTCGGAATCGATATTATGGAGTTTTCGGGCAGCACCCCGGTGGGTATCGGCTGGTTCAAGGCCGAGGAAATTATGGACACCGACGCCGTCAACGTTTGGAAGGTCACCGCCAAACCCGGCAAATCGCCGGTTTACTATAAACAAAAATACAGATCGGTCGGCGAGAACCTTTGGAAACGCACCGGAGTGAACGCGGCGTTTAAGCTAGACAAGGCATACGGTTCATTTCAAGTCGTTAAATAGAAATGTCTAAAAAAGAGAGACCGGACAGGACGTCGTGTCCCGTCCGGTCTTCTGCGTTGATGCCCCGGTTAGGGCATTGCGACAAAATCGAGGTCGGCGATGTTGTCCATTACGTTGACCATCTGTGACGGTTGAGCAAAGTGAAAGCGCTTTGCCGCGAGCGAAACGATGTACGTCTGACCCGCCGTTATATCGTCGAACCTGTAGTAGCCCAATCCGTTCGTCAGGCTCGAACGTGCCTCGCCGCCGGGCCCATCAATTGTGACCCTCACATTCCTGATCGCCCGCCCATCCGCCGTCAGCACACGTCCCGTCACCGACACGTTTGCCGCCGTTGGGGCAAACTTTGCGATCGCAAACGGCGACAGTGACGGCAAGTCGGCCGTACAGAGGTTTGAGTTCACGCTTGCGAGGTTTGTCCGGTCTACCCAACCTCCACTCTCGAGATGGAGAATGCGGAGAGTAGAGAAATCGGCGGATAGGGACGGCACGCTGAAGCATACCGTCGGTGAACCGTTGTAGACGGCGCTTGTCGAGACGTCGTACGTGAGCCCGGTCGATGTGTAGCCGGACGGTAGAGCCGGAAGTTTTGCCGCGTCGAGCGGTATCTCCTGCGTGATACCCACAGTCGTAACGGTTGGGACTGTTATCGAAACATCTCCGACGGTCGTGACAACGGCAGACGGATACTCGATCTTCCCTCGGGTTGCTCTCCGTGCGGCAAAACCGATTGGCGTAACCGCCGTTTTCAGCTTACCGGCCAGACCGGCGTTGTAGATCGCCTGGATCTCTGATTGCGCCAGACCGCGGTTGAAAAACTCCACCTCGTCAATCCCGCCCGCGAAGAATGCTGGCGAAGAACTGAATGCCTGTGCGCCGATGGTCAGGTCGGCTGTGCTGTTTGTGATCGTGATGGCTCCCGGTGTATCCGTGGCAACTTGAACACCATTGACATAGACATAGCGGGTGCCGGTGGAGTGATCGTAGACCGCGGCCACGTGATTCCAGGCATTGAGGGCAATCACATTGGGCCCCGTCTCGAACGAATGAAATGCTCCGACGTTCTGATCAGCATCGTTGGAAATCGCAAAGAGAAGTTTTCGGTTCGTATTTGTAAGGACGGTATAAGCTCGTTGATTAGTGAACGCTCCGGTATCTCCCCACTTCGCGACGATTACGCCGGGCTGATCCACGGTCGGATAGATCCAGGCGTCGATCGAAAAGCTGTTCGCTCCAGGATTCAGGCTTGCGGAAGTTGGCACGTCAACATACTGGCCTCCATTAAAACTGAACGCCTGCCCGACTTTACCAACGGCGTAGGTCGCGCCGTTTTGCAGAGTCCCGTTGTTGTTGCCAGAAATGTCGCTTGGGTTCCCATCGCCGCCCCACCACGCGACCATCCCGGATGGCAGAGTGGTGGCCGTCGGTGTACAGGTACCTGCGGATCCTGAGTTTGTAATTGCCTGTATTTCACCCGCGGACAGGGCACGGTCGTATATCGCCAATTCATCGATCTGGCCAAAGAAGGCGTCGGTAACCATATTATCGCCCCGGGCGCCGATTGCCGAGTTTGTCGAAAAGGTGAACGTGGGGTTAAAGAAAGTCGGCGTATCTGCGACCCCGTCGAGGTAGAAGGTGACCTGACTGCCTGACTTGGAGACAGCAACGTGATGCCAGTTTGTATCTGTGACGGTCAGGGCCGAGAATGTCGCCGGAAAATCCATCTGAGACAGGACGAGCTGATTTGTCGATTGGTAGATCGCAAGTCCGTAGCCACCCGTGCCAAATCCGAATATGATCCCGCCTTCACCCGGGGATGGGGCGGGAGAATTTGTGACGATCGTACTGCTCGCGCGTTTTACCCATGTCTCGATCGTAAAATCTTGTAGCTGCAAGCTAACCGGATTACCGACCAGGATGCGGTCGCCGTTACCGCTATTGTCGCCGTACCCCGCGAGATCGAACGACTGTCCTACTTTTCCGACCGAATACGATACGCCATTTTGCAGACTTCCATTATTGAGCCCTCGCGGATCGAGGGCGTTTCCCTCACCAGACCATCGCGATACCATTCCGACCGGGGCAGCAGTACACTGCCGGCACATACCGGCACTGCCGGCGTTATAGATCGCTTGGATCTCCGTCGGTGACAGGGTTCGGTGAAAGATCTCAACTTCATCGATGGTCCCGGCGAATAGATATGCCGGAATGACCGGGTCGTGTTTGGTGTCCTGAACAGCTCCAATGAAGAAGTAGTCCGGCAGCCCGTCATCGTCCTGGATCGTTCCATTCGAACCGTTGTTCAAAGTCCCACTTGCCTCCAAATTGCCGTCTACATAGATCAGCATTTTGTTGCTGACCATATCCCGACCCATCGCAACGTGGTGAAACTGGCCGTCAGCGATATTTGTCGTTCCCGTGAGCCCCTGCCCTCCCGAAGCTCCCGGATCGCCGCCGGCGTCCGTATCGCGCATCTCGCCGTATAGTTTTCCGTCTACGATCATGATGCCGTACCAAGAATTGACCTCGCCGCTGTTCACGCCGCCTCGCTCATAGATCGAAAAGACCATCTTTGTGCCGGCTGACTGAGTCGTTTTGATCCAAGCATCCGCCGTGAACGAGCCCGCTCCGGGATACATCGCCGAAGTGGCAGGTATCTGAACGTACCCGCTGGTTCCGTCGAGAACGAACGCCTGACCGACCTTGCCCGTCGGAAAAGTTACACCGCCGTGAACCGTCCCGTTGTTTGTTCCGACATTATCGAGCGCATTCCCGTCACCCGCCCACCAACTGACCATTCCGCTCGGCGGCGGAGCACATCCCGACGTTTGTGCGTTAACCGCGGGCATGCCAAAGGATGAAAGTGAAATAACAAAAAAAACTGATGATACAAGCGACGCGATCCTCATATAACGCTCCTCCACTCACCGCATAGACTCGATTGCGCCGATTGTTTACCTATAACGCGCGCAAGTGGTATGCCTGACGAATGGCCCCAAGACGAGCTGACGATGGAGGAATGGGTCCTAGCGCAATGAAAATTTTCGCGCCCGACTGTGAATTTTTTCGCGGTCACCGCTTTGGTTCGATCACTCGGCAACGACGGCTTTTGGTTCGAACGACCTCATGCGGACCATTGCTTTCGCTTTCTGAGACAGATGATATGCGGTATGATTATGGCAATGAAGATCCACGATATAACCGTCACGATAAATGCGGAGACGCCTATTTATAAGGGCGATCCGGGCGTTGAGATCAATTCGTTCAAGGCGATCGCCCGCGGAGCTTCGGCCAACGTTTCGCAGATCTCGTTCGGCGTACATACCGCGACCCACGTCGATGCACCAAACCATTTTATCGATGGTGCAAAACGCGTTCACGAGATCGACCCGCACAAACTCGTCGGCCCGTGCCGCGTGATCCGCGTGCCGGACGATGTCACCGATATCGAACCGGAACACGTCGGCGATCTGACCGGCGTTGAGCGCGTGGTGTTCAAATCAAAGAACTCCGCGTTTTGGTCAACGCCGCTCGACGGTTTTCGCACCGATTTTGCCTACCTTACGCCGGCGACCGCCCAGTATCTGGTCGATCACGGCATCGTGCTCGTCGGCATCGATTACCTGTCGATCGAAAAGAGCGGATCGCCCGGCCATCCGGTCCACCATACGCTGTTAAAGAATGAAGTGGTGATCCTCGAGGGCGTCGACCTTCGCGAAGTCCCGCCCGGCGATTATGAACTGATCTGTATGCCTTTAAAATACGACGGCGCGACCGGCGACGGTTCGCCCGCACGCACTTTCTTGCGGGAGATCTAGATTGAACATCGTCGACGACAAAACCTATCGCGAACGCGTGTACGCCATCGTTCGCGAAATTCCGTGCGGGCGGGTAATGACGTACGGCCAGCTTGCGATCATTTTGGGCGAGGGTTACACGGCCCGGACCGTCGGTTACGTGATGCACGGCGCGGACGAAGGCGTGCCGTGGCAGCGGGTTATCAATTCGCAAGGGAAATGCTCGACCGGACGCTTGACCATCCCCGTAAATCTCCAGCAAGAACTGCTCGAAGCCGAAGGTGTAGTATTTAGCGAAAAAGGAAAGTGCGATCTAGCTGTATTCCGATGGTACCCCGAGGGTTTCGAGCCGGACGACAACCTGCAGACCGATCTATTTACCGCTGTTTGAACCGAGGTTTAACCACATAGGAACATAGGGCACATAGGAATACCTGATCGGAAATTCTATGTTTCCTATGTTCCTATGTGGTTAGAATCGCTTGATCGGAAACTTCACCGTCCCCACTTCAGTTTATCCCGCAAAACGTCAAAATAATTACGATTCGCCGGTTGGACGAGGTTAAATGTCGTCGAGCTTTTGCGGATTACGACCTTGTCGGCGGCACGCATCGGGTAGCCGGTTTGGCCGTCGAGGCTGAGGACGACGCCTTCGTTCTCGTGGTGGAGCGTAACCTCGATCTCGGCATCATCCGGAACGACGATCGGCCGATTGGTCAGTGTAAATGGGCAGATCGGCGTCAGCACGACGGCGTTCATTGACGGGTAAATGATCGGGCCGCCGGCAGAGAGGTTGTAGGCGGTCGAACCGGTCGGGGTTGAGACGATCAGCCCGTCGGCTCGAAACGTGTTGACGAACAACCCGCTAAGACGCACGTCGATGTCGATGATGCGGGCGAGCGCCGCCTTATTGATGACAACATCATTGAGGACGCGGCCCGTCGCGATCGTTTTGCCGCCGCGTCGGAGTTCGGCGATGAGCATCACGCGGCGGTCGATGTTGTATCCACCGGCAAGTATCGCCTCGAGAGCCGGAAACATTTCCTCGATCCGGCAATCGGTCAGATAGCCGAGGCTGCCGTAGTTGACGCCGAGTATCGGTATTTCGGCCTCGCCGACGAGCCGTGCGGTCGCGATCATCGTGCCGTCGCCGCCGAGCACGACCATCAGATCGACGTCGAGCGGCGGTGCATGATTGCTCCTGAGTTCGATATCGGCTTCGGGCTGGACGATGCGGTCTATGCCTCGCTCCCGCAGCCAATCTGAAAGCTCTGAGGCCGTCGCGAGAGCCTCCGCATGATTGGGTTTGACCACTATCCCGACTGACCTGATCTCGTTGCTATGCATCGTTAAATGACGTATCCGCTCAATCATCCGCGAATTAGGCCGAAAGTTCAAGCACTTTAGGCCGCCTGTAGACGAAAAGCGCCGTCCGCATTGAGTTTTACGTTGGTTTTTAGTACGCGCTTTTGCTAAAATTGCGGTTTGTCTCTAAAGATAATCAAATTCGGATCCTGGAGTAGTAGGTACTAATCGATGTTAAAGTTTTTCAACCGTCTCGAAAAGACACGCAATTTTGTGCTTCTCATTTTCGCCATCCTGATGGTGAGCAGCCTCGTTTTGTTTTACGCGCCGACACAGCGTGGCGTCGAGTCGAACCTTTCGCGCAGCCAGGAAACGGTCGCAACTGTATCCGGTGAAAAGATCACGGTCAGCGATGTCGTGCGCCAGCAGGAAAATTACAGCCGTTTCTCGCAGGGCCGTGGATTTCCGTCTAAGATGATCCTCGACAACCTGATCGGCAGCCGTATCGCACGCGTCGAGGCGGAACGTCTCGGCCTGACGGCTAGCGACAAAGAGGTTGCCGACGCTCTGCGTGGGCAGCTCAAAAAGCCCGACGGAACAGCCGTCGAGCAGTCCGTCTATGAGCAGAACGCCATCGAACAGGCCGGCAGCATCGCCGCCTACGAACAGGGCCTTCGAGACGAGCTCAGTGCCAAAAAACTCGAAGCATTTATCACCGCCGGCGTGACCGTTTCGGAAGAAGAGGTCCTCAGCGATTTTCAGCGAAAGAACACAAAATTTGACCTCTCGTACGTCACCGTCGACGCGTCGGAACTCTCCAAGACGATCGTTCCGACCGATGCCGAGCTGAAAGATTACTTTGATAAGAATAAACAGAGCTACTATATCGGCGTTCCGCAAAAAAAGATCAAGTACATTTTCGTCAACACCAACAAGATCGGTGAGAAAATGCCCATCTCTGACGCGGATCTCAGGGCCGAGTATGACAAACTGCCGGCCGACAAAAAGATCGGCGGCGTCAATGGGCAGGAGATCGTTCTCCGTGTAGCCAAACCCGATCTCGACAGCGTCGTTCAGGCCAAGGCCGCCGAGTTGGTTACCCGCCTTAAGGGCGACGGAACCACGCCCGTCACCGAGCAGGCGTTCGGCGATATGGCAAAAGGTCAGTCCGAGGACCCCAACTCGGCAAAGACCGGCGGCAAACTCCGCGGCCCGGTCAAGGAAAACCCGAACAAGCCTGACGATCCGTATCAGCGTCTGCTCAAGATGAAGCCGGGCGAGATCTCTGAGCCGATCAGCTACCAGAGCCGATATTTCATACTCCGCCGCGGCGAAGAAGTGCCGAAATCGTTTGAGGACGCCAAGAAAGAGATCGAGATCAGTCTCCGTAACCGACGTGCATACACCGTCGCCGCCGAGCTGGCACAAAAGATCTCGGACGCCCTGAAACAGAGCAAGGACATTCAGAAGGTCGCCCAGCAGTTTGCAGGCGAGGCCAACACTAGCGTCGCTGAGATGATCAAGGAGACCGCGTATACCAAACCCAGCGATGACGTCCCGAACATCGGCACGTCGCCGCAGTTTGAGGCCGGTATCGCTCCGCTCGAGACCGTCGGCGATGTCGGCGACAAAACGCCTATCCAGAACGGTTTCGCGATACCGACACTCGTCGACCGCAAAGAACCGCGTGATGCCGATTTTGACGAGGTCAAGGCTCCGATCACCGACATCGTTAAGCTCAACAAGGCCCGCACCCAGGTCGAGGAGATCGCCAAGGCCATCGCCGCCGGTTCACCGAACGCCGCCGGCCTGCTCGCTGCCGCAACCGCAAAGGGCCTGAAGGCCAAAGATCAGAAGAGTTTCATTCTCGGCTCACCGCTCGGCGAGGGGCCGACTGCGTCGACCAACCAAGCACTAGAGGACGCCATCTACGCTATGAAGGCCGGTGACGTTACCAAAACGCCGATGAAATTGGGTGAGAACTGGGTCGTCGTCGGCGTCACCAAGCGTGAGGACGCGAACAACGCGGATTTTGCCAAAACACGCAGCAGCCTGATCGAACAGATGCTCTCCAAAAAGCGTTCTTCGGTTTTCGGCGAGTACCTGACCGCCACCAAGAAAAAGCTCGAGGACGGCGGCTATGTCAAGATCTACAAGGACGTTCTGGCTAAGGTCGACGCTCCGATCCCGGGCCTCAAACCCGAAGACGGACAGTAAACCCCGGGGCTCACAACAACGGACGAAAGGGCGGCATGACAACCATGCCGCCCTTTCTATGTCTCGAAATAGCTGGGATCCGTGATTGGCGAGTCCCGATCCGAATGCTTTCCGACCGATCGAGAGAGCTCAACGCTATCCCGGCGTGTTGCTGACGTGTCTGCTCTCATACGCAAACGCGTCCGCGGTATGCTGACGATCGCGGCGAACGGCCAAACTTTGGCCCCGGCCCTCGTCCCTAAAACTAGTAAGCCGCAGGTGTGACGGCCGAAGCTGCCGCACCTGCGGCTCATTATCTCCAGGGTTTACTTACTTACCGTGGAGGTTAGCAAAGTACCAGTACGTGATACCGACCCATACCAGAAGATTGAGTCCCGACAGTGCAAGACCCATCGTCCTTGTACTGGCCGGACGATCCTTTTGAGCACTCTTGCCGTACATCAGCACATAGACCAATGCTGTGGTCAGTATCCACGCAAATAGCCTGATACCGAGGTTGACGGCAATATTGTCGGCGACCTTCTTGCCGGGATCGAGGCCTAGCCCGAGACTGTTGGACGGCATCATCACCTGATAGATCGTCAGACCTATAACCATGACCATTCCGACCATCGCCGCTATCGGCGGCTTATAGTCGGCGGGTAGCACGTCTGCTTCGGTATGTTCAACCGCGAGAC
>JAYVUD010000403.1:0-3090 GCA_043788335.1 Chloracidobacterium sp. | reverse complement strand
CAAAACGCCCATTTTCTGATAACCAGCTCGTCGAGTGAGAACGCCTCGGCGTACTCGGCCACGGCACGGTCGAGTTTGCCGCTGAGACGCGTGTCCCATTCGAGCCAGTCGCGGTGGACGTTCAGGAAAACGCCGATGTCGTAGCCGACGTGGCCGATCATCCCTTTGGGGTCGATGGCGAGAAAATGCTCGCGTTTTGCCGTCAAAATGTTGTCGTGATGCAGATCGCCGTGGAGCAGGAACGTGTTCGCGGTGTCGGTCGAGAGATCAGCGTAATAGCCGAGTGCCCGTTCGGCGAGATCCTGCGGAAACACCGTTCCGTCGGCACGCCTCAGGCCGTCGAACCAATCATCTAATTTGATGAAATCTTTCGTCCCCTCAGGCACGGGCCGCAGCAGACGTTTAAGGAGGCGAATGGCGACGCCGACGGCCCTCGCCTGATCATTTTTGAACTCCGAACGGAGATTCGCACCCGGAGCGACGCGTTCGAGCAAAACTGCCTGTCGTTCGCGGTCAAATTGGTAACATTTTGCCGCTCCCTTGCCGTCGACAGCGCGTAGATACGCGGTCTCGCCGTAGATCTCGGGATCGTTGAGCGGCAAGGCAACCTTGATCACGGCTGATTTGCCGTCAGGAAGAAGGGCGTTGGCGACGTAGTTGTACGAGAGATTGCGAAAGTGTCCGGCCGCGGTGACATTCCACTCGATCTCAAGTGCGGCGATGATATCAGGCAGGCGGTTAAGCCACTCATCGCCGCGTTCGCCGCACAGCGTCATGGTGTTTTCGACAAATTTTCGCGGAAGTGAATCTCTAAATTCTTTATTCATTGTTCTTGACGAGTTTAGCTTGTCTGATAGATGCTAAACAAATGAAACCGCTAAAAGACGCAATCAGGCCGACGACGATCATCGAATCTTCAAAACTACGCGACCATCTCGGCCTCGACATCACCATCGCCACCGAGACGTTTCAACACACCGGCAGCTTTAAGTTTCGGGCGGCGTATAATGTCGCGATCAGTGTGCCAAACGATGAACTGATCGGCGTGTCGTCGGGCAACTTCGGCCAAGCCCTCGCCTATGCGTGTAAATTGCTCGGCAAGAAATGCACCGTAATAATGCCGCACAATTCGGCTCAGGTTAAGGTCGATGCCGTGCGTTCGTACGGGGCAACTGCCGACCTCATCGACGTCAATGTGATCAGCCGCAACGACCGCCTAAAGCAACTCGCCGGCGAGCGGCCCGACGCATATCTCGCAAGTGCGTTCGATGACCAACTCGTCATCGATGGCAATTCGACACTTGGCGATGAGATCGCAGAGCACAATTTCGACACCGTCATCATCCCCGTCGGCGGTGGCGGGTTGATCTCGGGCACGATCGAGAGCTTTTGTCGCAAAGCAAAATTGACCGAGGTGATCGGTGCGGAACCGCTGCTGGCAAACGACGCCGCACGTTCACTGCGTGCGGGCCATTTGATCGCAAACGAGACGGAACCTCAAACCATCGCCGACGGCACACGCACTTTGTCGCTCGGAAAGTTAAATTGGTCGGTAATCAGCAAGGGCCTGAAAGAAATTATCGAGGTGTCAGAAGACAATATCGCCCATGCTTTGCGAATGTACTTCACCCTTGCAAATCTGAAATGCGAACCAACCGGAGCGCTGTCGCTCGGTGCGATTTTGGAGAACCCGGAACGCTTTGAAGGCCAAAAAGTTTGTGTCGTCGTCAGCGGCGGCAATGTTGATGCGGCGGTGTACACGGGCCTCGTGTCCGTAGCCCGCACATAGGTTAAGGGCTCAACGAGATCGGCACGGGCGCCGATGCCGACAAGTCAAGGTATCCGGTAAGCTGAATTACCAGCGACGTGAGCCCTCACTCACGTGCGGGCTACGGACACAAATCTCGAGTAGCTGTTGACCCGCACGTTTTGTATATGTAACGGTATCTTGCTCTAATTTTCTTCTAAAGGAGACCAACAATGAATAAAATCTTTTTAGTACTGGTTATTATGATCGCGGCGGCCTCTGTCTCGCTGGGACAGGCGAAAGGAAACAAGGCTTCGGGCGGCAGTATTCGTGATGCCATCGAAGCCGCTTCGATGGGGTTCGCCGTGGCACTTGGCAAAGGTCAAGCGGCGAAGATCGCTGACATGTATGCTGAAGGCTCCCGGGTAATGCCCCCGAACGGCCCTATGGTTCAGGGGAGGCAAAAATTACAAGAATTCTGGCAGGGCTTCATCGATTCGGGAGCTAAGCTGTCGCTGAGCACGACCGATGTTGAAGCACAAGGAAATGTGGCAATAGAGATCGGAACGTACGAGATGATCTCTCCCGACAACAAACGTGATGCAGGCAAGTTCGTCGTCGTGTGGAGGCGGCATAAAAAAGATTGGAAACTCGCCGTCGACATCTGGAACAGTAACATGCCCGCCCTAACTAAGTGACGAGCGTAGCCATCGATCGCACGGACGAAATGGGGCGAGCCGTAGTAACAAAAACATATCGCCAATGTCTTTTTGGTTGAGGCCCGACTCGGCGGCATCGATCCGGCGGTTTATGCGGAATTGGCCGGGGCGAAATAAGGTTGGCAGGGCTAGAGCTTGCGACGGTATACGCCCGAGAAATTGACGTTTACTCCGCCGCAGTTGCGGTTGTCGGAAACGACCATAAACGCACCGATCAAGCGCATGGTCGCCCGGCAGGCGTACGGATCTGTATCTTTCGCCCCGATATTGAGGACGTTGCCCGATGGTTTGACCCGTTCGCCCAATTCGCCGACGTGTATATTGTCGCCCAGGCCTTTCCAATACGCCTCACCTTTCACATCGAGATACGCGACGGTCTTTTTGCCGGAAATGGTGATCGTGCTGTCGTAGTACGTCCATTTTCCGCGCCATGCCGACAGCGGCGGATCGGTTCGCGGATCGGTGATGTCGACATTTGCAAGCTTTATCCATCCCGTGGTCGCTTCGCCCTTGGGTGGCGTAAACCAGGAGCAGACAAAGCCGTGATAGGTTCGCGTGACGATGACCTTGTCGCCGGGGACGACGTATGACTTGGTTTTGCAGGTTTCATTTGTGGGGCAGTCC
>JAYVUD010000402.1:0-5820 GCA_043788335.1 Chloracidobacterium sp. | reverse complement strand
GGCCGATCGCTCAGGACGCGAGGTCAGCGATCGAGGACGCGATCAGAAAGGAACTGCAAGCTCTCGGCAACGATATCGCCCGGCGAGATACGGCCGCCGTTCTTGCCCATTTTGCTGACGAAGAGGGCTTTTACTATGACAGGGACGAGGGGCGCCTAAACAGCCAAGCGAATAGAGAGAACATGCGTCAGGTCATTGCCGATCAGGACGCCGCCAGTGCCAAAGACGAGTTCGAGATCAGTGACCTGGCGATTGTACCACTGGCTGCGGACATCGTCCTGGCCCATCATATCGCCGTCCAGAAAAGTACCACTGACGGAAAGACACGGACGGCCCGGTCTGCCGTTACCGATGTTTTTGTATTGCGGAATGGCCGATGGCTGATCCGCTCGGAACACTCGGAGTTGCTGCCCAAATCGGTTGCCCCGTCCGTTCCGGGGCTCCCCGTTGGTTGGCCCCGAACTCCGGGCGGCAGAGGCGATAGATATGCGATCAGCGTAGATAATGCGGTCAAACACAACGGCAAGGCGAGCGCCTCGATCAAATTTAATTGCGGCGACGATGCGGACGCGTGGGCGTCGTTGGGGCAATCGATAGCGGCCGATGATTACCGCGGCAAGCGAGTGAGACTCGCCGGGTGGCTAAAGAGCTCGGATATCGATTCGGCCGGACTATGGATGCGGGTCGATGGCGAGCGGCGGCTGTTGGGGTTCGACAATATGGCGGGGCGACCCGTAAAAGGCACGACCGCGTGGAAACAGTATTCCGTGGTTCTGGACGTCCCCGCCGAGGCCCGGAATATTTTCATCGGAACGCTTGTTTTCGGCACCGGACAGCTTTGGGCGGACGATCTGACCTTGGAAACAGTCGGTTCGGATGTTCCGGTCACCAATATGAACTCACCGGCTGTAGCCCAAACAGACGACCCTGCATACACAAAGCGCCCGATCCCAAAGTCGACACTAAAACATCCGGTCAACCTCGGTTTCGAAGACGGCGTCGTCCGCTGACCTCGATAGACCCAATATGGAGAAAAAGTTTATGAGAAGCATCTTATACGTGTCCTTGCTTGTCGTTATTATTGCATTCGCTCAACCAGTATTTGGCCAATCGACGGCATTCACCTATCAGGGCAGCCTGAAAAATAGCGGAGTAAATGCTAACGGGAGCTATGATTTTGAGTTTGCGTTGTTTGATACCCTAACCGGCGGAACACAGTTGGGCTCGACGCTGGCGAAAAGCAATGTGGCGGTGGCAGACGGTTCGTTTTCGGTGAGCCTTGATTTCGGCAGCCAGTTTCCGGGGGCGACACGCTTTCTGGAGATCCGCGTGCGCCCGACCGGCCAGCCCGGCATTACCACTCTCGGGCCTCGCCAGACGATCGCGTCGTCGCCGTACTCGGTAAAAAGTCTTTCGGCGGACACCGCCACAAACGCTGCAAATGCGGCGAACGCCGATAATGCCACAAATGCGGCAACTGCGAGCAACGCCTTAAGCCTGGGTGGCGTGGCCGCCAACCAATACGTCCTGACAGTTGATGCACGTCTATCGGACGCCCGCACTCCCACGGCGGGGAGTGCAAATTACATCCAGAACGGCTCGACACCACAGGCGACGAGCAATTTCAACATCAGCGGCACCGGTTCGGCAAACATCGTTAATGCCGCGACGCAATATAACCTCGGAGGTCAGCGCATGTTGAGCGTCTCAGGACCGTATAATACCGGCACGCCCATTACGGCTTCGAACACTTTTTTGGGTGAAAGTGCGGGCGTCAATACCGTCCCTGCCGCAACGATCAACGACCCGAATGGCAAGTTCAATTCCTTTATGGGAGCCTTGGCGGGAGTGGCAAACACAACGGGGGCCAATAACTCCTTCGTCGGAGGGCTTGCTGGCAATGCGAACACAACCGGCAGTCAAAACTCGTTCTTTGGAGTGGACGCCGGGAAAGTAAATACAACAGGGAGCAACAATACGTTTTCGGGGGGATTCGCCGGATTTAGAAATACGACTCAGCACGACAATACCTTTTTGGGCTACTTTGCGGGCGCGACTAACGGACTGAACGATATGACCGGCGTAGCCAACCTAAATACTTTCGTGGGCAGTCAGTCCGGAAACTCCAATACAACCGGTGGTGTAAACTCGTTTGTCGGAGCATCTGCCGGTCAAAACAACACCACCGGATTTTCCAACTCGTTCGTCGGCGTCAATGCCGGTTTATCCAGCACGACGGGCTCCAGAAACTCATTTTTCGGCGGTCTGGCCGGTCAATCGAACGTGACGGGCAGCGATAACACTATCATCGGCAATAACGCGAATCTCAGCGTGGGCAATCTCACAAATGCCACTGCCGTCGGTGCAAATGCCATAGTTTCGACGAGCAATTCGATGGTACTTGGCGGCATCAGCGGGATCAACGGTGCTACCGCTGACACCAACGTCGGCATCGGGACGACGACCCCGGCCGAGCGGCTTCACGTTGTCGGCAACGGTCTTTTCAGCGGTAATTTTACGCTTGCCGGTGTCTCCGCTCCCGGTGTCTCGCCCGCGGGGCAAGGGCGATTCTATTTCGACACCGCGACAAATAGACTCAAGGTGTCGGAGAACGGTTCGGCTTATGTAAATCTTTTAGCTACCGGCGGCGTTAGTGGCAGCGGATCGACCGGAACTCTTCCGATCTGGTCGAGCGGTACCGCGTTACTCAACTCCAATATTTTTCAGTCGGGAAACAACGTCGGTATCGGTTCCGGAGCCGGTAGTGCGGACACGCGGCTGCAAATATTCGGCGATTCTTCGACGGTTAATGTAGAGACGTCCGAAATGATCAGGCTGCACCGGCCCGCCGTTAGCGGAATAAAAAATACAAACAGCGCCGGAATAGCCGTGGGAGCTTTTGAAACAGGCATTCTCGGTCGGGCCCGAATGGATTTTCGGCTTTCCGGTACTCCAACAAATAGCAATCAATTCGGGATCATTCCGGATGTAACCGTTATGTCCCTGCTTGCTAACGGCAATGTCGGCATCGGAACGACGTCCCCAACGTACAAACTTCAGGTAAATGGCGGCTTGTTTGCCAATAGCGCGACCTTTGCCGGTACGCAAACCGATACGTTGGTATTAACCAACTTGTCCGCTACGGGACCCGGTTCCTCGTTGTGTGCCATCGGGTCAAATAATATCGTCGGCCTTTGTTCGTCGTCGAGCCTCAGGTACAAGAAAAATCTTTCGAGTTTCACCCTCGGTCTTGACGTTATTCGAAAGCTGAAACCCATCAGCTTTGAATGGCGGCGTGATGGCTCAAGCGATTATGGCCTCGGAGCCGAAGATGTGGAACGGATAGACCCAAAGCTTGTTTTTTATAAGGAAGGAAAGTTAGAAGGTGTCCGATATGAACGGTTGCCCGTAGTACTCGTCAACGCCGTCAAGGAACAGCAGGCACAGATCGAGAAACAGGACAATAAGATCAAGAGCCTCGAAACACAGGTCACACTGCTCAAGGAATTGGTATGCAGGTCGCGCAGGGCAGCGGCGATCTGCCGGAAATAGTTGGCGTTTGAACTAAGCCGCAAACAGCTCTGAAAACTTCGGATAGGAGAAAAGCGATGAATCAATTATTAGTAACCATTATTTTCGCGGGATACATGTTCGTTGCCGGGTTCCCGGTCGATTTCGATAACAACGACTCACGGGATTACCAGTTGAACGTATCATCCAGCCCCGGGCAGACCACACACTTTACCGCCTACCACAAAACGTTGATCAAAGGCATCTGCAGCGATACCTGCACCATCGAGGTCGTCGGTGTCGGGACAATTTCGGCATCAAGCGGCCAGACCGTGTCCGTCAAGGACGGCAAGCTTTCAAAACGCTGAATAGATCCGTCTATTGGTGGAGTGCGAGATTCGGCGAGCCCATATTGAGGGCTGCCGAGAGGGGTAATAAATAAATGCGTATCGGAATTGGCGTGGCGATTTGTGTATTTGCGTTGTTTCACAGCTCATTATCGGCGGGCGAACCGTCAGGATTCCTCGATGGAAAATCGACGCCGGACACAGCAAATTTTGCGTTTCGCCAGGGCTGGGAGGTAAGTGCCGGCGATGGCGGTGCGGGGCAATATCTCGGCAATGCTGTCGCGATCGACGGCGATACAGCTGTTGTAGCTAACAAAGTGCCGAACGGGCTCGGCGCCGTCTATGTTTTCGTCCGCAACGGAAACGGATGGTCACAACAGGCCAAACTCGTGCCCGACGACGGGATCATCAATGACGATTTTGCCTACAGCGTTGCGATCAGCGGCGACTATATAGTCGTGGGGGCCCCGTCGGCGAGGCCTAATAACAATCCATATAGCGGCGCGGCATACGTATTTTTCAGAACCGGAACGACGTGGACGCAGCAGGCTAAACTCATCGCCTCGGACGGGGCGACAAACGATGGATTTGGACTAAGCGTCTCGATTGCCAGCAACGGCCACATTCTGGTCGGGGCACCGAACCACGCGGTCGGTGCAAACCTTCAGCAGGGTGAGGCTTACCGCTATACTCGTAATGGAACATTGTGGTCTGAAGACAAGGTCACCCAGGCAAATGGCGCGGCTGGTGACCGTTTCGGATGGTGCGTAGCAGTATTCGGGTTTGATGCTGTGATCTCATCGCCGTTCCGCGACGTAAACGGAAACGTGGATCAGGGACAAGCATATACGTACAACTGGCAAGGCACGATATGGCAATCGACCGGAGCTATTTCCGCCCCCAGCGGGACGGCCGGCAGTAATTTCGGAGACTCGATGTCAATGTCGGGAATAACACTCGGCTCGGTGACGATCGCTGCCGTGGTGCGAAACTCACAAACCGTCGAAATATTTCAGAAAGCAGGATTGCCGTTTGCCTATCAAGCCACGATCGCAGCTCCGGGAAACGTCGCCTTCACGAGTGCCATGGCCCTGAGCGGAAATTCCCTTTTTATCGGAAACAGTTCCGCAGACCATAACACCATTCACACCGGGATCGTGTTCCATTACAACCGGGTCGGTACCCAGTGGTCGCGATTTCCGGACCTTTACCCCGCAAACGGTGTCAGTGGCGATCAATTTGGCTTTGCGGTCGCCGCATCGCAGGACTACCTAATAACGACAGCAACATGGACAAACGTCGGAAATGGCCCAGGTCAGGGCGCCGCCTATATCTTCCCGGCTGTAAAACGACAGATCGCCGACTACGACGGCGACGGCAAGACTGATGCTTCTGTTTATCGGCCTTCGACAGGGGATTGGTATCTGCTGAGGTCGACGGCGGGGTTTGGGGCGTTTCATTTCGGCAGCCCGAGCGACATACTTGTGCCGGCGGACTATACCGGCGACGGTAAGACGGATATGGCGGTCTTTAGGCCTTCGAACGGCGTTTGGTATGTGTTGCGGAGCGAAGACAATACGTTCTACGGATCAGGGTTTGGCACGAGCGGCGACACGCCCGCACCGGGTGACTACGACGGCGACGGCAAGGCCGATCTTGCGGTCTATCGTCCAGGGGCACAGTCGTATTGGTATCTGCAGCAATCGACCGCGGGCTTTGCGGTCGTTCCGTTCGGCACGACCGGCGACGTTCCGGCGGCCGGTGATTATGACGGCGATGGCAAGAATGACGTGTCGGTGTATCGTCCGTCACTCGGCCAATGGTTCCGGTTCAATAGCGGCAACGGATCATTTTACGGCGTCCAGTTTGGGGCGGTCGGGGACATGATCGTCCCGGCGGACTACACCGGCGACGGCAAGACGGACAACGCCATCTTCCGCCCGTCGACCTCGACGTGGTACGT
>JAYVUD010000401.1:0-2622 GCA_043788335.1 Chloracidobacterium sp. | reverse complement strand
GGGTTTACTATGTGACGTGGACCACATATCGGCCGAAGAATATCAAATTTTTGTTACACTTTATTAGTTATTAGCGGAGTTAGGGTTAGGGCGAGCATGCTTAGAGCTATTTTACTGCTGTTGACGGTGTTGTGTACGGCTTTTTGGGCCAATGCTCAGGGCACCGTCGGCAAGGAAAAGGATGATGTGATCCGCGTCGACACGCAGCTTGTCGACGTGGCGGTGACGGTCATCGGAACGGACGGGAGGCTTGTTCGCGATCTCAAAAAGAGCAACTTTGTGGTCTATGAAGACGGCAAAGCCCAGACGATTGAGAGTTTTTCGGCTGTCGCCGCCCCTTTCGAGGTGGCCCTCGTTCTCGACACGTCCGGTTCCACGCGTTCAGACCTTCAATTGATCAAGCGTGCCGCGCGCGACTTTATCGAGTCGCTGCGGGTTGGCGACCGTGTCTCGATCTCCGCGTTTGCATCGAGCCAGCGTGACGGGCAGACGTTTGCCCGTTCCGAGATCCTCTCGCCGCTGACCGACAACCGGGAAGCCCTGCGGTTGGCGATCGAAGCGGCCGGTACCAGTTCCGGCACGCCATATTACGACTCGCTGTTTGATGTCGCGAAAAAGGTATTTGCCGCAACGCCGCGAAATGAGGTTCGCGGCCGACGGGCGTTGGTCGCATTAACAGACGGGGTTGATTCGACGAGCATGGCGGATTTTGACGAAGTTCGCGATCTATTGGCAAAAGCCGGTGTCATTGCCTATTTCATCAAGGTCGATACGCGTGACTATTTCGAATCGGCGCTGCTCGGCGATTGTCAGAGTGCGATGCGGTTTTCGCCGGCACAGATACGCCGGTATTACAGCGGATTTGGTCCAAAGGGAAAGGCAAATATGACAACGGATTTTTGCCAGATCGGTGATTTTGAACGACTGGCGATCAGCAAGCGCTTGTATGAGATCGCGGCCGAGGAAATGGCCGCGATGGCCGGATCGTCCGGCGGCAAAGTATTTCCGGTTGGCGATCTGACGGAAGCAAGGCGTGCGTTTCGGGACGTTGCGGACGAGATAGGGACGCAATTTACGATCGGCTACTATTCGACCAATGAAAGCCGGGACGGTAAGTTTCGAAAGATCAAAGTCGAACTAAAAGGAGTTTCGGCCGGGGTCAAGGTTCGGTATCGCGAAGGGTATGCGGCACCGTCGAACTAGCGGATCAACTCGATCTGGCAGACACTCGATCCTACCCAGTTCCTGTCCGCCGTCACGGCAATTGCATTTTGTTGGATCGAAAGAGCAAGGCACGCACGGTCTCCGAGTGAGAGGCCGAGATGCTTGGTTAGCGGGCGAAGTTCGGCAATCTTTCTTGATTGAGCTTCATCAAACTCGACCGTAGGCAATCCCAGATCGTCCAAGCTCTCAACAGCTTCCGTCAATGAGGCCCCTCGTTCAATCAATTTCGTCAAAATTTCGGTTGCGTTTATTCGTCCCACTATCGCCTCATCAAGCACCTCTTCGACCCGATCTTTGCCCGGCTCCAAAAACATCAGTGCTAGAATTGCCGACGAATCAAGGACATATTTACTCATTTTCCGCCTCTGATCGCCGATCGGCAATCAACTCATCGACGATCGATATCCCGGGTTGAATATACTTGTTTACTCTTTCCTGAGATCTGCGTACCCGTTCATGCACCGTCGGGAGTATCCGAACCGAGCCATTATTGACACGAAATTCGAGTTCATTTCCAGCCTCGAGCTCCAATTCGTCCATTATTTGCGGTGGAAGTTTGACGCGTCCGTCGGACTCAATTTGCGAGTGCAATATGCTCATGATGGTTATCCCCTGACCTCTGCATTGTATTATGATTGAATATAAGATGACAACAAAATTTGGAATGGCAACGAAATTTGGACGAGTTTGTTTGGTGGTTTTGGACTCAGCCGGGATCGGTGAAATGCCGGACGCGGCGGCGTGGGGCGACACGGGTTCGAACACGCTCGGGCATATTTTCGAATCGCGGATGGTGAATGTCCCTAATCTGCAGGCACTCGGCCTCGGCAATATCACGCCGCTCAAAGGCCTCGCTCCGGTTGGGTCGCCGACCGGTGCCTACGGCAAATGCACGCTCAAATCCGACGGCAAAGACACGACGACCGGACATTGGGAGATGGCAGGCATCATTTTGAAGCAGGGCTTTCCGAAGTTTCCCGATGGGTTTCCGCCGCGGATCATCGATCAGTTTGTATCGCAGGCAAACGTGCCCGGCGTGCTCGGCAATGTCCCCGCGAGCGGCACCGAGATCATCAAAGACCTTGGCGAAGAGCATATTCGCACGGGCAAACCGATCATCTACACCTCGGCCGATTCGGTCTTTCAGATCGCGGCTCACGAGGAGATCATACCCGTCGACCGGCTCTATGAGATGTGCCAAATTGCCCGGGACATTTTGCACGGCGATGACGAGGTCGCACGCGTGATCGCCCGGCCGTTTTTGGGCACGAACGCTGCCGATTTCAAACGCACCGAGAATCGCCACGATTATGCCGTACCGCCGCCGGCGGGCAATCTGCTGCCGCTGCTTGAAAAGGCGGGCCTCGACGTCGTCTGTATCGGCAAGATCGCGTCGAT
>JAYVUD010000400.1:0-9378 GCA_043788335.1 Chloracidobacterium sp. | reverse complement strand
TCTCCATAAGCTCTTCGATACGTTCTTGCTTTTTTGAGCGAAAGATGACCCCGACGTGCCGCGGTTTATCGATGCGGTAGACGATCTCTTCATCCGTGTAGTGCGACGTGTCGGGATATTCGGTGTTAGCGAGCGCGAGCGTGATGCCGGCAAATTCCTTGCGGAGCCTCGGTTTCTTATACGGATTTTCCTTGGTCGAGACCTCGAGCTTTGCCCATTCTCGCCAGAGGTTAAAGTTGCAGGCGTGATCGAGCACGTTGGCGATATATGCACCGCCGACTCGGCAGGCAACCTCGATCAGATAATATTTGCCGTCCGCCGCACTCTGCAAAAACTCCGCGTGCGAGACGCCGCGGCCGAGTTCGAATGCGGACAGGAGGTCAGCGTTGATCTTTTCGAGGGCCTTACGTTCCTTAGACCTGTAGGGCACGATCGAGGACGTAAACACCCCACCAAAATGCGAGACCTTGTACGGTGCCGTGCCGTATTGGCTGACGCCGCACGCGACGACCTTGCCCTTGTCTACCACCGAATCGACGTGATAAACCGAACCCTCGATAAACTGCTCGATCAGGAATTGCGACGGATGATCGCGCCAGTTGTTGCGGCGGTCGAGATCGTTCAGGACGCTCCACACCTCTTCGGCAGTCTCGCATTTTCGTATACCGAAGGCAGAAACCTCGTGGCGCGGCTTGATGATCCACGGTCCCGTCGCAGTCGCGAGGTACTGATTTATTTCCTCCGCGTTGAATACGCCGACAAACTCCGGACACTGAATTCCCTTCTGACGCGCGAGTGTTCGCATATGAAATTTGTCGCGAAACCTCAGCGCAAACGACCGGCTCATCCCCGGCAGATCGAGGTGCTCGCGTGCCAGAGCGGCCGTCAGTACGTCAAATTCGTCCAATCCGACGATTCGATCGACATGTTTCGAGCCGGCGACATTTGTGACGGCCCGGACATAGTCCATCACGCCGGCGTCGTCCTCGACCCCACGGACATCAACGATCGAATCCCACGGCCAAGCCGCATCGAGCATCTTCTTTCGAGTGACAAGTGTGACCTGCCAACCCAGACTATGGGCTTCCTCGAGAAACTCCGAGCCCTTGAAATCACTTGCGATCACAACGATATGGTTTGCCATAAGACTTTGTTTGTGCGTGTGCAGCCATCTGCCAGTATTCGAATATGAGATTTTATTTTCGGATGAAAGAATGGCACAATTTAGCGGTAAACACAATGAAAACAGTTGTTTTCGAAGGTCTAAGCTCGGGTTCGGGCAGTATGCATTATGGGTGATATCGACATCGTCAATCTGGTGAGCCATTTGCTCATTTATATGGTCGTTCTCTTGCTGGCCATCTCGTGCCACGAGGCCGGACACGCTTGGATGTCGTACAAATTTGGCGACGACACGGCGTACATGCTGGGCCGCGTGACGATCAACCCGGTCGCCCACACTGACCCGATCGGGACGCTGCTGATCCCGATGGTCTCATTCGTATTGGGTTCGGTCGGCGGTGCACTCGGGTCGATCCCGCTCATCGGCTGGGGCAAACCGACGCCCGTCAATCCGCGAAAGTGGACCAATTATAAATGGGGCAACGTGATGGTCTCGATCGCGGGCGTACTCAACAACCTCGCTTTGCTGATCGTCGGGCTCATTGCGGCAAAGATAATGATCTCGCAGGGTTTTGCCATCCGCGATTTTTTTGGGCAAAGCACAAACCCATTTGCGATCTTTGTCGGCTACATGATGACGCTCAACCTTTCGCTGTTTGTATTCAATTTATTGCCGTTTCCGCCGCTCGACGGCAGCAAGATACTGTCGACATTTTTGCCGGCCAGCGTTCAGCCGATCCTCGATATGATGGAGCAGTACGGATTCATCATCTTGATGTTTTTGATCTACATCGGCGTTCTTCGGATCGTGATTACACCTTTTTGGTACGGCCTGATCTATTTACTCTCGATTTGATCTATGAAGAAACGTATTTTCAGCGGAGCTCAGCCGACAGGCGAGCTACACATCGGTAATTATCTCGGCGCGCTTCGGAACTGGGTCGCTCTGCAGGACGAGTACGACTGTTTCTACTGCATCGTCAATTTGCACGCGATCACACTGCCGCAGGAGCCACGCGCTTTGCGTAAAAAGACGCTCGATCTCGCCCGCATTTACCTCGCCGCCGGTGTCGACCCCGAAAGGGCAGATATTTTCATCCAATCGGATGTCGCCCAACACGCCGAACTCGCCTGGGTGCTCTCGTGCATCGCACGGATGGGCGAGCTTGAACGGATGACGCAGTTTAAGGACAAGGGTAAAGGCAACAGCGAGAGATCGGGCGTCGGGCTGTTCTCTTATCCGATCCTGATGGCCGCAGATATTTTGCTTTATAAAACGGATCTGGTGCCCGTCGGCAAGGATCAGAAGCAGCATCTGGAACTCGCCCGCGACCTCGCCGAGCGTTTCAACCGCGATTTTGGCGAAACATTCGTCGTTCCCGAGCCATATATCCCGCCGGTCGGTGCAAATATCCTGTCGCTGCAGGACCCGTCGAAAAAGATGTCAAAATCGGACGAAAACGCCAACGGTTCGATATTTTTGCTCGATGACGCGGACACGATCACCAAAAAGATCAAGCGTGCCGTCACCGACAGCGGCACCGACATCAATTTTGACGGTTCTCGCCCAGCGATCAAGAACCTGCTGACGATATATCAACTACTGACAGGCAAGACCGAGGACGAGTGCGTCGCACACTTTGCGGGCAAAGGCTATGGCCAATTTAAGGGCGAACTCGCCGAGGCGACCGTCGAATTTCTGCGGCCGTTCCAGGAACGCGTCAGCCGCTATGACGATGCTACGCTTATCGCCATCCTCGAGCGCGGAGCCGAAAAAGCGCGCGGCATCGCCGCCGAAACGCTTGCCGCCGTTTATCAAAAAATGGGTATTGCTTAGATCCCGCCCGTACACGATATGAAAGTTAATTTTCTCGTTGTTATCGAAAAAGGGTTTCCGGCTTATTCTGCACGCGTTCCCGATCTTCCGGGCTGTATCGCCGCCGGTGCGACCGTCGAGGACGCCATAAATATGCTCCGTTCAGCCATCGAGTTTCATCTCGAAGGAATGATCACAAATGGCGAGATGCTGCCGGTGCGGCGAACGCTCAGTAAATACGCCGCCGAGATCGGCGAGCTCGATGACGGCATCATCCTCACCGGGATCGACGCGAAAATGCCACGCCTCGAAACGACGGTGTCCATTGAGTCCTAACGCCATTGATCTAAAAAAGAAAGATTTCGCGCCGAAAATCCTTGCTCGCCGAGCCCTCGGCGGTGGTACAATCATCCTTTATTCCTATTCGTTTCGGTTCCCACTTTAGTCACCCGGCCAAATGGGTTTTTACACACTGATTGGAGGCATTATGGACGCAACAAAACGATCTTACGACATCCCAAAATTCAAAGAACAGTACGAAAACTACATCGGCGGCGAATGGGCCGCACCGAAGAGCGGCGAGTATTTTGACGTGACCTCGCCGATCGACGGTAAATCGTTTACCAAGGTGGCACGCTCGAACGAAGCTGATATCGAGGCCGCGATCGACGCGGCCCACTCGGCATTCTTAACCTGGGGCAAGACCTCGGCGACCGAGCGGAGCAACATTCTGCTCAAGATCGCCGACCGGATGGAAGCAAATCTCGAGACGCTGGCTCGTGCCGAGACGTGGGACAACGGCAAACCGATCCGCGAGACGATGGCAGCCGACATACCGCTCGCGATCGACCATTTTCGATATTTTGCCAGCGTGATCCGTGCTGAAGAAGGTTCGGCCAGCGAACTTGATCAAAACACGCTGTCGGTCATCATCAGGGAACCGCTCGGCGTCGTCGGGCAGATCATTCCGTGGAATTTCCCGATCCTGATGGCAACGTGGAAACTCGCACCGGCACTCGCCGCGGGCAACTGCATCGTCCTCAAACCTGCCGAACAAACACCGGCCAGCATCTTGATCTGGGCCGAACTCGTCGGCGACCTGATCCCTAAAGGCGTGCTTAATATCGTCAACGGATTCGGCGTCGAGGCCGGAAAGCCGCTCGCAACTTCTCCACGTATCGCCAAGGTCGCATTCACCGGCGAAACGACGACCGGCCGGCTAATAATGCAGTACGCGTCGCAAAACCTGATACCTGTCATGCTTGAACTCGGCGGCAAATCGCCGAATATTTTCTTTAAGAGCGTGATGGACGCCGACGACGATTTCTTTGACAAGTGCCTCGAGGGTGCGACGCTCTTTGCCCTCAATCAGGGCGAGGTCTGCACGTGTCCATCACGTGTACTGGTGCAGGAATCGATTGCTGACAAATTCATCGAACGCTTTGTCGAACGCACGAAACAGATCAAGATGGGCCACCCGCTTGACCCGTCGACGATGATGGGAGCACAAGCGAGCCAGGACCAGTACGAGAAGATCCTCAACTATCTCCAGATCGGCAAAGACGAGGGAGCCGAGATCCTCACCGGCGGCAAAGCATACAAAAACCCCGATCTCGAGGACGGCTACTACATCGAGCCGACCATTATGAAAGGCCACAATAAGATGCGTGTCTTTCAGGAAGAGATCTTCGGCCCGGTCACCTGCGTCACGACTTTCAAAGACGAAGCCGAAGCCATCGAGATCGCCAATGACACGCTCTACGGCCTCGGTGCCGGCGTCTGGACCCGCGACGCTCACGAACTGTACCGCGTCCCGCGTGCCATCCAGGCCGGCCGCGTCTGGGTAAACAACTATCACAATTACCCCGCCCACGCGCCGTTCGGTGGATACAAAAAGTCAGGCTTTGGCCGCGAAAATCACCTGATGATGCTCGACCATTACCGCCAGACCAAGAATATGCTTATCTCATACGATAAAAAGGCGATGGGTTTCTTTTAAGAAATATTTACCCGCGAAATACGCGAAAGAAACGAAAGTAAGACCTCTTTTTTTAGTGTATTTCGCGTGTTTCGCGGGCTAATTCTTATGAATAACATTCCCAGAGTGAACATAACGCCCGCGGCCGCCGAGGTCATAGACCAACTCCGGACAAAAAACGGTGAGCTGATGTTTCATCAGAGCGGCGGGTGTTGTGATGGGTCTTCGCCGATGTGTTATCCGAAGGGTGAGTTTATGGTCGGCTCGTCGGATGTCTGGCTTGGCAAAATCGCGGGGTGTGATTTTTATATGGCTCGCGACCAGTTCGAATTTTGGCAGCACACGGAACTGACGATTGACGTCACCCCCGGTCGAGGTGCCAGCTTTTCGCTTGAGATCCCTCTGGGGCTACGGTTCGTGACTAGATCGCGGATCTTCACCGACGAGGAAACGCAGAACCTGACCGAAACGCGTTCGGGAAACGACACGGCGACACGTTACTCGAAAGCCTAAAACTCAACGGACGTCCCAGGCCACGTTTGAAACCAAGTGACATTTATCGCACTTGAAATCGAAAATGCCGTGAAGTGGTTCATTCAGGAACCATCCACCCTTACAGTTCGGGCATTTCCTTGACTCTTCGATCGTCCTACTTTTTCCGTTATATTTGTAAAGGTAGTAATAAACCATCTTTCCAGTTACGCGTTGAATTGTTCGACAAATACTCAATCCTTGCACGGTGAGTCCGCTATCATATTTCGAAAGCTGATTGGTTGCCCATCGTTCGCCAACCTTACAATTCATCTGAAGGCTGTCGCAGGCTTGATAATCACTCATCCAGCAAACGATATCCTAATATTCGCCTTCGGCGGTTTTTGGGATCCTATATAGCGGGACCACTCCAAAACACGCAAGACACCTAAGCGGCGACTCTAGCGATATGTACGTCGTAAACAAAATGTAACCTTCAGAATCGTTACATGAACATAATCCGGCAGATTCCGGCTCATGACCTATTAGACGAATTTCGGGGCCTGCATTGTAAATCTTCAGCTCATCTATGTTCTTGTTCGCATAGCTGCTGTTATACCGTTTGGCTAATGAGGTGGATTCGGGGACATCCAGGTAGATCTCGATTCCCTGTTTCGTTTGACAGATCGGATACACACGGTCAGCGATTTGGCCGTTCATGCGCCACGCACCCAGCAACGAGTTAATGGCCTGCCAAACTGAGTCGAAATCCGCTCCCCTCTTTGTTTCAAAGTTTACTTTGACTACTTTCATTTTTCATTAATCCAACTGTAGCCCCGATCATTTCCCTAATTGTATTACTTTTGAAATAATTGGGAGTCTAACATTTATAAATGATCTAGTAGTTCGTGAAAATGGTCGATAAAATTACAGTCTACGAAAAACCTACCTGAACGACCTGCCGTAATCTGGCCACGCTGTTTCGTGAAAACGGCATCGACTTCGACAGGGTAAATTATTTTAACGAGCCGTTCACCGAGCAAAACCTCGGCGAGCTGTTGAAAAAGGCCGGGTTAAGGCCATTTGAAGTATTACGAAAGGGCGAAGCCGTGTACAAAACAAGCGGCGTAACGGCCGATACGCCTGACGCGGACGTGCTAAGGCTGATCGTCAACAACCCCAACCTGCTTCAACGCCCCATCGTCGAGGTCGGCGACCGAGCGGTGATGGCGAGGCCGATAGAGAGGGCTCTTGAATTAATAAAATGATCGCGAAAACACCTCAGCCGCCATATTACGCCGTAATATTTACCTCCGAGCGATCCGACGACACGGAGGGCTACGCCGATATGGCAGCCAGAATGTCAGAACTCACAGCGCAGCAGCCCGGATTTCTCGGGATGGAACACGCGATGAGCGACGGTCTGAGCATCACTGTCTGCTACTGGACGACCCTCGGCGCGATCGCCGCTTGGCGTAGTAACAGCGAGCACGCCGTTGCCCAAAAAAATGGCAAGGACCGCTGGTATGATGGATATGCAACCCGCATAATGAAGGTCGAACGCGATAATTTCTTTCAGCGATAAATATGAGCAGCTACACAAACGGTAACGGAAACGGCCACAAGCCAAAGCCACGCAACGTACTCGGCGGCGAACTGCAATCGTGTTGCACCGATCCGATGACCGGATTTTACCGCGACGGCTATTGCCGCACCGGGGTCGATGACACCGGGCGGCACACGGTCTGCATTAAAGCGACGGACGAGTTTTTAAGATTTTCCAAGGCCGTCGGGAACGACCTCTCGACGCCGATGCCGCAATACGCGTTTCCGGGCCTGGTCGCTGGCGACAAATGGTGCCTATGCATGCTCCGCTGGCGCGAGGCCCTCGAGGCCGATATGGCCCCGCAGGTCTACCTCGAAGCCACGCACGAGGCCGCCCTTACGGTCGTAACGCTCGAAGATCTAAAGGCCCACGCAGTGGAATGAGAAAAGAAAGGCTTAAAAGGGAAAAAGTGAAAAAGGGAAAAAGTAGGAACGTGTCGATGCTTCCAGCTTTTTCACTTTTACCCTTTTTCACTTTTTCACTTTTTAACTTTTTCCCTTTTTCACTTTTTCCCTTTTTCACTTTTTAACTCTTTAACTTTGGATCGTCGTCATGGACACTCACGAACATCTCCGCGATCTTTTTCGCTATAACGACTGGGCAAACCGGCGGGTCGTCGTTTCGCTAAAAGAGAACGAATGCGATCCCGCCCGGCAAATACTTGCCCATCTGCTGATGGCCGAACAGGAGTATTTCGAACGGCTTTACGGCAAGGACTCGACCGGATTCAATTTCTGGCCCGAACTGACGCTTTCCGAATGCGGTGCCCTCGCAATGGAAAACGCGGACCGCTACGAAAAGCTTCTGCGGGGTTTTCAAGAGTCCGGCCTCGACCTCGCCACTCGCTATCGCACCGGCGACGGCAGGCGTGTCGAGAACACGTATCGCGAGATTTTGTCGCACGTCGTTTTACATTCGTCTACGCATCGGGGCAATATAATCATCAAACTCCGCGAATCCGGGTTTGAACCGCCGGTGATCGATTACATCATCTATCTGCGCGATACAAAATACATTTGAACGAGCAACCCGAACAATTTACCTTCGATTTTCGCCAGTCGACCGCCCAGATCGTCGGCGGCCGGAGCGAGGATCTCAAGATCAAGATCGGCGATTTCGCCGGGCCGCTCGATCTGCTTCTTTTCCTTATCAAACAGGAACAGGCGAACATTTTCGACATCCCGATCGCCCGCATTACCGAAAAATACCTCGAGTATATTCGGCTGATGAAACGGCTCGACATCTCGATCGCTGCCGATTTTCTGGTAATGGCGGCAACGCTCATCGAGATCAAATCGAGAATGCTGCTGCCTCGCGACCCATTCGCACCCGACGAAGAGGAGACCGAGGACCCACGTCGGGAACTCGTCGACCGTCTGCTCGAGTACGAGAAATTTAAGACCGCCGCCGGAATGCTTTACGAACGCTCGACGGTCGAGCAGGCGATATTTACACGCGGAGCGATCGAGTCGGACGACAATAATGCCGAGATCAATGCTTCCGTTTTCGATCTGCTCACCGTGTTTCAAAAGATAGTCGCCCGCCACGTCGACGAGGTGAAAATGGAGATCGAACGCGAAGAGATCTCGCTGGCCGACATGATGAAATCGTTAAAAAAACGCATTTTCGAGTTTGGTGAGATCAGCATGCTCCGATTCTTTGAGGAAATGCACTCGAAACGCGAGCTCGTCACCGCATTCATTGCCGTTCTCGAAATAGTCCGGACCGAGGGCGTAAAATTGGTCCAGGCGACAACGTTTGGGGACGTGATACTCAAGCGAATTTGAACCGCGGAGACGCCGAGACGCGGAGAAATGTTGAATTGAAATAATTTGACCGTGATCGGCCCCGTACTTTCGATTATCTGGGTCTCAGCGACTCTGCGGTAAAATTGCAACTATGGATCTGGAAGAACTTTTTACACCGCCGAAAGAATACCGCAGCCCGGGCCAACTAGTCGCCTTGGTCGAGGCCCTGATCTTCGTC
Source organism: Chloracidobacterium sp. (assembly GCA_043788335.1). GTDB lineage: Bacteria > Acidobacteriota > Blastocatellia > Pyrinomonadales > Pyrinomonadaceae > OLB17. The sequence goes on along the minus strand of JAYVUD010000400.1, from coordinate 399 downwards.
GGCGACGAACCGGTCACGACCAAACTGCTCGCGGAGGTCCTCGACGAGGAACGCGAGAGCATCGAGGCCGCCATCGAGGAACTGCAGAGCGAGTACGTTTCCCGCGACAGCGGACTCCAGGTCCGTGAGATCGCGGGCGGTTGGCAACTAGCGACGCGGACCGATTTTCACGAGGAAGTTCGGCGTTTCCTCAAGACACGCCCGTCAGCCAAACTCTCGCTCGCCGCCCTCGAGACGCTCGCTGTCATCGCCTACAAACAGCCGGTGACCGTACCCGAAATCCTCGAGATCCGCGGCGTCCAGTCTGCCTCGGCGATCAAAACGCTTCTCGACAAACGCCTCATCGTCGCACGCGGACGCAAGGAAACTGTCGGCCGCCCGATGCAGTATGGCACCTCG
>JAYVUD010000399.1:0-2340 GCA_043788335.1 Chloracidobacterium sp. | reverse complement strand
GATTTTGTGTGGTACAGCAGTTGGGACCGACCCGTTTTCCGGTTATAACTCGGAGTATTTAGTCCTGATTCGGCCTTTTTTCGGGTGTGGAACGTGTGGCACGGAGCTTGCATCAAGCATAATTAAGTTTTCTCCTTTCTCCTCGAGAACTCGGCGGTCCAGGCGGGCCGCCTTTTTTTTAGGGTCCGCGAATCGCATCCGTTGATATGCGCGCGGCGAGTAAATATAAGTTATACTATTATCTCCAGCAGTGAAATATTACTTTTGCTCACTGGAAAGCGGTCCCGAAAGCGGACAACATAGGTTACGATGCTGTATTTGAAAGATTCAAGTCGTTTCGGCGAGAGATCGACCGCTAGACCCGGCAATGGAGGGCATTAATGGAATCCAATTTTCTCGATCGTATACAGTTTACGTTTACGATCACATATCACTATCTTTTCCCAATGCTGACGATGGGGCTGGCTCCGCTGCTGGTCGTGTTTAAGACGCTGGCGATCTGGAAAAAGGACGAGCGTTGGAATGAGGTGGCCAGGTTTTGGGGCAAGATATTTGGCATCACGTTTCTCTTCGGCGTGGTGACCGGTATCCCGATGGAGTTTCAGTTCGGAACCAATTGGGCGGCGTTCTCTCGATTTGCCGGCGGTGTGATCGGGCAAACCCTGGCGATGGAGGGCACGTTCGCGTTTTTTCTCGAATCCGCGTTCATCGGCCTATTTCTGTTCGGCGAAAAACGTCTCGGGCAGACGATGCACTGGGTCGCCGCGTTCCTGTTGTTTTGCGGCACGTGGCTCTCGGGTTGGTTCATCATCGCGACCAACGCATGGATGCAGCATCCGGTCGGTTACGAATACGCACCCGACGGTTCGGTGCAACTCACGAGCTTTTGGGCGCTCGTGCTCAATAAATGGGCGATCTACGAGTACATGCACAATATGGGCGGTGCCTTGGTCGTCGGTGCGTTTGCCGTTTCCGCTATCGGTGCTTTTTATGTGCTGTCGAACAAGAAGGCCGCGTACGGGCAGATGTTTCTCAAGGTCGGCGTCGTGGCCGGCCTGATCGCGAGTATCTGGATGCTGTTCCCGTCCGGCGACCTGCAGGGGCGGATGATCGCTGAGCATCAACCGGTCACGCTTGCCGCGATGGAAGGCCTGTTCGATACGACGCAGGGAGCACCGCTCGTGCTGATCGGTCAACCGGACATGGAAAAGCAGCGGCTCGACAACGCAATTCACATCCCGAACATGTTGAGCTTTATCACATACCAACGCTGGAATGCACAGGTTCGCGGCCTTAACGAATTTCCAAAGGACCAGCATCCCGATAACGTCCCGCTGCTGTATTACAGTTTTCACATTATGGTCGGCCTGGGCACCATCTTTATCGGCATCATGGTGCTGTCTGCGATTTGGATGTGGCGCGGTTGGCTATTTAGCTCGAATTGGCTGATGTGGATCTTGATGCTCAGTTTTCCGTTCCCGTTCGTCGCCAATACGGTCGGATGGATGGTCGCCGAGATCGGACGCCAACCGTGGCTCGTTTATGGCCTTTTTCGCACCGAGCACGGACATTCGCCGATGGTCTCATCCGGCAACGTGCTCTTTACGCTGCTCGGGTTTATGGGTCTGTATACGGTCCTTTCGCTTCTGTACATATTTTTAATTCTTCGCCGGATCGAACATGGTGCGGACGAACTCGGTGCCGAAACGGAAACCGCGGCTGAGGGATATTAAAGAGGGCATATGGAAACAGTTTGGTTCATGATAGTCGCGTTCATGCTGGTGTGTTATGTCATCCTCGACGGGTTCGACATCGGTGCCGGTATCGTCCATTATTTTGTCGGCCGCAACGAGAGCGAGCGGGCGACGGTCATTCGTGCGATCGGCCCGATCTGGGACGGCAACGAGGTTTGGCTGCTGGCGACGGGAGGCACGCTTTATTTTGCTTTTCCGCAGCTATACGCGGCCGGTTTCAGCGGGTTTTATCTGCCGCTGATCATGGTGCTGTGGCTGCTGATACTTCGTGCCGCCGGCATCGAACTGCGTCATCAGCTCGATAATCCGTTGTGGACGAGCTTTTGGGATTTTGTGTTCTCAATGGCGAGCGTGCTGCTGGCGATATTTTTCGGAGCGGCTCTGGGGAATGTCATTCGCGGCGTACCGCTTGACCAGACAGGATATTTCTTCGAACCGCTCTTTACCGATTGGACGACGACCGGGTCGACCGGCATTCTCGATTGGTTCACCGTGCTCTCGGGCGTCGTCGCGTTTGTCGCACTCGCGGTTCACGGTTCGGCGTATTTGGCCGTTAAGACCGAGCACGAAATGAACGCGCGCTCGC
>JAYVUD010000398.1:0-3986 GCA_043788335.1 Chloracidobacterium sp. | reverse complement strand
CCCTTACTTACGTGCGGGCTACTGACACGCAGTCAACGCAAACTTCGGCCGATTGTGTCAAAATACATTTACTGCAGGAAAACGCGAACGGCGAGCGACACCCGCCCCGAGCGCGTTTTCTGCGGCTACGCGTGTTTATGGCGGATGAATTCGACAAATTAAAGAGCGAGATAGACAGAGGCTCGCGACTGATCAGCCTCAGCGGCCTGACCTCGGTTGCGGCCAAGGCGTTCGTCCTGACGAAACTGCAGGCAGCGACCGGTAAGACATTCGCTATCGTCACCGAATCGAACGGCGAGCTCGAATCTTGGGAAACGGATCTTGGTTTCTTTCGCGACGCCGAAACGCAGGGCGGCGGCGACGCCGAGAACGATGCCACGGTGGCTGCGAAGATCATCTCGCTTCCGTCTTTCGAGGCTGACCCGTATTCGGGTGTGTCGCCGCACGCTGAGACCCAGGAACGGCGGGCACTCGCCCTGTGGCAATTGCGGCGGCGTGATCACGATTTCGTCATTCTTTCGGCTCGTTCCTTGATCCAGCGGACGGTGACGCCGGATCAGATCGCGGCACTCGGTTGCGAACTCGTTCGCGACTCAGATTTCCCGCCCGAGACGCTGATCGAACGCCTCTTCGCGGGCGGTTACGTTCGCGAAGAGCCGCTCTTCGGGCCCGGACAGTTTTCGGTTCGCGGCGGCATCGTCGACGTTTGGTCGCCGGACGCTGTCGCCCCGGTCCGCATCGAGTTTTTCGGTGATACGGTCGATTCGATCCGCTCGTTCGACCCGGACACGCAGCTTTCGACCGGGCAACTGAAAGAGATCGCTGTCGCCCCGATGCGTGAGATCGCGGTTTCGCCGCAGGACCTTATCGATTGGGCTTTTTTTGCCCGCGAACGGTTCTCGGACGAAAAATATAACCGCAATCTCAAGGACCGCACGGATTTTGCCGCCGAGGGCGAGACCTTTTCCGGTTGGGAATTTCAGATCCCACTCGTCAAACCGCTCGGCGCGACGATCTTTGAGCATCTCTCCGAGTGTATCTTTGTCATCGACGAACCGGCAGCGGTCGAGCACGGCCTCACCGGGCTTTATGAACACCTCAACAATAGTCACGACGTCATCGCCGAGTCTGGCGAGGTCGGCCTCGAACCCCGCGAATTGTTCGTAACACCCGACGAATTGCGAACGCATCTCGAAACCAAAACCCGCCTCGAATTACGTGCCCTCGGCCGAACCGCGTCGGCGACGGACGCCGAATTTGCCCTTGGCGAATCGCGCGAGATGCCGCCGCTATTTATGTTTCCGACCGCCGAAAAGGCCGTTGAGATCGAACTGCAGTCGCGTTCGACGCGGAAATTTCACGGCGACATCGCAGAGTTTGTTAACGAACTCAGCAAATATGCCAAGACGATCACACCAGCGGGCAGCATCGAGGTGGTCACCCGGACGCCGGGAATGGCCGAGCGTATCGTTGAGATACTACGGGAGTACGATTCCCCGCTGCTGTCGGACGCGATCGTCGTCGGCGACCTGTCGAACGGGTTCGAACTGCCGCCGTTTGAACGTCGAATCTATTCGGAAAGCGATCTTTTCGGCGAGATCTCGGGCGATCTGCCGGCCGTCAACCGGCGTTCAAAGACGCGGCCCGGCAAATCTAAGCTCGGTGCGTTCATATCCGATTTTCGCGATCTCAAACCGGGCGATTACGTCGTCCACGTCGACCACGGCATTGGGCGTTTCGATGGACTTCAGACGATCTCGTCGCAGGGGGCGGAACGCGAGTTCATGCTGCTCATATACAACGAGAATGCCAAACTCTTTGTCCCCGTCGAGCGAATGGATCTCGTTTCTCGCTACTCGTCGGGCGAGGCGACCTCCCCGTCACTCGATCGTCTCGGCGGACTCGGTTGGCAAAAAACCAAAGCCAAGGCCAAACGGGCGATGCGTGATATGGCCGACGAACTGCTCAAGCTATACGCCGAGCGCAAACTCGTCCGCGGCCACGCTTTCCCGCCCGACGCACCGTGGCAGCACGAATTTGAGGACGCTTTTCCCTACGACCTGACCGTCGATCAGGCCTCAGCGATCGAGGACGTGAAAGGCGATATGGAATCGCATACGCCGATGGATCGCCTCATCATCGGCGACGTCGGCTACGGCAAGACCGAGGTCGCGATGCGCGCTGCGTTCAAGGCCGTGATGGACGGCAAACAGGCGGCAATATTGACGCCGACGACCGTGCTCGCGTATCAGCATTTCGAGACGTTTAAGAAGCGTTTCGCGGCGTTTCCCGTCAAGGTCGAGCTACTCTCCCGCTTTCGCTCGAGCAAGGAACAAAAGGCCGTCGCCGAATCGGCAGCCAATGGCGAGGTCGATGTGCTCATCGGCACGCATCGGATATTGTCGACCGACGTCAAACTGCCAAAGCTCGGCCTCGTTGTTGTCGACGAAGAGCAGCGATTCGGCGTCGGGCACAAGGAAAAGCTCAAACAGCTCAAGAAAAAGGTTGATGTGCTCACGCTCTCGGCCACGCCCATCCCCCGAACGCTGAATATGTCGCTTTTGGGAATGCGGGATATGTCCGTGATCGAAACGCCGCCACGCGACCGCCTCGCGATCAATACACAGGTCGTACAGTTCGCCGAGGGCGTCATCCGTTCGGCGATCGAGCTTGAACTCGCACGCGGCGGCCAGGTCTTTTTCATCCACAACCGCGTCGAATCGATCGAAGCGATCGCAGCTCTTTTGCAGAAGATCGTTCCGGCTGCTCGGATCGCCATTGGCCACGGGCAGATGAATGAGAAAGAGATGGAAGAGGTGATGCTCGATTTCGTCGACTATAAATACGATGTACTCGTCGCCACCACCATTATCGAAAACGGCATCGACATACCGCGTGCTAACACCATCATCATCAACCGCGCCGACAATTACGGCCTCTCTCAGCTATATCAGCTTCGCGGTCGTGTCGGCCGGTCAAATCGCCGTGCTTACGCATATCTATTGATCGCCAGCGAACTCGAGCTCACGCCGATCGCCCGGCGACGGCTGTCGGCGATCCGCGAGTTTTCGGACCTCGGTGCGGGTTTTCGCCTCGCTGCTCTCGATCTCGAACTTCGCGGCGCCGGCAATATCCTCGGCGGCCAGCAATCGGGCCATCTCGACGCTCTCGGCTTTGATCTGTACACCAAGATGCTCGAACGCACGATCGCCGAAATGCGGGGCGACGACATCGCTGACGAAACGAGCGTCTCGATCAATCTGGGCGTCGACGTGTCAATTCCGAAGGACTACATCTCAGAGGCGGGCCAGCGTCTGCGAACCTACAAACGCATCTCATCGGCCGAGACCGAAGAGATCCTGATGCAGATCCACACCGAGATCGAGGATCGGTACGGCCGTATCCCGCGTTCGGTCGAGAACCTTTTCGAATATGGCAGGCTTCGTAAATTGGCCGAACGGCTCGCCATCGTCTCGATCGACAAAACAGCTGACGGCCTGGCGATCAAGCTTGGCGAAAATGCCCGCGTATCGCCTGAGAAACTGATGCAGTATTTGAGCGAAAACGAAGGTTCCGCCTTTTCGCCAAGCGGAATTTTGCGAGTCGTGATACAGCAGGGCGACCCGATCAGTCTCGGCCGGGCGGTTCTCGATCTTATTCGTTTGTAGGTCTATTGCGTACAGTCGCCGGCGTCATTGAAATCGCAGACAAAGAGCAACGGTACATCTTCTTTGGTCTGCCGCCTGACGTTAATCCAGACGGGCGAGTTGCGATAATTGTCGCTCGTCCAACCGAGTTGACGGCGATGCGTCCAGACAAATTCGTAGGCGTCGTGCTCATCTTTGCCGGCGAGGTGTTTAGCCTCGTGCAGGAGAATTGCGGCACGTTCGACGTTGTCGGCCGGATATGTGAAAAAGTCGGGATATAGCGTGATGATCTCGAATGGAAAGTTTGTCGCGGCGTAAGCATTCTCTTTGGCAACCGAG
>JAYVUD010000397.1:0-4009 GCA_043788335.1 Chloracidobacterium sp. | reverse complement strand
TTCATCGGGTCAGTTGCCGGTATTATCATTGGCCGGTCGCACGTGGCCGAAAAATTTGAGACCAAACGCCTGTTGGCGATCTTTATCATTCTGCCCACGCTGTTTGTCTTTGCCGCAAGCTGGGTGATGCCGTATTCGATCTGGGGAACGCGGCACCTGATCATCGTTTTCGCCCCGATCGCCCTGCTCATTGGCTCGCTCGTCGGCCGTATCGACATCGCCGCCGTTCGCCCCGCGTTCATCGGGCTGCTCTTGGTGCTGACGGGATTTGCCTTTTCAATGCAGGTGCAGCGTGAAACGCCCAACTACATCTGGTGCGCATGGGAACCTCTCTCCGCGGACGTCTCCGCCCGGCCCGCGGCTCCGGTCTACGTTTTCGAGGACCTCGTTGCCTATCATTTTTGGTTCGCCTTTCACGAACAAAGCAGCAAATTAACGGTCTCAAAGATACGTGACGTCGACGGCGTGACCGAGGACACGTCCTACTTTCTGCCCCGCGGCTTTGACGAGATCGCCACCGTCGATCTGAGCGAGGCGGACGCCAAACGCTTTTGGATCGCTTACCGCGGCCCGGCGATCGACGAGAAAAAAGGCCCACTCAGCGTATTCCTCGCACGCGGTTACCACATCGCCGACCGCAAGATGTTTGCCGCGAGCGGTGATAACGCTATCATTATTCTGCTTGAACGATGAGTCTAGGCGGGCTTATGAGCTGTCATCAGATGCTGTGAGCAGATATCGTCAAATTTTTCGTCGACCATCTCGGCGACGCTCTCGATACGTGCATCGACAAATCCATGTTTCGCCGCCATTGCCAGATGTTCCTCCGGCGTGCGTCCAAAACAGTGGAGCCCGTATTTGAATTTCAAACGGCCCTTGATCGACCGGTCGGCCAGCCATTCGGCCTCGGTCTTCCAGCCCGGCTCGAGCAGTTGTATCCCGATAATGACCTGCCCGCCCGGCCTCAATTTCCTGAAACAGTTAGCAAGTATCAGGTCGTATATCGCGTCCCCGATATGCTGAATGACCGCAAAACTGACGACAACGTCGACGGTTGCGTCCGGCACTTCGGCCAGGCCGTCGTCGTCCGCCGTAACATATTTAATGTTGTCCGCCGGGTGCAGGATGTTTGCACACGCCAGCGTTCCGGGCGAGATGTCAGCGGCGTAGACCTGTTTGACGTGGCCGGAGACCGCTTTGGACAAAAATCCGGGCCCGCAACCGTAATCGAGAACGGTGTCGCCCGGACCCAAACGGCTCGACAGCACCTGGTCCATCAGCTTTTCACGCGAGATCTTATCAACCTCAAAGGCGGCATCCAGAAATTGCTCCCGGCTCATCCCTTTGTAAGCCGGGTTATCGGTGTCGAAAAAATGGTGCGGGCTCAGCGACAGGATGTGCAGAGCCTTAGAACGCCGCCGCTCGACCGGTGTTTTATCGAGCGACCGTTGGATCCACTTGGCCCCCAGGAAATTTTGGGACCCCGAACCGAGCGTGACGCCCCACTTGATCAGACTGAATAACTTGTTCATCGGTTAGGCACTCCTACTTGCGTTTCCAGCGAACGCCGTCGCGTGTGTCTTCGAGAATGATGTTCTTTCCCGCCAAAATATCGCGGATCTCATCCGAGCGTGCGAAATTGCGGTTGCGTCGTGCCTCTTGCCGGTCCGCGATCAGCTTTTCGATCTCGTCGTCGAGTATCTCGTTTTCCTCGTGCCCGAAAATGCCCAGCACCGAGTCGTATTGTACAACCGCATCGAGCACCGCTGCCCGGTCGTCCGATCTCAGTTCGCCGCCCGCGAGCACGGTGTTGATCTCACGGACCAGGTCGTGCAGCGTTGCGAGAGCCGAGGCCGTATTGAGATCATCGTCCATCGCCGTTTGAAAATCCGTCAGCGCCAAGCTGATCTTTGCCCGCGTTGACGAGTCCGAACCGGGTTGAACACGTGCCTCCGTTACTAAACGGCGAAAGTTACGCAGTCGCTCGACCGTGCTTTCGGCACCGGCGAGTCCCTCGAACGTAAAATTGAGCTGCTTGCGGTAGGGAACCGACAGCAGCAGATAGCGGATCGCGAGCGGCGAATAGCCCTGCGCCCGCAGGTCGCGAAACGTGAAAAAGTTGCCCTTCGATTTCGACATCGTCACGTCGTCGATCTTCAGGAACTCGCTGTGTATCCAATATTTAGCAAAAAGTTTGCCGGTCGAACCCTCGCTCTGGGCGATCTCGTTCTCGTGATGCGGAAACTGCAGGTCGACGCCGCCCGCATGCAGGTCAAACGTCTCGCCGAGATACTTCATCGCCATCGCCGAGCACTCGATGTGCCAACCCGGCCGCCCGCGTCCGAACGGCGCGTCCCAACCAGGCTGATCGTCTTCGCCGACCAGTTTCCAGAGAGCGAAATCGCGAGCATCCTCTTTGTCGTATTTGTCCGTATCGATCCGCTCGCTCCCGCCGGCCTTGTTGCCCGCAAAGCTGATCTTTGACAATTTGCCGTACTCGGGAAACGCCGTAATGCGGTAGTAGATCGAACCGTCCGACTCGTACGCGTGGCCGTTATCGAGCAACTTCGAGATAATCTCGATCATCTCGGTGATATGGTGCGTCGCCCGCGGGGTCACCTCGGGCCGCTCATTGCCGAGGGCATCAAAATCTTCCCAAAAATACTGTATGAACGGCGCCGTAAAATCGTCGATCGAGATATTTCGAGCGTTTGACTCGTTGATGATGCGGTCGTCGACGTCCGTCAGGTTAAATACGTGTGTGACCTCATAACCCCTAAATTTCAGGTACCGCCGCAGCACATCGCCAAAAATAAACGTCCGAAAATTACCGATATGAGCAAAATTCCAAACCGTCGGCCCGCAGATGTACATCCGCACCTTGTTATCTTCGATGGGACGGAATTCCTCAATCTGACGGGATAGCGTATTAAAAAAACGTAACGTCATTAGTTATTCTCTATGGTGATTTTGTCTATTAAAGGATCGAAATCAATCTCTATCTTTCCACCGTATTTGATCGGATGTTCATCTACGAAAAGTTTCTGGAAAACGGATTGCTTGATCGAATTTTCAGCCGCTAAGCGCAGTAGTGGATGACCATCAACCGCAACTGCTTTAGTAACCTGACCTTTTTCGTCAATCAATACCAGAAGTACTACTTTGCCTTTTGCACGCACTGCTCGTGCCGCTGGAGGGTATGAAGGTTCCGCTTCAAAGGTCCTAAGACTTCGTAATTCTGAGCTCGGTTTTCGAACTATGGATTTGTCAAAGAATTCCTTTTCTTCTTTATAGCTAACGTCGTCGTAACTCAAGCTTGGCGATGATTCGGGGTTGGCACTGCAAGATGAGGGTTTAATGAATAGTTCGACAGTCGCTCTTTCCCTATGTCCGCCGTCTATTCTAGCTATCGTAACGTACGGCGTGAATTTGAATTTGGAAATTAGATACTCCTCTACCTCGTCGGCAATATTTCGTCCTTCGTTCGATTCTGTCTTTTTTCCACCATATCCAATTACATAACCATACGCATTTGAGTTCTTGATTTGTAGACCGAATAAATCAAGCTTTTCTCTGGCATCGTTTAGTGAAACATATTCGATTTCACCGATCTTAGTTGATGGGGCGCAATTTCCAGTCGGAGCCTCATCCTGAGCGTAACAAACTGCATTGACTGACAAAAACAAAATCATGGATAAGATTGGTTTCATTTTAATGTATCCTTGCGTATTCAATTAAACGATAAGATGCGTCAATTGTCTAAATTACTGGTTTGTTACGAACAATGTCACCCTCAACAAATTCCGCCCTCGCCTCCTCCGAAAACAAATACCCGCGGCTGTAGAACTGCAGCGGATAGTCCTTATCATACGTCGCAACGAGTAAGTTTGCCCGTTCGAGCAGGGAAGTTTCCAAACGCGACGCGTTAAAATTCGCCACCGTCCGCGTCCAAAAAACGGTCAGCGTCTCGTGATACGGCATCTCTTTCGAAAGGTCGACTCCGAACGCC
>JAYVUD010000396.1:0-7921 GCA_043788335.1 Chloracidobacterium sp. | reverse complement strand
CCGCGACGCGATGCCAAAAAAATGATCGCGATTCTTCCATTTGACCGAGCGCTGCCCCGCAAGCTTAATGTAAGCTTCATTGATCAGAGCGGTCGTATTTAAGGTATGGTTGACACGCTCGCGTCGGAGTGCAAAGCGGGCTTGTCGCCGGAGTTCGCGATAAACGGCAAGGATCAGATCTTCCGATACTGCATCTGCATCTCCCCCCCATGCCCGCAGCATGCCTGTGATCTCTTTTTCAGAAAACGGTGATGCGTTCATTGCCGAACCGGTACGAGACGTTGTGTCAGAGACGCGTGGCGTTATAATAGAGAGGCGCCTTGTATTAGTCAATGACGCTGCCAATGGGCTCATCTTATGTTTGTTTAGCTTTAACCAGTCCACGATTGTTTTTTCCCGTCAGGCTCAATAAGTCGCAACATCAAACGCCGGGGTTTTGCTCTTATATTAATACGCGACAAAACTAACAAAACGGGATCACATTTTCATACGATGGCCTGAGGATGGAGCATTGAACTATTTCAATTATTACACCGAGATCGAAGACACGTTTATCCGGCGGCGGGGTAAGAGTTTGTTTTTGAGCCCGCTCGACTGGGCTCTGATCGAGACGTGGCAGGACCGCGGGATACCGCTGCATATCGTGATACGATCGATCGAGTCGGTTTTTGATGTCTACGACAAACAGCCGGCCGGGACGCGGTCGATCAAGAGCCTTTTCTACTGTCGCGAGGAGATCGAGGTCGGGTACACCGAGTGGATGCGGTCGCAGACCGGTAAGTCCGCGGACGGTGCAGCCGATGATCCGGGCGAATTTTCGATCGACGCCATCCGCGAGCATATCGAAAATGCCATTAGCGAGCTGCGATCGATCGGGATCGCCGCCCTGCACGAGGAGATCGAGCGTGCCGTCGGCCGGCTCGACGACCTAAGTGCCGATCTCGGCAACGATTTTGAGCAGATCGACAAAACGCTCGGCGATATCGAAAAATTGCTCGACCGCGGGCTGCTATCTAATTGGGAAAAGCCGCATCTAAAGCTGTTGGAGAAAGAGATGGCGGACCAACTCAAGGCGTACAAGGCATCGATGGAACCCGACGCTTATAAGCAGACGTTCGAACTGATGCTGCTCAAGCGGCTTCGCGAGGAGGCCGGCGTCCCGCGTCTCGGCCTGTTTTACTTATGAGAAAGCTTTTTGGAATATTGTTCCTGACCGTTGCGGCTTTCGGCCTGGCGTCAGCCCAGGTACGGCCCCGTGCAAAGCCGACGCCCGCGGCGACGCCCGTTGTCGAAGAGGACCTGGTCGTCAAAAACGGCGGGAGCATTCGCAAAAGCACGTATAGCAGCAGGCGGTTTGGCTTTGAACTTGTTATGCCGCCATCGTGGTATTTCGCCGGCCGGGATTTTGAGCGGATACTGAAAAATGACGGTATCGACCTCAGCGTCAAAGCCCCAAACACCATCGGCCCGACGGCCCGTGCAACGGTCGACCGGTCGGTCAAGGATCTCGACATTTTGTTTACCGCATTTCGTACCGAGCAGGATAAGAAGAACGTTGCGGTTCTGCGGGTCGCGGCCGAGGACCTCAGACTCGAACCGGGCGTCAAGGACGCGGTTGATTATTTTGACGCGGTACGGGCGACGTATAGGTCGCTGCCGCTGCCGGCCGATTTCCAGTATTCAGAAACGCAGGCCGAGCAGCTCGGTGCGATGCAATTTGGCTTTCTGGACACATCGTCAAAAGCCGGCAAAAAGCGTGTTTACGCCATCGTGCGCAAGGGGTATGCGATAGTTTTCGCTCTGACCTACACTGCCGACGAAGATCTGGCGGCCTTGCGGCGGGTCCTCGAGGAAGGAAATTTCGACATTAAATGACAATTGAAAAAGACGGATATTCGGTCGGTGACGAACTCGAGGTTCGCGTCGAAAAGATCGTGCCGCGCGGCCTCGGGCTCGCGTTCGCCGAAAAATTAACTGTTTTTGTGCCGCTCGCCGCTGCCGGCGACCGCGTTCGCGTCCGTATCACGGACCTAAAGAAACGCACGGCGTTTGCCGAGATCGTCGAGGTGCTTGAGCCTTCGCCGGACCGCGTGGCACCGCCGTGCCTACATTTTGGCACGTGCGGCGGCTGCGATTTTAAGCAGTTGACGTACGAGGCACAGCTTGCGGCCAAGGTCGCGATCATTGGGGATTGCCTGCAGCGGCTGGGCAAGGTCGAGTTTGCCGGCGAGATCAGGATCGTACCGAGTCCGCAGCAGCTTGGCTATCGTTCGCGTGCAAAATGGCACGCCGACCGCGAGGGGCGCAAGTTTGGTTACTATGGACGCTATTCGCACGACGTCGTTGACGTCCGAACGTGCCCGGTATTGACGCCCGGTCTGCAGGCCGAGCTGACGCGATTGCGCGATGTGATCGACTTTGACACCGTTTGGAGCGACCGCCTCGAGGTCGAAGCCGCGAGCGGCGACGGCGACCAAACTTCGGTCTACTCAGCCGAATTGCTCGAAAGGACCACCGAAATTTCGTTCACGTCGGGCGAGGACAAATATTCATTCTCGGCCCGCAGCTTTTTTCAGGGCAATCAGCTAATGATCGGCGAACTGATCGACGCCGCGCTCGGCGATTCGAGCGGCGACAAAGCCCTCGACCTCTATTGCGGTGTCGGACTTTTTGCCCTGCCGATGGCACGCCGATTTACTCAGGTGATCGGCGTCGAGGGCAACTCCGACGCGATCGGCCTCGCGAGAAAGAATGCCCGTGCCGCCGGTCTCGATAACGTCAATTTCGTCGCCCGCAGCGTCGGCGAATACCTCAGCGACCACGAACTCGCTAACACCGACCTCGTCCTGCTCGACCCGCCGCGTTCGGGTACCGAGAAGCATACGATCCGCGATATCGCCCGTTTGAAGGCAAAGCAGATCGCCTATGTTTCGTGCGAACCGTCGATCCTCGCCCGCGATCTAGCGGTGCTGACCGCGATGGGTTACCGAATACTGTCGATCACTGCCCTCGACATGTTTCCTCAGACGCATCACGTCGAAACGGTCGTGCGACTGACGCGGGTATAAGGGACCTTGGATCTCGATCGTTTGCCGCTAGTGTCAGCGAGTGCTCAACTGAATCCAAAACCGAGCCTTTGGCCGAACTAATTAGCAATGCGCTCGTAATACCTTACGCTGAAAGACCGCGGAATAATGGGTTCAGGAAATTTGGCTAAAGCCGACGTGCATTTGACACGATTTGGGCTAGCTAAAGCGGGTGGCAACTTATAAAATCACTTTATGGCAAAGAAAAAACCGGAATCAGAAGGATCGTCGCCCGTCGGCGTCGTCAAGGCACTCTCTGTTCGCTGCCGCTATTGCGGTCAGAAGAACGCGGTCAAGGACGGTTACGTCAACCGTTCCGCGAATTGCGGCCGCTGCAAGTTGCCGCTGTCGAACGAGCCGCATAAAAAGTTTGCGGACCTAAACAAACACGACTATATCCACCCCGCGGACAGCAAGGCCCTGGCCGCCCTGCGTGCCATTCCGGGTATCGACACGGCATTAAAGAAGCTGCTCGCCGTCACCGGCGAATCGGCCATCCGCGTTTCGTTTATGGCGTCGGCGATCAAGGTCACGGACAAGCAATGCCCCGACATTCACGCCAAACTGCAGATCGCCTGCACCACGCTCGGTGTCGATATGCCGGATATGTTCATCCAGCAAAATCCGATGGTCAACGCCTTTACCGGCGGCGTCGAAAAGCCGGTCATCGTGCTCCATTCCGCCTTGCTCGAACGCCTGACTGACGAGGAGACGCTATGCGTCATTGCTCACGAGGTTGGCCATATTCACTCTGAACACGTCCTTTACCTGACGGCCGCCCGCCTGATGGAGGCACTGGCTAATCTCTCGATCGCCCGCCTCATTCCGGGCAGCGAAATTATCAAATTTATCGTCTCAGCCGGCATATCGAGTGCATTGCTCGCGTGGTCGCGCCGTGCCGAACTAAGTTGTGACCGAGCGGCTTTGCTCGTCACCCAGGACCCGCACGTCATCGGCCGAACGATGATGAAACTCAGCGGCGGCACGTTTGCGTCGAAGGTGGACTACGACCTTTTCCTCGAACAGGCACGCGAGTTTCAGAAGAACTACGACGAAAACAAACTCGACAAATTTTGGGCCGACATCATCAACGCCGGCCTGTCGCACCCGTTCCCAGTCTGGCGCGTTTCCGAGATTCTGCAATGGGTCGACAGCGGCCAGTACCACGACCTGATGGAAAAGGAGTAATAAAGGTCCGGTAAACTTAAGTTCGTCGCTCGGGCGCGGAACTTCGACGGTAAAAGTAATGTCGCCGACGAACCCTGTTGAGTATGAGGGTGTCTGAAAAGTCGGACGAAGGATACTTTTTGCCAGTGTTGCGATCCGACTGAATTTTTCTGATCATTCGCGGACTCAGCGTAAGTCTCAGCGTTTTCGGTGTTTAACCGAATTCTAACGCAGAGTCCGCAAAGTTGGACGCGGAGGTCGCAGAGAGTTGAACTGACTTTCCAGCCAGCCTCGATATCTCACGCTTGACTCGGCGCCAAAACAGGATTATGTTTCCGATCAGATGGCTACGGGCCGAACCGGGATCACGGCGGGTGCCGGACACGGTTTCGGTCCGACAGTATCGGAGAAAAGATGAGACAAATTCGACTGCTAACTACAGTATTTTTCGCGTTCGTTGTATTCACACTATCGGCTCAGACCGTCGGTGCACAGACATTGCCGGCCAAGGTTCGCAGTTATTTGACAACGAACTACAAAGGATGGGTGCAGACGTCGGTTGCCACCGGCTGCACCTCGCAATTCAAAAAAGCGATCGTCGTCGGCGATTTTGACGGCAATGGCAGTAGCGACTACGCGGTCAAGTTTATCGCCGGCAAAAAAGGTTACATTATGGGTTTTATCGCCCGCGGTGCGGAATATACTCCGCATAAGATCGGCAGCGGATCGGCCGCCGACCTCAAACGCTCGGGCATGGCTCTCAAGGCAAAAGGTTCCCGCGTCGACCTCGGCGTCCCGGGCGAAAAGGAAAAGATGCATAAGCTCAAGAACGACTCGCTGACCGTTGGTACGTGCGAGAGCGAGGTCATCATCTACGCCTTTCGCAACGGAGCGTTCGGACCGCTAAATTAAATACCATCACTCAGGAACAAAGGGCGTGAGTTGTTCCGATAAGCGACCGGCGAGATCGGCCGCAGCGGCGAGGGCTGACGGTTCATCGTTTCCGACGCTGGTCATAATGCGGACCATTGCCGCGTCGGTGCGGCGACGCGTGACACTGTCCCAAACGGTATTCACCTTGTCGGTATACTCGCTTGCCTCGGTTCGGCCGCGGCCCTGATACCAGTAGATCATTACTTCCCTATAAGGACCGTTTTCGATCGTGTACCGGTTGGCCTTGAACGTGCGGCCGCCGCGGGTCGATATATCGATAGTGTTTTGATCGCCGAGCACCCAACCGGCTCCGGGCAGGCAATTTTGCGGGCTGTGGTAGGTTGCTCCTGTCCGCTGCGAGGCGTAATAACCGACATATAGATTAGCCTGGCGGCCCTCGGGCGTAACGTAGTCACGCATTGTATAATCCGTCGCACGCAGCACGCTCTCGGTCTGGGCGTCGAATCTGAAATCAATTCCCTTCTGACGCCATTCACCGATCGTTTGCGGTAGGTCTGCCAGCATCTGACGCTGAACCTCGACCTCACCGCGATTTACGAACCAATTGATAGCAACACCACTTACGGCGATAACGACCAATATTGGAATTAGCGGAGCCGACCTATGCAAAACGCGTTCGGGGGGCCGTCGCTCCGCTCCGCCCGTGTCCTGGCCGCGGCCGAACATACGTTTGAGCAGCTCATTGAAAATGATCAATATCGCCAGTGCAACCACGTAGACGAGCCAACCCGATATTTCGTGAAATGTCCCCTCAGAGGCTGATTTACCGTAATAATAGGTGAGCACGCCGGTCGCCGAAACACGGCCGGCGTTGGTCAACACGGCGATCGGGACCGCGCAGACCATCAAGGTGACGGTTCGCCAAAGATCTGCCCGGCAAAACGTCGAGAACCGCGATGATCCGCTGTCGTCGCGTCTGGTAAAATAACCGAGTACGAGTGCGAGCGTGATCAACGTGCTCAACGAGCGAATGCCGCTGCACGCCTCGACGACCTCGAGCGAGATCAGCTGGGTCGAACCTCGCGGAAGAATGTCCATCACATTTCCCTTACGCAGTACGGGAATATCGAAAAGTCTTATTCCCCACACCGCCATTTGCGAAGCCCATATCTGCAGCGGAAACGCGATGCGGTTAAAGACGATCTGCGGTACCGGGATGGCGAGGAGGAAAAGGACGAAGGGAACGGCGAGCATCGACAACATTCGCCGGCCGAAAAAGTATATGACGATGCCCGCTAACATTATTATCAGCGAGATCCTCTGCGTAAAGAGTTCGGCACCGAGCGTTCCGGCGGCAAGCATCACAGTCGCAAGCCCGACGACCGCGCATCCGAGCCACAGGCCGCCCTCGGTCACGGCGTCACGCAACCGCTCGCTCTCGCTCCAGATGATAAATCCGATGACGAACGGCACCAGCAAGCCGTGTGAGTAATTCTCATCGGTCCACCAGTCGTAGCCGAGTTTGGTAACGACGGAGAAATACGCGAAAAGAAGCACCGCGGCAACAGCGGCGGGTTTCGCGATCCGTTGAAATGTGGATGGGGCAGATCCGTTCATTTCCATCTGGATAAAAAACTACTAATGACCCGTCGATTCCGACTTTCCTACCACTGACCCGCTACTTTGTCCGGTTGAGAATGTTGCCGGCGATCGCCGCGAGCAGGCTCATATCGCCGTCGATCGATCTGAGTGCCGAGCACGCATCTTCGCACACCTCGACCGCGAGTTCGCTCGAACGTTCAATGCCTAAGATCGCCGGATATGTTGCCTTTTGTGCTTCCACATCCTTTCCGGCGGTCTTTCCGATCATCTCGGTCGTTTGCGTCACGTCGAGCACATCGTCCGTGATCTGAAACAACAAACCGAGCCGGCTGGCGTAATGCTCAACGGCCTCGAAGTCGGCCTCGCTGACGCCCGCGATGATTGCTCCGGCCAAGGCCGACGCCGTGATCAGTGCTCCCGTCTTACGGGCGTGGATCGTTTCGAGTTCGCCAACGGAAGTTTCGCGACGCTCCGCCTCGAGATCGAGTTGCTGGCCTGCAACCATTCCGTGCGGCGTTCCCGACGCATTGGCAAACATCGCGATCATCCGGACACGGGTCTCGGCAGAAAGGTGTGTATCACCGGCAAGTGCCTTGAACGCAAGCGTTTGAAGCACGTCGCCCGCGAGTATCGCTGTCGCCTCGCCATATTTTACGTGACACGTCTCGCGTCCACGCCGTAGGTCGTCGTCGTCCATCGCCGGCAGATCGTCGTGGATCAGCGAAAAGGTGTGGATCATCTCGACCGCCGCGCCGGTGCATTCGATCAGCTTCAGATCGGCTCCAAAGGTCCGGCCGACGGCCATCATCAACGCCGGGCGAAACCGCTTGCCGCCCGCGAAAACGCTCCAACGGATCGCCTCGTGCAGACGAAAGGGTTCGACGTCGGACGCCGGAAGCAGACGGTCAAGTTCGGCGTCAACGACGCGGCTGCATTCGGCAAAAAATTGGTCGGTATCGTTCACTCACAAAGAGGATATCTGATTCGGCCATTTAGCCGCAAAGATCAGAGAGACGGTTTTGTTGACGATGGGCGGAATATTATGTAGCGTTGAGGTTACGTCATCAGATTGTTTGTCCAAGATATGCCGATCAGCAACGACGAATTTCGAGCCGCACTTAGTAATTTTGCCAGCGGAGTGACCGTAGTGACGACCGTCGACGCCGCGGGAA
>JAYVUD010000395.1:0-10332 GCA_043788335.1 Chloracidobacterium sp. | reverse complement strand
GCCGAGGATTTTGTTAACTCGTGGAAACGTCTCGCCGCCCTCAAGGAAAAGGCGGCCAACAAGTATTTATTTCAGAACATCGTCGGGCTCAAACAGCCGGTTCCGCGGGCAGATACAAAGATCGGCGGACCAACCGACTTTCTGCATGAACCGGGTGCCCAAGGCCGGACGATGACGAATAAGCTGCAGGCCGAACCCGATCCCACGCCGATCGCCCCGGCGTCGCCGCACAGCGAGACCACCAAACCGCGGCCCGATGATCCGGTTAAGGTGCCCGAGCTCGCAAAGTTGGGCGTTCAGGCTCTCGACGACCGCACCTTGCGGGTCACGCTCGAACTACCGGACAAGGATCTGCCAAAATTGGTCGCAAATCCGATATTTCGGCCGATATATGGCGACGGGGTCGAATTTGAGGACGAGGGACTCGACGACGATCTGGTCACAAACGGGCCGTTTCATATTACATCGATAGCGAAAGACGGCATACTGCTCGAACGGACCGAATTTTACTGGAACCGCAAATCTATCGGCCTCGAACGTGTCCGGTTCGTGCCGATGGAAAATGCCGAAAAGGCACTCGAGGCGTATCGATCGGGGAGCCTGGATGCCGTGTCGAATGCCGAGTTCGAGCCGCTTGCACTAAAGCTACTCGCACCGTACGAAGATTTTCGCCGGACGCCGCACAGTGCCTTGAATTTTTACGAAATAAACGCCAAAAATGCGCCGTTCAACGACCGACGCGTTCGCGAGGCGTTGGCGATATCGATCGACCGCGAGCGGTTGACCGAAGGCGAACTAGAGGGTTCGACCCAGGCGGCGTACTCTTTCCTGCCGCTCGGCGAGCCAAATGTGGCGGCGTTGTCGCTCGACGTCGGGCGTGCCAAAGACCTGCTGTCGAAGGCAGGATATCCCAACGCCCAAAATTTTCCGCAGATCCGTCTTGTCATCAATCGGAACGATACGCAGCAGCGGGTCGCCAAATCGGTCGCCCAGATGTGGCGGCAGAACCTCAACATTGACACACTTATTATCGTGAAAGAGTCGTCGGAGATCGAAAAGACCCGAGCCGCCGGCGAATTTGACCTGATCCGACGCGGAGCCGTGATGCCGACGACCGATGAACTGGTTAGTCTAACATCGGTTTTTGGGCCGCTAAAGAAGAGAGAGGAGCCTTCGGCGAAAGAGCCGAAAACCGTCAACATCGCGAACAAGCCGAGGGCCGAGAGTACGCCGGTGCCCGAGTCCCAGACCGAGCTCGAGCCGAACACGGATGGAACCGGCGGACAGAACACCGCCATAAAGGCGGAACCGATCCCGGACCCGACATTGAGCGAGGCGGATTCGATCTTCAACATTTATGCGATCCCGCTGTATTTCCCGACCACATATTCGCTGGTCAAACCATACGTGCGGGGATTTGAGATGAACGGGCTCGACGCACCGTCACTCAAAGAAGTGAGTATCGACAATACGTGGCAGCCGAAGACGGCCGGCGACGCAAATTGATCGCCGTTTAGGCAAACGTAAGAAATTCGGCTTGGTTTTGATTGACGAAAATCGTTTTTCAGGTCATCGTGTATCGGGTCGCCGTAGGTAACCAATGGCAAGTGAGATCGTACAAATCGCTAGATCTTTCGGTGTGATCGTCCTACTGGCGGCGGTCTTTTCGAATTGCACAACGTCCGCCGGCGGCAAGTATTTTGGCAAGACGGTTCCTCCAGCCGAAAACGTCCTGCGATACGTCTCCGGTGCCGAATCCGAAACGCTCGACCCGCAACTTCCGGACGGCCAGCCGGAAGCTCGCATTTTTATGGCACTTTTCGAAGGCCTGGTCGAATACGAACCCAAGACACAGGCCCCGATACCGGCGATCGCCAAAAGCTGGGAGATTTCGCCGACGGTCGACGAATTTGTCTTTCATCTCAGAAATAACGCCAAATGGAGCGACGGCAAACCGATAACCGCTCGCGATTTCGTATACAGTATTCGCCGTGGTTTCCGCCCGGAGACGATATCGCGGACCGCACAGCTTGGTTATTTCATCAAGTATTCTGAGGATTTTAATGGCGAAAAGGTCTTCGTCAAAAAGAACGGGGTATTTGTGACCACGGCCGATATCTCCGGGAAACCCTTGGCCGCGACGCCCGAATTTGGCCCGGCGACCGAATTTGGCAAAAAGCTTCATGGGCCGGATCGGATAACGCTCGAGGGTGACGAGAAAAAGCGTGCGAAACAGATCGAATCTGACCCGAAGCTGAAAGCCGCCGCTGAGGGTGCCGAGTTCGTACCGGTTGCGGCCGAGGACATCGGCGTCGAGGCGATCGATGACTATACCCTGCGAATCTCGCTGCGGCAGAGTTCGCCGTTCTTTCTCGGCCTGCTAGCTCATCAGTTTTTTAGGCTTGTGCCGGAGCAGGCGGTCGAAAAATATGGCAACAATTGGACCCGGCTGGAGCATATTGTCACGTGCGGGCCGTTCAAACTCAAAGAACATCGGCCCTACGACGCCTTGATCGTCGAACGCGACACTAACTACTGGGACGCCGCAAACGTGCACCTCGACCGCATCGAGTTTTACCCCGTCGAGGAACTCTCGACGATCATGAACCTCTACAAGTCGGGTGCGATCGATGCCGAACTTAACCATTCGGTGCCTTCGTCGTGGATCTCGCAGATGCGCGGTTACAAGGACGAGTACCTGGATTTTGCCGAGAACGCCACCTCGTACTACGCGATGAATATGACCAAACCGCCGTTTGATGACGTGCGTGTGCGGCGGGCGTTCAATCTGGGCCTCGACCACGAGGCGTTGTCAAAGTTTCGCAAGGTGACAAAACCGCTGTTCGATCTCGCTCCGTCGGGCATTGTGCCAGATTACGACAAGGCTCGGGCCAAGGTTAGCGAGGACATCCGCAAGGAACGCGGCATCTCGCCCGAGGAATGGGCCAAACGAAAGCAGTTTGACGCTGAAACGGCGAGAAAACTCCTGTCCGATGCCGGTTTTCCGGTCGTAAAGAATGGTGAAACGTATTCGTGCCCGTCGTTTCCGACGGACCGCGTTTCGCTCACATTCAATACGAACGAGAACAACCGCACCGTCGCCGAATACGTTCAGGCACAATGGACGCAAAATCTGGGGATCACGGTCCCGCTCAAAACGATGGAGTTTAAGACCTTTCTGCCGTATTTCAAATCACTACAGTATGAGGGTTTTTCGCAATTTTTGTGGTCCGGCGATTATCTCGATCCGTACACCTTTTTGAGCCTCGAATACGGCAAAGAAAACGAGGGCGGAGCGGGATTTTACGATCCGAAATACGATGCCGCTCTCGATGCCGCCAACGCGGAACTCGACCCGACAAAGCGGTTCGAGATGCTGGCACGTGCTGAGTTTGACCTGATGGAGCAGTTGCCGATCGTGCCGCTTACCATTAACGCCACGAACTGGATGAAAAAGCCCTACATCAAGGGTATGTACCCGAATCCGGGAACGCTGATACCATGGAAATTTGTATATATCGAGCGTGACCCGGCCAAATGGGACAAGGACGTCGCGAACATTTTGACCGAGACCGACCCGCAGGTGGAAAGGGAGTTGCAGGTGCTCACGAGCACACAGACGGCTGCGGCCAAGTAGTCCGAAGATCAAACGATGCTAAGCTTCATCATCCGCAGATTGCTGATCATCATACCGATGGCCCTGATCGTCATAACGGTCACGTGGGGCCTGATCCGTGTGGCGCCGGGTAATTTTTATTCGGGGGAAAAGAAACTGCCGAAAGCGGTTGAGATGAATATCCGCAAAAAATACGGCCTCGATCAACCGATGGGCTGGCAATATCTGCGGATGCTCGGCAACACGACCTGCCGGACGATGGACGACGATGAAACGACGACGAACGGCGTCCAATTCGGCCTCGCCGGATATCGATTCAAATGTTTGGATTTCGGCGATTCGCTCAAGTATCAGGGCCAGTCGGTCAATGAGATCATCGAACGTCATCTGCCGTATTCAGCGACGATCGGCATTTTGGCTTATCTTTTGGCATTGCTTATCGGCCTGACCGCCGGAACGGTGGCCGCGCTCAAACAAAATTCGGCGTTCGATTACGGTTCGATGTCCCTGGCGATGCTCGGGCTATCGGTGCCTAATTTTGTCGTCGGGCCCTTGCTCGTGCTGCTGTTCGCGTTTACGCTTTATCTCGTTCCGGCGGCACGTTGGGGCGGCATTTCGAGCATCGTGCTGCCGGTCATTACGTTGTCGGCGATCTACGCGGCGTACATCGCCCGCCTAACGCGCGCCGGCATGCTCGAGGTGATGCGTTCGGACTATATCCGCACCGCACGAGCGAAGGGGTTGGACGAAAAGACTGTGCTTTTTCGTCACGCACTTCGTGGCGGCATAATTCCGGTCGTGTCGTTCACGGGCCCTGCACTCGCCGGATTGCTTGCGGGTACGGTGGTCGTCGAAAAGGTTTTCGCTCTGCCCGGACTTGGCGATATTTTTATCAAATCGGTGCTGAACCGCGACGAACCGTTGACCTTGGGCATCGTTGCATTTATCTCGATCCTGATAATGTTGTTCAATCTCGCGGTCGATATCGCGTACGGATTTTTGGACCCAAGGATCAGGTACGAATAGGGTTTTATGGCTGACAATCACGAAGTCATCAAAGGGACATCGTTGGGGCGTGACGCGTGGAAACGCCTGCGGCGAAACCGTTTGGCGTTCGCCGGGCTGATCTTTCTGGCGTTTATGGTGACCGCGGTCGTCGTCGGGCCGTTACTGCTCGAATGGACGACCGGATTTACGTATGAATTCACGCCCGCCGACACATCGCTGCAGCGGTCGAACGCACCATCTCTGTCGCATCTGATGGGCACCGACGACCAGGGTCGCGACATGCTCGCACGCGTGCTGCAGGGCGGACGGATATCACTGATGGTCGGTATCATTTCGACCATCGTATCCTTGATCGTCGGCGTCTCGTATGGGGCGACGGCGGGATTTTTGGGCGGGCGGATCGACAATTTTATGATGCGGGTCGTCGATGTTTTATACTCGATCCCATTTTTGTTGATCGTGATCGTGCTGCTCAACGTGTTTGGCGGCCCGGGCACGCCGGAATGGATCAAGTGGTTATCGGCGACGATCGGCGGCAAGGGGAATCAGGGATTAAGCCAGATATTCCTGCTGTTCCTCGCTCTGGGACTGGTGTCGTGGCTGACGATGGCACGCGTCGTTCGCGGGCAGATATTGAGTTTGAAAAATCAGGAGTTTGTCCTGGCGGCCAAGGCGACGGGCGTTACGACATTTGGCATCATCTTTCGCCACCTCGTGCCGAACGCGCTCGGCCCCGTGATTGTCTACGCGACGCTGACCGTACCGAGCGTGATGCTGACTGAGGCGTTTTTGTCATTCCTCGGTCTCGGAGTGCAGGCACCGTACGCGTCGTGGGGCAGTCTCGCGGACGCGGGCATCAAGAATCTGGCGATCTTCCCGTGGCAGCTTATCTTTCCGGGAATTACGATGGCGTTGACCTTGTTTTCGTTAAATTTTTTAGGCGACGGCCTGCGGGACGCTCTCGATCCGCAGACCAGAAAGTTTTAGTAATATACGGCAGACGGCAGTTTGTCGATTCACGCCGACGGGCGAGTCATTCGATTTTGGTGGAGACCGATTTCAACAAACCGGAGTTTGCCGGAAAATGAAATTTAGGAGATAAAACAGATAGTGCGATCAGTATTCGGCGTTGCGGTGGTTGTGATATGTCTCACCACTATGGGTTACGGGCAGGCAAAGAAGCCGCTCAAATTGATAAAAGAAGGAGTCGGGATCGAGGGCATCAAGGTCGGAAAGTCGACGTCTGCTGATGTCATCAAACGGTTCGGCAAAGTTTACAGGTGGGAGATCAACAAGAAGTACTCGTACCAAATGACCTACGATTGGGAGGGGTTGTCATTCTACTTTTGCCAGAAGGACAAGGCCGAAGTCATATTTCTGATCGAGATCAAATCGCCGTTCAAGGGCAAGACCGGCAAAGACGTTGTCCTCGGTACGTCGACGAAGGAAGAGGCCGAGAAACGCTACGGAAAGCCGCGTGAGGGGTTTCAGTATCCGGGGATAAACTTTTATTACAACAAATATGGCAAGCGCAATCTCATTACCGAGATCGACATTGTTGAAACGGCGGGCCTCAGGCAGTGCGACGCTAAAAAATGACTAGTCAACCAGACACACTCCTATCCGTCGACGGCCTGAAGACCTATTTCACGACCGAGGACGGACTCGTCAAGGCGGTCGACGGCATCTCGTTCGAGTTGAAAAAGGGCGAGACGCTCGGCATCGTCGGCGAGTCGGGTTCGGGCAAATCGGTGACCAATCTGTCGGTGATGCGTCTGATACCCGAACCGCCGGGGCAGATCGCGGGCGGGAGTATCGTGTTCGACGGTATCGATGTGCTGAGTTTGCCGATCGACGAGGTTCGCAAGATCCGTGGGCGGCGGATCGCGATGATCTTTCAGGACCCGATGACGTCGCTCAATCCGTTTTTGAAGATCTCAACTCAGCTTGCCGAGGTGACGCGTCTCCACCTCGGGCATTCGAAACGTGAGGCGTACGACCACGCCGTCAAAATGCTCAAAATGGTCGGCATCTCGGACGCCGAGGAGCGGATGAACAGCTATCCGCACGAATTTTCGGGTGGTATGCGGCAGCGTGTGATGATCGCGATGGCCCTCAGTTGCGACCCCGAACTGCTCATCGCCGACGAACCGACGACCGCACTCGACGTGACCATCCAGGCACAGATCCTCGAGCTGATCAAGGACCTCAAGGCCCGAATGGGCACCAGCGTCATCCTGATCACCCACGATCTCGGCGTCGTCGCCGGGATGACCGACAAGATCATCGTGATGTACGCCGGTAAGGTTTTCGAGCAGGCACCGACACGCGAGCTTTTTGCACGCTCCGCCAACCCATACACGCGCGGACTGCTCCGCAGCGTGCCCGATCCGGCCCACGAGCAGGGCAAGGCACTCTATCAAATACCAGGACTGCCGCCGGACGTCGCCCATCTGCCGCCGGGTTGCCCGTTTGCCGAGCGGTGCGACATCGCCGAGGATATTTGCCGTTCCGAGTTTCCGCCGTTCGTGCAGGTCAGCTCGGAGCACCATTCGCTTTGTCATTTTGCCGCCAAAGTTTATACGAGTTTGTGATCTTTATGAAAAAGTTGATATTCGTCACACTGTTACTGTCAGCCCCCGCCCTCGGGTGCAATTTCGGGGACACCTTAAAGAACTTTAGCCAGGGCCCGACGTCGAATGCCAACAGCGCGTCGGCGAATACCGGCACGACCGCGAACAGCGGCATCACGGCCGACAGCGACTCTAAGCCGAAAAAGAAGACCGCGGCGACCGGCAACCCGCGCGAAGACATCGTCAACGCGTCGAAGATGTTCCTTCAGCTCGATTCGTTCAGTGCACAGATGGACGGCACCGGTACAAATGAGATGCACGCTAAGCTCGAGTTTGTTGCCCCGGACAGCTACCGCATTTCAAACAATGTCGGTGGCCGCAACATCGAAACTGTCATCGTCGGCAAGGACACATATGTCAAGGTCGGCACTTCGTGGCGAAAGGTCCCGGTTGACGTCGGCAGTATGATCCCGAATCTGCGTGAGGCATTTACCGAAGAAGGCCTGAAAACGCTCAACGACGTCAATTACGAAGCCGAAGACACCGTCGATGGCAAGCCGGCTCTGCGTTACAGCTACGCGAACGTGACACCGAAAGAAAAGACGGCCTACACCTCAAAGCTCTGGATCAGCTCGGACACCGGTCTGCCGCTGAAGATAGTTGTCGACTATGAGAGCGGCCCGCTCAAGCAAATGACGGTCAAGTACGATACCGAGACCAAGATAACGATAGAGCGGCCCGCAAAATAGGAGCCGAAAGCGATTTATCCTGAATATATGCCCGAAGATATCAGTTGCCCGCGGTGCAGAACCAAACTTGTCCTCGTCGACGAACAGCACATCGTGCGCTGTGACCATTGCGGCGCGTCGTCGGTGGTTGAGCGCGGGACCGATGGCCCTGTGCTGGTGCTGAACCGCCCCGCTCCGCGCAAAGCACTCGGCGACACGCTGATCTCGCTCCAGGACCTCGAGGTCCACTATCGTGCTCGGGGCGGCTTTTTACACCGTTCGAAAAAGGTCCGTGCGGTAGACGGCGTCTCGCTCAACATCCGCAAGGGCGAAACGCTCGGGCTCGTCGGTGAATCGGGCTGCGGAAAATCGACGCTTGGCAAGGCAATTCTCCGATTGACCGAACCGACGGGCGGCAAGGTGCTCTATCAGGAACGCGACCTGGCTCGCCTGCCAAAGAGCGAAATGCGCCAGCAGCGAAAAAATCTACAGATGATCTTCCAAGATCCGTACGCCAGCCTTAACCCTCGGATGACGGTCGGAAATATCATCGGCGAACCCATCCGCACGTTTGGGCTGCAGGGAGACGGTTCGGTCGAATCGCGTGTTCAGGATCTAATGGAAACGGTCGGATTGAGCCGGAGGTTCGCTAAACGTTACCCGCACGAATTTTCCGGCGGCCAGCGTCAGCGTATCGGTATCGCCCGTGCACTCGCGGTAGATCCCGAATTCATCGTCGCCGACGAACCCATATCAGCCCTGGACGTTTCGATCCAGGCGCAGATAATGAACCTGATGGAACGCCTGCAGGCCGAAAAAAATCTGACCTACCTTTTCATTTCGCACGACCTGAGGGCGGTGAGGCATATCTCGGACCGCGTCGCGGTGATGTACCTCGGACGCATTGTCGAACTTGCCGACGGACGCGAGATCTATAGCGATCCGCTGATGCCGTACACACAGGCACTGATCTCGGCCGTGCCGATCCCCGATCCCGAAATTGAGGCAAAACGGGAACGCATCATTCTCCAGGGCGACGTGCCGTCGTCGATCAATCCGCCGACAGGATGTCATTTCCATACGCGATGCCAGTTCGCGATCGATGCCTGCACGACGGTTACACCGCGCCTCGTCGAGATCAAACCCCAACATTTTGCCGCCTGCATCCGCCTCGACCGCAAACACCCGACCATCGCCGAAAATGCCGCCAACGGCCTCGGGGCAATGGTATCCGCGTAGAGTCAGCGTGTTGCCCGGACGGCAATTTTGCGGTTACGTTACTGCGGGTTTTCGAATCAAGATCTGGTTGAAGGATTGCGGGATATACGGACGATGCGTTGCCGCCGTCCGGAGCCGACTGCAGGGCAGAGAGAACTGATCCGGCAATAGGGACAGATGATTCGAAACAGCGACATCGCGGAAACTAGAGGCAGATCGATTTTAAAGCAATGAAACGAATTGTAATGGCCCTAATCGGCGGGATTTTGTTTCCTGTCGTTTTCACAGTCGTTGTAGGCACGCTCTCTGACTTCTGGCCGGCATATTTTCCGGCCACCATGACGTTATTCGGCGAACCGGCGCCTAGTCTAATATTTGCTCCGGTCGCTTCTCCGATCTACTTCTTGATGTGGCTCGCGTCCCACTACTATTTTGGGTTCGCCCGTTTTTGGGACACGCTTGTTTTTAGGCTTTTCCTTTTCGTGATTCCGAATGTGATGGTCTATTCGCTGGTGTCTTGGGTTATATTGAAGCTTTTCGGCGTTCCAAAGGGAAAGAAGATCGAAGGTATCCTCGGCCCGCCGCCGCCGCCGGATGAATGGGAAACTTAATAAAAAAGGCTTCTCACTGCTGAAAAGCCTTTTCTTCCAAAAATCTCGATTCTACCTAAACACTTAGTCCGATAAGCCTTGGATTTGCTTTCTTGCGGAGCAGTTTCTGCAGTTTTAGTCTCGCTTTGTGCAGCTGCGATTTCGATGTGCCGACCGAGCATCCGAGGATGCGGGCGACCTCTTCGTGTTCAAATCCCTCGACGTCGTGCAGGACGAAAACGTTCTTGTAGCCGTCCGGCAACTGAGCGATAGCATTGTCCAGAGCGATCTTGTCGACGATCCGCATCCTCTCCGGATTTGCCGTCCCGGTGACAACCTGATCCGGCGTATCGCCTTCCTCGGTGGTCTTTTCAAATTTCACGGTTCGCTTGCGGAAATGCATGAGCACCTGATTGACCGTCATGCGGTGCAGCCACGTAGTGAAAGCCGAATCACCGCGGAAACTGCCGATCTTACGATAAAGCTGGATGAATACATCCTGCGTCAGGTCCTCGGCCTCTGAGGCGTTCTGCAGCATTCGCAGGCAGATCGAGTAGACTCGGCGATGATGCCGCGTATAGATCTCTTCGAAAGCAGCC
>JAYVUD010000394.1:0-2941 GCA_043788335.1 Chloracidobacterium sp. | reverse complement strand
GTTTGGCCTCGTCTACGGACGCAAAGCGTGACTGGTATTCAGCGACCGCTTGCCAGTAGCCGATAGGTTTGCCGATATAGGCCGTGTTTTCACGCCGCGGTGCGTCGTTTGCAGGCAGGTTGCCTGCGTTCCCAGCGGCGGGCATTGGGACGGGCACGACGGCGTTGACCGCGTCGGCGGAGACGACCATTTCGCGATGCGGAAAGTTGATAATGTCGCTCTGGGGCAGCTCGACCGGAACATTCAAATGCGGCACCGGTGCGATCTGGCCCGTGAGCTTGTGCTGACCCTTTATCGCGGCGATCTCCTGCTTGCGGCTGTCTTTTAGCTCGCGGGTCAGACGGATGGCTTTGCTCTCGGCGACGGTCTTGAATTCGCCAGCTGTATCGACACCGGCAACCATTTTCTTTATCTCGTATTCGCCGCCATTTGTAGGCTCAAATTTGTCGGACGCGTTAGGCAGCGTCATCAGGATAATGTCGATGTTTTTAGGCACGACGACGCGAACCGTGCGGTCAACAAAATCAACGAACGGTGTTCGCTTACCATCGATATCTTTGCTTGGCACCCAGTACGAAACCTTTTTGTACGTAACGGTCATTGCGGCGTCGAGTTTTACCTCGAACTCGTCGGCCAGAAGTGCCGACTCGATAACGTCCGGAGACACCTTGCGAACAACGACACGTTTGCCATGCCAACGGTTAATGGGCTTCTCGCCTGTTCCGCGATGGACGCGATGATCGTAGTGGGCACACATCTCGTCGGCGAAATTATTGAGCATTTCGAGGTTGATCTTTTGACCCTCGGAGATCGCAAGGCCGATGAAGCGATCGGCTTTTTCAGCCCATTTGTGAGCACCCTCGACCTTGCCGGTCGCCTGCGGATTGTTTGGCGCGTGACGGTCGTGACGATAGCCGCCATCGTCCGCGAGCAAGTTATTCAAAATACGCTCAGCGCGGATGTGGTAGCCCTTAAATTCAGAGCCGTTATCGGTATAGAGGATCTGCGGGATGCCGAGCTTTTCAAATGCCTCGCACTCAAAGCGGACCATATCGAGCGATGTGATCGCCGGAACTGTGACATAACGCAGGAAACGGCGTCGGCTGTGATCGTCAACCAGCATGATCTGCCACACGCGGAGCTTGCTCTCGTCACGCTGAGGATGGTTTTTGTCGATGCCCTCGATGGTCACGGCGCGGCGACTCTTTTCGTCGTGCCAGCGTGATTTGAGAGCGGTAACGTCGATCTGAAATATCTGTCCGGGAAACTCGGCTTCCCAGCGGCGGTGTGCGCGGCGTGAATTGCGACGCTGGGACTTACCTAGGCCATTTTCACGCAAGATCTTTTGAAATGTCTCAAGTGTCGGGAGCTTATCGCGGCCGCGAAGCTTTGACGTGAGAATGGCCTGATCAGGGTCGAGTTTGCCGACGATGACAAGCTGTGCGGCGTACTAAAGATCAGTGCCCTCGATCAGCTCATAGGTTCGACGTCCCGCGTCGGAGCGGGTTTTACGTTTACCTTTTCGCAGATCTGCAGTCATCGTATAAATGTATTGCCAGCTAACGCCGTGAGCCGCTGCAAGCGATATCGCCATACTCTTTGCCGCTCCGCCGACCAGCCCGGTCATAGCGGTGCGAATCTCATTTCTAGCTGTCGAGCCAAGTTTTTGATTCATTGGAGGTAAAAGTTACAGAGTTACAGAGTTCCAGAGTTGCAGAGGCGGCGGGCTGGTGCCGCCTCCGGTGATGGTTAAAGTTAAGCTGCTGCTTTTTGCTGCGGTGCAAGCGTGCCCAAGACGGCACAGAAGTCATGCAGCTGCTCGACATTGAGCTCGTTGCTGTGGACGACGCCGTAACGGTTATGCAAGATCGTCCGCCAGGCTGATTTGTCGTCGCCGATGATGATCCCGGCGACGTTGCCAAGTGCGTGAGCTTGCCGCAGAAGCCGTGAGTATTCGTCCATCGGCGGGCCTGCAAACTCGATCGGTGTAACACGGCCCTGCAATGCTTGACGGTGTAGCTTGAGCAGGTCGATACCTGCGACACGAAGAGCATTGCGGATCGCACGGCCGCTCGCCATCTGGTCGAGCTGCCCGGAATTTAGTTTTTTGCCATCGTTATCGACTTCGTTTACGTTGCCGACGCCGACTGCCGAGCGTGTCGATCCGTCCGCCGTCGTGAGTGTGCAGCGATAGCTGATGCTGTCAATAAAGCCATTGTTGACAGGCTCAATGTCTATGCCGCGAAGATCGGTCAGCCGATTGCAAAGGACGCAATTTGCCTCGTACGAAAGAAAGGGACGCGGATCGTTTGCGAAGAAGATAACCTCTTCGGGGTCGATACCGTAATTGGCTGATAGCTCGGCGATCAGTGCGTGTTGTTCTTGTGTGTAATTTATAGTGTTGTTCATGGTTTTTCTCCTGTATTTGTTACTGCTCGTCTTCGTCGCCAAAATCATCGTCCTCGGCTAGGACTTTGCCTGCGAGATCCGATATCCCGCTCGATGGTTGGGCTGAACTACCGTCGTCCTCAATACTGAAATTGCCGCCGAAAGTGCGGCGAAGTTTGCTCAAAAGCATCCAGAGCGTGCGGCAGGTCTCCGGGCCGCGACGTGCTTTGTCGGCGTCGGACATTTGTCCGGCCATCTCTTGAAGTTCGAGAAAAGAATGGATCGTGTGAGAAAGGCCGCGATCGAACGGGCTGCCCTCGTGCATGGCATCGAGATTACGCTGCAGCTCCTCGTAGTCGAGCTGGCCGCGATGAAGTTTTGCCTCGATGTCGTCGATCTTAGTATCTTTTTTATCCTCTCGGGCATCGCGTTCGCGGAGCACTTCGTGCACAGTCTCGACGAGCTGCTTGACGGCGGCTTTGTCGCTGACGGCCACGCGGTGATCGCCGATGACAAGCTCGTCGCCCTCGACCGCGATATTGACGCCTTTTGC
>JAYVUD010000393.1:0-39822 GCA_043788335.1 Chloracidobacterium sp. | reverse complement strand
TAGAATTTGCCGGGGACATCCCGACCACACAATTTGCACAGCATATGTAACCTCCAGGTCTATGGAGTATTATATACGACCGCCAAATCATATAGTAGCTATTTTCTGATTTATTTTCAGATTCTCTGCCCGGACGTATTCGCCGCCTTCGGAGAGAATACGATGGTCGGGGGATGGATGAAGAACCTTGCCGGTGCGGGTGGTGATCTTCAGTATCTTTTTCACGCCAGTCTTGGTGACGAAATACTTGCCGGTGTATTTCATTTCGCCGTCCCGTCCGAGGTAGGCGATTTCGTCATGCCCAGGCTCCAGCTTTTCGATGGGCTTGAAGCCGGACGAGACAGTGACCCTGGACCCTTGTCGGAGACAAGCCAGCGGACCCGGTCGGTTCAGGCTGGTGTACGCCACCAGATCCTCGAACCGGGTCACGCCGCCCCGGCGTGCCATGGCACGCACCGAGTCCTTGTCGAACTGGAAGACCCCCTTCAGGTCGCCCTTGTCGGCCATAGCCAACGCCTGCGGGTCGTCCCTCCAAGCCTTCACGTCGGTCCAGTCGCCCTGGCCCTCCAGGTTGCAGATGCCCGCCAGACCGTGCCGCTCCTTGATGAGCTTGCACGCCTTGGCGATCTGTAGGAGGTTGGAAATTACCAGCAGGTCGAATTTGACCAGGCCCACGGGCTGCAAGTCCTGCCCGTGAAGACCCTCCACCCACGCCGAAGCCTGCGGGTTGTCCTTCCTCTTGACGAGCGGCACCAGGTCGTGCAGGGGGCTGTTGGAGATGATGAGTCCACCGGCATGAACCCCCATCCCCCGGTTGCGGTTGAGGAGTCGTTTGGCGGCGTCCGCCACGTCCTTGTGGGCCTCGCAGTATTTTTTCAACTCCGGGTACATCTTCATCGCCGCGTCCCAGGTGAGCGTCTTCCCCTCGTCGTCCTTAGAGTCGAGCGGCTTGGTGAGGGCTTGGATCTCCTCGCGACTCTCCCCGTGGACTCGGGCCATGTCGATGAGGGCACTCTTCAGGCCGAACGTGGTGTAGTTCCCGATGTTGCAGACGAACTCCTCGCCGAACGTCTTGGGTGCCCACTCCGACTTCAAATAGTCCCGCACCACGCCCAGGTAGTCCACGTCGATGTCGGGGTACTCCCCGTATTCGCACTTCGGCTCGTCTTCGATGCGGTAGTCCCGGCAGATCCCCAGCAGCTTGCACACCAGGAGGTTGTTCTGGTTGACGGCGTACCGGGCCTTCGTCGAGTACAAGTCCCAGAAGTAGTCGGACTTGGACTTCGCGGCGATCTCCCCCAACTCCCAGGAAAGCCTCTTCTTGTACCGGGGGTCTTGGGCGAGTCCGGCCTCTTCGAGCATCTGCTGGCAGACGGCTTCGAGTCGTTCTTTCATTCCTTATTTCCTCCGACGAGCAAGCGGCAGCCGCGACGTGCTGGGCTGTACTTGCGATTATTGAAAAACTTTAAAAGGCGATTTCTTCGGCGGTCTTCCGGTGGTGTATCAGGCGGAAACACTCGATCTTGACGGCGGTGCCGCCCTTCATCTCGGGGTAGATGTTGTGGAAAAAACGGTTCGCCGCACGCATGATGCAGTCCCGCTGGTGGTCGGCGGGCCTTTCCAGCAAGAATATGCCCACCGAGAAGCCCGCAGGGTAGTTGTAATTGTCGCAATTATCCGGGTCCAGGCGGGCGTACTTGCCCTCGGTGCTGGTCCCGAACAGGCGGCTGGGCCACACGACGCAGGGGGACCAGGTGCCCGCCTCGTCCTGCTGGTCGAAGACGAGGTCGCGGATCGGGTTCTTGTCGTCCGCCAGCAAGCCTTTCGGCCCCGCGTCGTCCTCTATGCCCAGGTCGCCGTAGTACATCGCCGACATGTCCTTGGCGTCCTCCCCGGCCCGCTCGCCGTAGAATCCCGTGCAGAAGGCACAGAGGGCTTCGGCGAACGGCCCCGCGAAATGGTCCGTGTCGATGACGAGGACGTAGCACTCACTAATCACCACTTGACCGCTCATTCGCTGAACCTCGTGGGTCGCATCTTGCCGTTGCTCGCAAACCCCATCGGCTTGCGGCGTTCGTCGTCGTTGGAACTGATGTGTTCTTCCTTCATCTCCCGCAGGGTGTCCACCGCCTCGTCGTAGTCGTCGCCCAGGATGACCACGGCGGTGAACAATTCCTTCAGGTGGGCGATGGAAAAATCCTCAGTGTCGGCCACCCACTTGTTCAGGTCGATGTTCAGCTTGAGTATCTTAGCCTCGCCGATGATGTGGCGGAAGTACAATTTCCGACTCTCGGCGTCGGGGTGCCCGATCTGGAATCGCTTGTCGAATCGGGACGGCCTGTTGACGATCCGTGCCCCCAGATTCTCCGGGTAGTTGGTCGTGTTGTGCTGCAACATGCCTTCGCCGATGAATGTCTTGCTCGTGGTATCAAGTGCAACCACCGGAGCCACACCAATAGCCTCGACATTGGAAACGACGACGTATTCGGTCGTATGAAGTCTAGCCCCTTCCCAAGCCTCCCTAAGATTATGGTGGGCCAGAAGTCGATGCGGGCGAATACTTCCAAGAAGTCTCAAACTTTCCCATCGGCCCCCCAGGACGTTGATCGAAGTTTTTTCTTTGTAGGGACCGAAACGGCCAGTCCCAGCCGGTTGATTCTTGTATACTGTTGGCTCAAAGCCTCGATCCCGAAGCAGCCGCTCCATGTTGTCGGCCACCGGGCCAGACGCCTGAACCCAATTAACCCGGAATCCGGCAGAAGTGGCATTTGTTTTATAGGTGAAGTTTATCGTGCCTTCACCATCGTACTGTCCGGCCATATATCCAGCTTCCCTGGATTCGTCCGTACTCCAAGGTTTGCCGATAGAAACGATCCGATTACCGGGTCGAAGGTCTTCGACCGCCCTCCACTCGTGAGGGCGATTACCCATCTTCACCAAGAAGGGGTGTTTCTCACTCACGACGAACGAATCGCCGGTTGTCGAAGTCACCCGGAAACACGGACGATCTACGAGCGGGCAAGAATTCACCTTCGCGGTCTTGAACCTTCTGTCCCCTTCTTCGTCGAAAGCGATAAGTTCATCACCAGGGACTAGGGAATCTGCACGAACCCAAGTCAGGTCCGTTTTCAGAATCAGATGATCCGGGGATGGACATGCCAAGAAGACGGCCTTCTCGATCTGGTTTATGCCGTCCAAGATGTTCAGGACTTCCGACTCGTTGAAATTTTCCAATATCGAGTCGATGTCCTCCATCAGCACCACCACCGGGGTCGTCGGCTCGATCTCACGCAACTTCCGCATGCCCTCGTTGAACAAGGTCGGGTGCGTGAATTTGACGACGATCCCGTGCCGCTCCACCACGTCCTTCATGATTATCTGGATCGTGCAAGACTTCCCGCTGTTGTGATGCACCATATAATCGGCGGTCAAATACAGATGGTCCCCCGACAAAGTGAACCCGTAAAAATCACCTAAACCCAAAGGCTCGATTTCCCGAATGCCTGTACGCAAAGAATCTTTATTGGGCATACCCGCAAGAGACTTTTTGCGAGCCAACAAAACGGGAATATCAGCTATATTACCGAAAATATTTACCCGCCAATATTCTCCGACAAAATTATTCTTCTTGATGCCTTTTTTTACCGAAACAATAGTAGCCCCAAAACCCAGGCTCCTAGCCAACTCGACTATTTGGCGAGCTAGTAACAGCCTCTTTTGAATTATCTCAAAATATCCTTTGTATCCCTTCCTCTTGAACTTTTGGCCTGCTCTCCACGAGGCGACACAATGACCGCCATCAGTATCGACTATTCCAGCCAGCAAGAAAAGACGGTCTTCTCTCGACGCCGTCATGAATTCTTCTGGGATGAATTTTCTACCCAGAACGCCCATGCCATTCATCGTATTTCGCAATACATTACCGCCCTTCGAGCCATCCCCCACCAACGTATACGTCCTACAAATAGAATCTGTTTTACGGTCAGCGGTCATGGACAAGCCCATAGACTCGGCAAAACTGTACAGCCAGTTTTTTATTTCATCATCAGCCGTAGTTACTTGCGTATTACTTTCCGTGCCGTCTCCCAACCACAATCCAAGAAAATACGGGTTCAAAGGCAAAGGGCCAGAATTGGTAAATTCCACGCCAATTCTTTGAAGTTTGAAAGAATTTTGTGAACATCGAGTCAAACCCATGTAATCGTTCAAAGTGACATTGACGGTCGGAGGATAACGACGGTCATCCGTTCGACTTCTCGTCAAACTCAAAACATGATGCCCGTTGATCTCAAAACTTTCTCCCTTCATCGGAGTGACCCGGTACATATAATCTCGACCACGCCTAAGCTCCAGAACTTTCCGAGGCTTAGAATCTGGCCCCATTAGTTCGTCTCCCGCACACACGTCCTCGACTTTCTTGACAGAACCGTCGAACATGCGAACGAGAGTCCCCTTGGCGTGACAACCAGGGGGGCCGTATAACAGCATGCCCCGTTTGTGCGTCAGCTTGTACTCGCGGAAAATCTCCTCCTTGTCCCAAAACTTCTGTATCTCGTTCACCACCTTCTCGGAATTGGTCTGCGGGAAACGCAACAACCCCTGGGTGATGACGGGTATCCGCTCGAAGTAGATGCCGATGGTGTTGGAGTGGACGATCTCGTAGACGCCGGGCGTCAGCCGTTCCGCCGTGTGACTCGCGGGGACGAACCTCTTGCCGTCGCTCGTAGTCCACTGCACCAGCCCGCCGAAATCCTCCTTGTTGTCGGAGGGAATGCCGCTGCCCTCCATCGCGGGGGCTTCGTCCATATCACTGCCGCCCCGGACGGAAGCGAATTTACGCTTGCTCCCGCAGGCGGCACTCGCCAGCAATTCGTTCAACTTGCGACTGTCTTCTCGTTGTGACATCTGTTCCTCCTGTGGTGGAGGAATTATAGGGTAAATACCCCGCCCGATAAAGGGCAATACGCGAAATGAATATTGAAGTGAATATACAACCAAATTATATGGGCACGAGATGGTTCCACGGGATGTCATGGTGGACGGTGCCCAAACTGGTCCACAGGGTGACGTTTAATTCCAGGAGGTATTGACCATTCTTGGTGAAAAAATTGTAGCCGGTTACGGTGCCCGAACAGCCGTTGAGCATGTGCCCCGGCCAGTCCACCTTGACCTTGCCCTTCTCGGGGAATTTATTCCGTATGTCCTTGCAGGAAAGCCAGATGTTGATGAGCATGAAAAAACCTCCCGCACCAATAGAGAGTGCGGAAGGTTTTTCCGAGAGGTTCACGCCGATTTGAAAAAATCCAGGTCGAACGGTCGCATGTCCATTTCCTCTTGGTGCTTGTTGATCGCCACCTGAAGATTCTCGAAGAGGTAGGCAGGCGTACACGGGAATCGATGCCCGCCGTAGCGGATGTACTTCTTCCCCACATAGATGTCGGCGGTCAGGTCGTCCGTGTCGGGCACCGAGATCAGGAAAAAAGCGGGGAGGGCCGGGTTGTACCTCTCCAACAATTCATAGGCCGTCTCTTGCACCTTTTTCGCCTCGCCGAGGGACAACACGAATTCGGCGGCGATCCACTTGAACCGGACGCCCTCGTCGTCCCCGAGGATCAAGCAGAAATCAGTCTCCATGTTATCCCCTGTTACGCTATTTTTGCGGTGGGGGCCGTCCCCGCCGCTCGGGCTGCCGCATTTCTCGCCGTCGTCATGGACCAGTCTTGGTCGTCGCTTTTTTTGAAAGCATTCTTGAGGACACGCTGGTAGACGATGGGCGGATGACTACTGTAGTCCTCGACATACCCCGCGACGGCTTGTCCGAACCCTAGAGCTTGGTTGCCGTCCATGCCCCGCTGGGTGAGGACGGTCATAACGGCTCTTTGTACCACTGCGGGAGCCATTTTCAAGTATTCTTGCTTGAAATACTGCGGGGGTTTAGGCATGTGTGGCGTGGGAGTCCACAGCCACGCGGGGAGGGTCGGGGTGTTTACTTCCTCGGACTGGAGGTATTGTTTGAATCGCATCCAGTAGGTAGTGTCCCACCCGCGAAACCAGGCGGGTCTGCTTATTCGTTATTTTGTACATGCCTGACTTCATGGACCGCCTCACAGAATTGAATTAGTTCTTCTTCGCCCCACCCATGTTTGGCATATTGAGCCATGAGTGAAACGAACTGTATGTTACCTAGAACATATCCGCGTGTCGAGTTTATTCTATCAAGACTCGCTCTATTTGGCGTCTTCGGCAGCCGGTGCCCGGTCGAGTTGAGATTGACCAACTTCCAGCCAGTGTAAGGACATACACCGTCCTGTCGCTCCCATTGCTCTTTCAGGTCTTGAAGAGTGACCGTACATTCCCAATCACGCTTCTGGATACTGAGCATATGGCGGCGGAAAGGAGTGTGGTCATCTCGCTTGTTGCCTGGATTCAGATGAGCAGCCGATATTGAAGACCGTGGAATGTTCTTGATATTTGCTCGGGCCGCACACTCACGAGAACAATACATGGGTCGCCCCAGACGCAGGCTCCTACTCACTTCGCCTTTCCATCGCTGGAACTTCGCCTCGCAGACCGAACAAACTACTTCAATGTGCATAAAAAATCGCCTCCATCGCATTATACGATGGAGGCGATCAGAAAAAAAGTGGAGGCGAGCGGAATCGAACCGCTGTCCTAAGATATTAGTACAAGAGCCTCTACATGCTTGTCCTGTCGTTCGATCTCATCGCAACCCACCACGGCAGACAAAGGTGAGTTGTGACCAGCGGAATCTTTTCTTGCCCCTACCGTATCCGCAAGGATAGGGACCAGTGGTATTTTGACTAAGGCTACACGAACGCTAACCACGTCGCTGTCTTGTAACCTTGACGGTCAAGCCGCCATTGCGAGATCAGACTTGCCGGTTAAGGCTTTGGTCTTCTTTTATACTGGCCTGATGACCAACCAGTGCATGCCACTCAGATACATCACACTCAGTCGAAACCAGTACGCCCCCGGTTCGGTTTCACCTGGGTGGGGACCGAAACCCACCCAGACGTTCCTGTACTCTAGGGAGGCGAGCCTCCTTCAGTCAGGTGCTAATCATTTTACCACGATTTCTTGCGGTTGTCAAGTCCTTCTGGCCGATTCTTCTTGACGTAGTTGTCCTGGCCGGGGATCTGTAGGCGTGTCCACTTCCGCTCGTCGGTGTCGTGCAGGAAGGCGGGAACGTCTTTGTACCCGGCAGCCTTGATGATCTTCTCGCCATCCCCGTCGGGGAATCGGTGGTGGAACCCCTGGATCTTGGTGTCGTAGGTCATGGCCTCCTTGTTGGCGTGTGCCTCGGCCTCCAGGACCGCCCGCTCCTTCACGAATTCGGCAAATGGTTTGAATCGCATATGGCTCCCCGAGATTTAGATCCTCGGTTAATATATACCTCGCGACCGTAGATTTTTCGGTCGCAGGATACATATTCCACCAAGGAGATGACGATGAAAAGGACCAAGGACAATGTAATCGCGGGCGTCTGCGGGGGGATCGCCAAGGAATTAGGCGTCGATCCGGTACTGGTTCGGCTGGCTTTCCTACTCTCCTTCCTGTTTTTCGGCGTCGGTCCTCTTATTTACCTGGTTTTGTGGGTAATAATGGGCAAAGAAGAATAATCGGTGTATTCTAACGGCGTTTTTTCCACCGCTCTTTTGTGAAAATCAAAACATCACCATACATAACGGAAGGAGAAATGAACATGGCACACAAGACATTCGCCGAATACCTGGATAACAAGAATAAGATGCGTGATAGCGGCGTCGTGCAGCAGGTCGCCGACTACAGCGGACCCTCCGCGTCGAAGCCCGCCAAGGAAAAAAAACACAAGGACGCGGGCGGCAAGGGGCAGGGCGACCTGAAGCCCTACGCGGGCGGCACCAACGCCAAAGATCCCAACAAGGGGAAGATCACCGGGGGCTTCGCAGACAAGGGCGACAGCAGCCTCAAATACACCCCCGGCAAGGGGAAATTGGGCAAGAGCGATAAGAAGGCCGGAATCCCCGGCGGCAAGGAGGTCAAGTCCTGGCCCAAGACCCAGGAGTGGATCGACCGGACGAAAGACCTGTCCCTCGCCGAATTCACCAAACAAATCCAGAAAACGACCTCAAAAGGGTTGGACGAGTGTGCCTGCCAGAACGTGGCCCCGCTCGAAGTGGTGAAGCAGACCGTCACCCTCGCCAAGGCGAACGGGAGCGTGATGTCATCCCTCGTCCGCGAAATGAAGAGGCAGAAGACGTACAACAAGTTCGTCGCCGAAATGCTACAACACGAGCAGACCTATAAGGTGATCGCCAAGTTCCTCGAACACGACGAAAGTTATGCCCGCCGCCTAGTGCGTGCGATGAACGAGATGGTCGGACCACCGGCCCACGGGAAGGGTTTCGGAGACGAGGCCGAGGATGACGAAGACCCGAGCAAGCCGCCGCACCCCGAAGACATGCATGGCGACGACGATGACGACACGGGAATGGACGGCCCGGAATCGCTCGACAACGACGACCACGACGACATGGGCGACGACGACATGGAAGGGGACCACGACGACCCGACGGAAATGGGCGGGCACCCGGACGGCCCCGACCCCGCCGACGGCCCGCATGGTCCGCACGGCGACCCGGCCAGCGACCTGGCCCCCGGCAGCAAGATCATGGGGCAGAAGAAGAAAAAAAAGCACGCACACCACCACCTGATGAACGCCCTCAAAGACAGCCCGATGGGGCAGGACATGGGCGGAATGGGCGGGATGGGGAGTGGCGGCGGGGCGATCTAACAACAAAAAGGCCAGTCTTTCGACTGGCCTTTTTCGTTTAATCGTCGATACTCCTGGTCTTCTTCGTGACGTAGTTGATGACCTTGTCCGGCACGGCAATCACCTTGGCGATTTCTAAATCCCGGACGAGGTCCAACACTTCCGGGTATTGCCGGACCTCGTTGACGGTGTCGCGGTGCGACTGCACCACCACCAACCTCTTCTTGCCGTCCACCTGGATGACGATGTCGCGAGTGGATTCCTTCTCCACGGTCAGGAACGTCGGCCAGGGAGTGCCGTGGATGCTATCTGGATGATCCTTCCGCCACAACTCCTCGGTACGGTGCGGGCAGATGGGGGCGAGCATCAACAGCAAACAATCCACCGCGTTCCCCCAGATGGTCCTGGAAGTCTTCTCGTAATTGTCGAGCATGGTGTTGCGAAGCTGCATCAGCCACGATATCACGGTGTTGAATTTCAAAGCCCGGTAGTCCGCCTTCACCCTGCCGACGGTACGAACCACCGCCTTGCCGACCGCCCCGGTCCCGTCTTCTTCCCCGTGCGGCTCGGGACGATTTGCCAGACTCTCCACGTCGTCAAGGAATCGGGCGATGCCGGTGAGTCCGTGCGTCCAAACGCCGCCTTGATCCCACGGCCCGATGAACATCAAAGCGGCCCTGACCACGTCGGCCCCGTAATCTTCCACCAACTCATCCGGGTCCACCACGTTACCCCGGCTCTTGGACATCTTCTGGTGGTCCGGCCCCAGAATCATCCCCTGATTGAACAACTTCTTGGTCGGCTCGACCATGTTCCCGTTGCGACAATACTCTGGAATAATCTTGCAATCGATCAGGGCTTTAGAGAAGAATCGAAAATATAGCAGGTGGGCACAAGCGTGTTCGATGCCCCCCGTGTACAAGTCCACCGGACCCCAACGCCTGATGGTCGTTTCGTCGAACGGATTCTCCAGATTCAAATATGCGAACTGATACCAGGACGAACAAAAGAAGGTGTCCAGGGTGTCGGTTTCCCGCTCGGCGGCATGACCGCACTTGTGGCAAATACACTTCTTGAAGTCGGGATGCCGTTTGAGTGGACTTTCTCCGGTGGGATGGAATTCGGCATTGTCGGGCAACTTGATCGGCAAGTCCTTTTCCGGGACCGGCAGGACGCCGCACCGCTCGCAGTAAATGACGGGAATAGGAGTGCCCCACATCCTCTGACGGGAGACGTTCCAGTCGTGGAGGTTGTTGATCCAGTTCGTCTGCATCTTGACGACTTTTTCCGGCCACGTCGTCAGATACTTGAAATCGTCGAGCAACCTTTGTTTGTACTTGGTGGTGCGGATCTTCCAGGAGGGCATTTCCTTTTGGATGACGGCATCCCGGCAGCGTTCGCATCTCCCCTCCAAGACCTGCTCCTTGGCTATCGTGGTCTGGCAGGTGGGGCAGAAATCTACGAGGGCGGTATCACGGTAGGCCAAGTCATTCTTGTAGAACTGGAGAAAGATCCACTGATTCCATTTGTAGTATTCGGGGCTGCACGTCTTCAGCGTTTGTTTCCACGAGAACATACAACCCATCGACTCGAGTTGGGCCGTCATCCTCTTGATGTTGTTTGCCGTCCACTCGGCTGGCTGACAGCCGTGCTTGATGGCGGCGTTTTCCGCCGGGAGGCCGAAAGCATCGAATCCAATCGGGAAGAATACGTTGTAACCGTGCATCCGCTGGAATCGTGCGAAGGCGTCGGCGGGGGCGAAAGCGTACCAGTGTCCGATGTGCAAGTTGCCGGAAGGGTAGGGGAACATGCTGAGGAGGTAGAACTTCGGCCCTTCTGCCTGAAGGTCGCAGTCGTGCTGTCCGTCTTCTTGCCATTTCCGCTGCCACTTGATGTCTATTTCCCGACTCATCGGACCCCCGGTTTATGCCGCGAACGCCTCGTCGGGAGGTAGCGGATCGGATATTATACATGCAATCCGTGGATATTCAAGAGGCTTCATTGAAGATATCTTCGGGGGGCAGCGGATCGATGTTCTTGAAGTCCAGGACGATGGAGCGACCGCCACGGGACTCACTCATGAATCGGGAGAAGAGCAGACCCTCGTACACGGGATCGACATCCGTTATAGACAGGCAGTA
The DNA here is from genome assembly GCA_043788335.1 of Chloracidobacterium sp. GTDB lineage: Bacteria > Acidobacteriota > Blastocatellia > Pyrinomonadales > Pyrinomonadaceae > OLB17. The sequence goes on along the minus strand of JAYVUD010000393.1, from coordinate 28,908 downwards.
GCAAGACAGGGCACCGACCGCCGACCCGCGACCCGGACCCACCGCCTCGGTCCCGTCCCCCCAGCCTAGCAGTTCGGGGCAGACCCGCCTGGCCTCATCCGTCATCATTTTTTGCAGGAGGAAGTAGCTGCTGAAGCCCTTTCGCCAGATGAGACTATACTCCTCCTTGATGCGATCCAGGTATTCTCGCGTCTTCGGGAGTTTACGCCTGGCGAACCCCTTCATGATCTCGTCCCGGAGTTTTTCGTCGGCGTCGGGCAGGACGGGCAGTTTGAGACTGCGGTCCAGTTTCACGCCCTTGGCCTTCTCGCAGATGCGGACGGTGTTGGCCTTGGCCTCGCAGAAGAGTTCGTAGGGGATCACGTCCATGTAGTCCTTCACCCACTTTTCGTTCAACTCCTCCTCGGACTTCATCCACAGGTTGGAATCCTGCAACTCGAAGAAGTCCTTCATGGAGTCTTCCGACATCGCCTTCTGGATCTCCTGGATGGTCTTGCCCGTCTGCACCATGAGCATGAGCCGCTGGAAGTGGGAGTCCTCCTGCTGGCAGTAGTGGCAGTCGTTGGTGAGGATGAGCGGTAGCCCGTACTTCTGGCTCGCCCGGACGATGAAGGCGTCGTAGGGTGCCTGCTTCTTGAAGTCGAGCAGCATCATCTCCAGGAAGTAGTGGTCCTTCCCGAACATCCCGACGTACCGCTCGATCATCTCGAAACCCGCCTCGTCCGCCGCCTCCGGGCTGATTTTCAACCCCCTGTCGAACGCCTTGCCGACCTCGCTGGCGTAGCAGCAGGAAGTGAAGTACAGCCCCTCCTTGTGTTTCAGGAGTTGTTCGTAGTTCACGCGGGGGCGGCGGTAGAAGCCCTTGGTCCACCCCCACGAGGAGAGCCGGACGAGGTTCTTATAGCCCGTCTCGTTGTAGGCGATGGCGAGCAGGTGTGCCCCGTACTGCTTGACCTCCTTCAACTCCTCCTCGTTCATGTCTTTCATGAACCTCTGCATGTCTTCCAGGCTGTTGCACTCGGGCTGCATCCGGTTGACGTAAAGCTCGACCGCGAAGATGGGGGAGAGGGTGTCCTTCCCCATCTTCTTGTTGATGTTGTCGCAGGCTTTGATCTGGCGTGGGACAGCCCCGAGCATGCCGTGGTCGCTCACGGTGAGGAATTTCTGGTTGATTTGCGGTGCCCGGAGAGCGTACTCCTCGACCATGCCGTAGCCGTCGAGGAGCGAGAAGTCCGTATGAAGTCAAAGATGGAGATGCTCAAAACCGCAGCACTCCATCTTTGTCCCCCCTTTCATCATTGTCATATATCTCTCCTGAAGGAGATGCCTTTAGAAGTCATCCGTTCACGACGAGACTCAAAATACTCTGCGGCGACCTCCTGGTCAACCGCTGTTTATCCAATTATCAACTATCGCCGATGAGCTTGCCTTCCCAGGCGTACTTGTTATTCAAATCCCAATCCAGTTTTTTGACGATGACATCGGCGACCGCTTCCATTTCCACGACCTGGTGGTATTTATCGATGAGCGTATTCCAGGCGTTGGTGCAGCCCCGTTTCCTGGACTTCTTGAGCAATACGATGACCTCGTTCAGTTTTTCCTGAACGTCCACCACTTTGCTGTAGAATATAGACTCTATTTCGTTGGGCAGGGCTGGTTCAATCGGCATTCTTGCCCCCCTTCTCTTCCTTCCACGCCTCGAATTCGGCTGAAACGGCCTTGGCCTCCTGGTCGAGGTCGCTCAACTCGTGCTGTATTTTGTCGTAGAAGGCTTTCAATTCCTGCTTCTTCTTCTTCTTTTCGGCGTACAATTCCGCGATCTTCATGGAGAAGTCGATGAACTCGTCGCACAACAGAACTTCCAGGTTATCCATAATTCTTCCTTATCTGGTCCAGGGACTCGAATCCGGGGCTGCCGTATATTCCGTCGGCCAGGCCGAAGTGGACCGCCTGCTCGGCGTCCAGGTTCCAGTCGCCCAGGCGGCGGATCTTCTTGTCGATGAACGACAAGACTTGCGGCCCCGTCATATTCTTTTCTTTGAAGTACGCCCCCTCCACCGCACGGGAGGCGTATATTTGTAGCACCTTCAGGTCGGTTTTCTTGTTCCAGGCGGCGTTGGCCTGGACCGTCGTCGAAACCCCGTCGAGGGTGAGGAAACCACGGTGGACCATCAACTCGCAACTCGGCATCATCACCCTCACGTTTGCCGCCTGGTAGATGATGCCGCTCATGGAGGAGAGTTCCCCGTGGGCGACGATGACTACGGGATGGGCCGAGGCCCGGATGGCATCGAATATAGCCATGCCGTGACTCCAATCCCCGCCCGGACTTTGCAAGTGTACCAGGATGGTGCCCTTCCCGGCCTGCAAGACATGCATGTTCTTCACGAACGTCGTCGCCATGCGGAATTCGACGCCGCCCTCCTCCTCGCCGCTCGAGAAGTGGCTGTGGAGGTAGATTTCCCTCGTCGCGGGGTTCACGTCGTAATTGTGGACCTGCCCCAATAGCTCCGGGTCTATCTTACTTCTCATCGGGTAGCCTTTCGGCTGGCGTGAATTCCAAGGTGATGTAGTCGTCGTGGAATTCCTTCACATGGAACTTCACGCCGAACTCCATGAGTACGAAGCCGAGCCTGTCCGTGAATTCCGGCAGCCCTTCGCCCTCGAATAGTGTAATCTCTAACTTCTCCATTGCTCCTCGGTTATAGGTCGTTTTCGCCCCGCGACGATCAAGTCTTGCAAGACGCGGCCCGCCTCGATGAAGACGCCCGCGTCCTCCTGCATCCCCGTGATATCCACCGCCAGCCGTGGGTCTTTCGCCATGTCGGCGAATGCCCGCAGTCGGTTGAGCATCGCCATGTCGATGGAGGGCATGGCCACGGTGTAGTTGATCGTCAACTGGTCGTCGTCTTTCAACTTGTCGGGGGTCGATTCCCCGAGTACCGTCTTGGCATTCTCCCGGTACTCGGCCAACTGCGATCCGCTCAGTGTGATTGACAATTTAGCCATGTTTCACCAGTGTTTGATGTGTTCCTTGCGGGAAGAGACTTCCACATCCTCTTCGGGATTCGGCCCGTAGCAGCCGTAAATGGCCTCGTCGCCGTCGTCGTCCTTGGTCGCCAGGTAGATGTCGTTGTTCCACAAGAACCGCAGCGACGACAACACGTCTTTCACATAAGGCTCGTATATGGCCCTGCCGTCCCAATCGTGTTGGAGCATGAGGTAGCCCTTGCCCCGGTAATTGGGTTCCGTCAATTTGATGTCGGGCAGACCGCCGTTCAGGTGTCGCCGCATGAGTCCAGCCTTGATCGCCTTGAAGTCGCGGTTCTCCAGGCGGTACTCGCCATTAGGATAGTGTTTCCAGTGGAAATACTCCTGCTCGCGGCAGAAATCTTCGGTGAAGAATTCGTTCAAGAAGGTGAGGTCGTCGTAATACTGCCGTACCTCGAACAACTTCTCTTTCCCGAGGCCGGACTTCTTGTCCCAATCCTTCTTCAACTTCATGTCCCCGATCTCATCCCACTCCGTGCCGAACTGCCCCTTGTTCCAACGCTCCTCGATGTCGAGCATCAGGTAAAAACCCAACTTGTAAGGGTTCATGGAATATTTGCCGCCGAGGACGCCCATCTTGTGGGCCGCGTACTCGACGATGCCCATGTCGTGTTGCTTCTGCCCCAGGCCGACGAAGCCCTGGCGGGCCATGATCTCGTGGTCGATGAACGAGGCCCAGCCCTCGTTCATCACCTTCGTCTGCCTCTGCGGGAAGAAATACAGGCTCTCCTCATACAACATCGACACGATGTCCGACTGCCACGGCTTGAGCGGGGCGTTGTCGCGGATGAAACCCAAAATGTCCTTCGTCGGATCGCCCCACAGGCCGATCTCGTCCGCCGTGTCCTCCTTGGCGATCCTGGCGTTCTCCTCTTGCCGGAAGTCCTTCGTGTTGACGAAGGGTTCCATGTAGAGTCGTTCCTTGGCGACCGTCAGCCTGCGGGGCTGGCGGTACTTCCTGTCATCGACAAGGTTGCGGTCCTTGACGAACTTCTGCGACCACGCCTTGGAGCCGTCGATCAGCGTCTCGATCCGCAGGACTTGGTCAATGAATTCGATCACCCTCTCCTTGCCCCACCTGCTCATGTAGCGGCGGATGCGGGTGCCATGATTCGCCATCTTGTTCAACATGGTCGTGTCGGTGGCACCGAAGTGGATGTTATTCTTGAAGAAGTCGTTGTGCCCGGTCGCGTGGGCCACGACCGTAAGGTGGTCCACCAGGGTGTTGGAATTCAGGCAGTAGATGTAACAAGGGTTGGTGTTGATTACCATCTCGTATATCTTGTGCATCCCGTACTCGTAGCCACGCTGGAGTTCTTCGTACTCCATGCCCCACTGCCAGTGCGGGTAACGCACGGGGAAGCCGCCGTAGGCCGCGACCTCGGATATCTCGTCGTAGGTGAGCAACTGGACCACCGTCGGGTAGAAGTCCAATCCGTAGTCCCGGCACTTCTGCAAGATGGTCGGGATGTGTTCTTTCAATTCCCTGGAGAGTTGGACGCCTGGGACGGTGTTGTCGCCGAGCAGGATCGACGAGCCGTGCATGAACTTGTTTCCCATTAGTCACTCTCCTTTTCGTCCTTGTCGGATTTCTTGCTGCCCAACAACTGCTTGATCGCCCGCAACACTTGCTGGTTCCGCTGGTCGTCCGTCAGGGTCGGCGGACTCCAAGTGCCCGCAGTCGGGCTGGCCTCGGGGCCGATGCTGACGGTCCTGACCATGTCCTTGTCGAGACGCCCGTCCTTCACGGCGGAATCGACGATCTGCTTCAGGCTGCCCTCGTAGTTGTAGGCTAGGATCTGGGTGATGCCGGTGAAGTTAACGACGCCCTGGCCGAACTCGTCCGCGAGGGTGCTGATGAACGTCTCGTTGTCCTCGCTCCAATTCTCGCCGTCGGAGAAGTAGAAAACGTAAATATTCCACTTCTGCGGCGGGAAGCGGTTCTCGAACTGTTTGGAGACGAACTTCAGGGCCGACGAGCAAGTCGTCCCGCCGCCGAAGCGGTATTTGTAAAACTTCTCCTCGTCTACTTCCATCGCGGAAGAGTCGTGCCAGACGTACATCCGCTCGACCCTCTTGTAGAATCGGCGAATCCACACGTCGATCCACCACGCCATGTCGCTGACTATCTCGCACTTCGTGGCGTCCATCGAACCGGAGCCGTCGCGGGCGTAGACGATCAGGGCGTTGGTCGAGGGGATCTTGATCTCGTTGTACTGCCGGTATCTCTTGTCGGCGGGCCACGGCGATATCGTCCGCACGGGGTCTTTGGAGCCGGGGACGTAATGCAAATCGTCGAGCGTGCCCATGCAAGCCTGACGCTTGAGGGCTTGTAGGAACGTGCGGCGGTTGTGTCGGAGGGATTCGGGTCCGACCATCGAGATGTTGTTGTACTTGATCTTGATGTCTTCAAAAGTCTCGTTCGGCTTGGGCTTCAGGTTCGGCAGGGCCAGGTCGTCCTGCATGAACTTCAGCACTTCCTCCATGTCGAGGTTGATGGTGATCCCCTCGCTCTCCCCCTGCCCGGCACCCTGCCCCTTCTGCGGGTCTTTGCCGATGGTGTCCCCCGGCTTGCCTGGTCCGCGACCGACGCCCTCACCCGAATCGCCGTAGACGATGTGGGGGATGTCAATCTTGGGGATGGAAATGGAAATCTTGCCGTTCTTGCCCCGGCCCCTCACTATCTGCCCCGACTTGATGAACTTCTTCAGAGCCTTGCGGATCTTGCCGGAAACAACGTCTCGGAAGTCACGATGGTCTTCCTCAATTCTACGCGGGCACATTTGTCACCTATGTTAGTTGTGAAAACCTTATCTTGATTTTCTCGATATACTTAAACTCAGACTCCCAGACTCTCAAAACTTTGTAGCCGAGATCCTGAGCGGCCTGATTTCCCCTGGCATCGACTTCTTTTTGTTTCAGTTGCCTGGCCGTCAATACCGGAAAAATATCAGTGTTGCCATGCCAGTAATCTCCATCAAATTGAATTAACCACTTGTTTTTTTCAACTACCGCGTCGGCGACATATCTACAAGCATATATAAATTGTGGCTCATATGCGACTCCCATCTCATCCAACAATTTATATCCAAGTTTTTCTAATTTGTTGATATTCTTTCCGGCTTGCATCCTCCTCATGCGAGCCAGTTGTTGAATGTTATCATCCGAATTTAGCTTACATGCAGTTGAACAGTACCAAGCATCATTCCGACACTTCTTTTTGAATGTAATGCCGCAATGTTTACAAATTCTTTCAGGTCGTCTTTTTCGTTGGTATGCCATATTACATTCCCAACAACAAAAAACTCTGCTGACTTTGCGAGTGTTTGTCTTATATGCCGCAACACCACAAAGAATATTAGTTAGACCTGGTGTACTTCAACCACACACACTGAGCCTGCCCATGGTCGCCCAGCCTGTCCCGCAGGACGATCACTTCGGGACCACGCTCGTCGTAGTGCGGCCCGGCGGGGTCCATGTATTCTCGGGTAATCTCCCCCGCCTCTTCCGCCGTGACCGCCTGGGGTCCGGCGTAGTAGATCACGCCGCTGCCATCGGAAACGACTGCGACGAGTTCCCGTGGCATCCAATTTATCTTGAGTCCCATTTCATTCCCTTATGGCTTAATGAGCGTAAAACCCAACTCGTATTCTTCGAGGTCGCCCGCACAGTCCTTCACCCGCATTTCCATGAGCAGGGAAGCCTGTTCGTCGCTCAGGGTGTTGATGAAGTCGGCGAACGTGCCGTCCGCCTCCCAGATGTCCATGAAAATCTCGTCGATCTCCTTGAACAACCGCTTGTACTTCGCCTCGTCCAGCCAATGATTCTTCACACCGCCCCCACTGTTACTTGTGTCGCATCTTGGTCAGCGTCTTCTGGACGACTGCACGGCGGGCCTTCTCGCCCTCTTCGACGGCCTTCTCGAACATCTTGTCCAATTCCGGCTCGACCTCCCGGTCGTAGCCCTCGATGTTGAGGTCACGCAGGTAAACGTGCTTCGGGTTGTTGCAGGCACCATGGTGCAGGACGCTATAAATTTCCACATAGTCCCCGGCATTCACTTCCCTGCCGGTCACGTCGCAAATGTACTTCTTCATCTTTCCTCCGGTGAATTAAATAGTGTAAAAGGCGGGCGACCGCCGAGGGCAGCCGCCCGCACCCTCAGACGGGTTTACTCGTCCGCCAGGTCGCCCCTGGCGAAAATCCCCCCAACGAAATCAAGCACGTCGGTAGCGGACTGTTCGTTGTAGCCGTACTGCTTGATGAGTCGCGTCTTGATGGCGTCGATCTTCTCCTGGATGTCCTTGTCCACGACGCTCGCACCCGACACGTTGAGGGCGGACAACTTGATGGTGTCCTTAACGTCCTCGAACAGTTTCATCTCCAGAGCCTTGCGGAGCTTCGGGTTGCTGTCCCACTTGAATTCCTTCTTCTTGTGGTACAGGTCGCCGATGAACGCCGCCATCTGGCGTCGGAAGTCGTCGGACCCCTGCTCCGGGATCTCGATCTTCTCCTCGACCTGCCGCATCAGCCGCTCGTCCGGCTTGCGGTCCTGCCCCGTGACCTTGTCCCGGACCTTGGCCTTGTTGATGTAGGCCATCACGTTGTCGATGTAGTTGGTGCAGAGGCGGATGATGGCGTCCTCGTCGCCCACCAACGCCTTCTGGACCTCGGCCTTCAGGATCTCCGTCAACTTCTTCAGGGCGAGGTCGATGCAGGTCATGTACCGCCCGACCTGGTCCTTGTTGGTCAAGAGGGAGGAGTCGTGAAGGCCGTCACGCAGTTCGTTCAGCACCATGAAGGCGTTGACGTAGTCGTGGTTGTTGCTGAGGCAGTTCGAGAGCTTGTCCTGGGTGTACCGGGGGGAGACTCCGAACATCATGCCCTCTTCCGGGTACTTGTCGCGGAGTTCCTTGACGGCGTCCTCCGTCCAGCCCGGCAGCAGCTTGCCGTCGTACAACTCGGCCTTCTCGACGAGGGACAGCTTGCCGTCCTTGTCGTCCTGAAGGCGTGTGAGGATCGCCCACAGGGCCGCTACCTCGAGGGTGTGCGGTGCGACGTGCTGTCGGACCTTGCCCTGGCCGTAATCCTTGTCGAGGATCTTGATCTCCTCGTGCCACTTCAGCGTGTACGGCACGTTGATCTTCACCGTGCGGTCGCGGAGGGCTTCCATGTATTGATTGCTTTTCAGCTTCTCGAACTCCGGGTTGTTGGTGTGGGCGAAGATGGCCTCGTCGATCAACACCTGGGAAAACTTCTTCGGTTTGATGGACTGCTCCTGCGAGGCACCCAGCAGGTCGTAGAGGAAAGCCTGGTCCAACTTGAGGGCTTCGATGAATTCGATCATGCCGCGATTTCCGACGCAGTTGTGGACGACGATATTGTTCGCAAGGAACGAATGATCTTCCTCGACCTCGAAATCGTACACGGGCAGATCGACGCACGCCTGACGCTCGATGGATTTCACCATACGAGCATAGCCGTACTCCGTCTGATTCGTGTTGGAACCCCACAGAGTGATTCCCATCGCGGCAGCTTTTTGGGCCAGTGCCGGGACATTGTTGATGGCCTTGCGTCCAGAAAACATGACGCCATAGGACTCCCGGCTACGACCACGGGCCTTCCGCTTTTCGACATTGGCCGTGATCCCGCATGACAAGGCGAGTACGCACATGTCCCTCGCCAGTCCTGCGGACACGGTCACACCAGTCATGCGGACGGACGGTTTGTTCTTCTGAATGCGGACTTCGGAACACCCGTCCCCGTCGAACCACCCGAATAGGAGAGCCTGCTTCATCTCTTCCGAGGCATTGAAAAATACAGACGGAACACGCTTGTCGTACACATCGCCGGGGACGACGATCTTGATGAGATCATGAAGGTTGGAATTGTGGAATTCCACAACCCGACCAGTCTTCCGCTCGTTGACGATCCGCGTAGTGCCGACGGCGTCGAAGAGTTCCTTTGCCAGAACGATAATTTCGTTTGCCAGATGTTCTTCATCCGCCGCGAGATTGAACACGACTTTCTTGCCATCGTAGCACCCGCCTTCGGCGAGGTAGATGCCGACGAATCTAGCCAGATTGGGTGTGAACGACACCCACGACGGCAATTCATTCTTGTGCATCGTGCCGGACTTCCTGACGCCACTGACGGTCCCCGCCACGCCCAACTTGCCAGCCACATCGATGCGGACGACCGGCAACTGAGCGTCACGCCCGTAACCGACAATAACGCGGTCTTCGGTTGTCAATTCCCCGGCCTTCTTCCAGGCGATCTCTGATGGCTTCCACCGCCAATCGCACTTGCTCGGAAGCACGGCCACGGGGTGATCGGCGGTCATGGACAGCGGGAACGGGAATCCACTCACGTTTAACTTGACCATATCGCCCGTGTAAGATCGGGACATCGTATCCACGACGCGACGGGATCGACCACGATGGGTAATTACACTATCGTCTGCCCTCACCGTTTCGACCGCCTTTTCTGATCCATCCGCCATCCGCACAGGGGTGCCAGCCGGGAAACAAAACTCTCCGTCGAAATTGAATGCCCTCGGGTCCGAGTCGGAGCCGAATTGGGCGATCAGTCCGAAGTTGATGTCGCCGGTAAGTTCGGTCGAGTCCTGATTCTTCTCGTCCTTCGGCTGGAAGGTGGCGATTCCGCAGCGGTCAACCTCGCTGTAGGTCTTGCGGACCACGACGATGTGCTTCTCGAGAACCTTCTCTAGGTCGCCGTTGTTCCTCTTCAACATTTCGTTCATGAAGAATTTGCAACGCGGATTCAGTTCGCCCTCCATGCGGATGGTGTACTGCTCCTTCTTATTCGCCTCCGTCACCTGGTCTAGCAGGGCGGCGTTCATCTCGCCGATGAACGTGGCCCGGATGTCCGGCGGCAACAATTTCAGCGGATTCTCGTGCAGCGGGCACTCGTTCTCGGGGGTCGTGAAGACTCCTTCCGTCCCGGTCGGGAGGTTGACCCACTTGTAGCTGTACCAGGCACCGTCGTCGGTGCGACTGTACTTTTCGAGCCGCCTCTTGATGAGTCGGCACATCGTGGACTTGGAGCTTCCCACTGGTCCGTGTAGCAGGAGTACGCGGCGTTCGGTGCCGTAGTGTCCAGCCGCACCCTTGATGAACTTCACCAAGGCGTCCTTCGTCTCGGCGAGGCCGACGATGGGAATGTCCGGGTCGTCGAAGAATCGGTAGTGCGTGTAAGTCTTCCGGTACTCCTCGAACGTCTCGGAGCCGTCTTCCATAATCATGTCGAATATCATCTGCCAGGCGTTCCGGCCCAGCTTCGGCTGTTTCAGGCAGAGGTCCAGGTACTCTGCCACGCTCATCTCGGCGGTCAAGGCCCGGAACTTGTTCTTGTCGAATAATCCCGCGATTCTCTTCAGTTGGTTCATTTTTACCTCTGTTGCTGAATCCATCGTGTCCCTCTGCTTGTAGGAGCCAGGAGTGTTTAACGAATATACCCGATTAAAAACCTCGATCAACACTTGTCGTGAAATATTGTCGGATTTTTCCAGAAGCGGATAGAGGTTCGGCTGGCATACATATCGTAAGTCGCCCGGACGGGGCCGACAAGATTTAATTAGAAGGTACTGAAATGTTGGTAAAACAAGCTAAAAAGATAATCAAGTGTGCGGAGTCATTTAGGTACTTCTGTGAAAACTACCTCAAGACGATCCACGCCACCAAGGGGCTGACCCCTCTGGGATTAGAACCTTGGCAGGCACGGCTCGCTGACGCCTTGGAAGAGAATAGGTTCGTAATATCGACGAAATGGCGTCAGGCTGGCATATCGACCATCACCCTCCTATATTGCCTGTGGCTGTGCATGTTCAAAGAGAACCAGAATATTCTGTGGGTAAACCGGACGGCCCGCGAGGCGGAAGACGTAGGGATGATGGTCGCCCTGGCTGTAAATTTCTTGCCGAGATGGATGCAGCCGAGGATGGACAGGAACAACAAGCAGGAAAAATCATTCGCCGCGACCAACAGCAATCTGTCGTTCGGCATCCCGCAGTCGGGGCGAGGTCGATCAGCAACCCACCTGGTGATCGACGAGGCGGCTTACATTCCGAACATGGAGTACCACTGGAAGTGTTTTTGGCCCTGCCTCAACACTGGCGGGAAATGCTTCATCCAAACAACCGTCAACCGGGGCGGGGAGGGATTGTGGTTTGCGGAACTCTATCTGGGGGCCGTTAAAAATACGAATTGCTTCCATGTCTTCAAATCCAATTACAAAGAACACCCCATGTACCAAGACGAGGGGGTCGTTCAAGCACTAAAAGAAACTCTTGGGGCAGAAGGGTGGTCCATCGAAGTGGAGCAAGAACTCTACCGGGGTCTAAAGTGCGGCGAGATTAAAGAGGCGGGGCCGTCCCCGACCGAGACGGCGTAAACGAAGAGGGGGACGATATTCGTCCCCCTCCTTCACTTGACCTTGCCGTAATTCTTGTCGTTGTTGATGTCCGCCGCGATCTGGGCGGCACCGCCGTAAGGGTCGGTCCCCATGTGGGACGCGGCCTCTGCCGCACGCCGAGTGCCCTGGGCCTCGTCCATCGTCTTCCCGGCACGGTAGGAGAAGTTGTCCCACTTGCTCGTGTCCCTGGGGTTGGTGAAGGCGACCGCACAACAGGTCATCAGTTGTGACTTCTTCTTACTGCCGCAGGCGGGACACTTCGTGTCCTTGTACTTGCCCGTGGCGTCGAAACTGGCGAGGTCGGTGTAGACGACCTCGCACTTCTTGCACTGGAATTCGTAGCTAGGCATGACTCACTCCCTTTCGGATATTTTCTTCAGGCGGCGGCAAGTCTTCTCGATGATCCTCAGCTTCTTGTCGAGCGAGTAGAATTTCCACCAGAACGTCTTCTCCAGCATCTTCACCGCCCGGAACATCAGGCGGTCGTTCAACTCGCGATAGACCAAATCGATCTGCAATTGCTGCATGGCCTGCTCTTCCTGGACGATTGCCTTGTACTCGTCCGGGGTGATGGAGGCATCGCCCTCTTCGCCGTCGCCGAAGAAGTTATCGACATCCTCTCGATAATCCTCGTTGTCATCGTAGTCGAATCTTCTCATGTTAACCCCTCGATACGTTTTGGAATGAAGTCGAGAGTTGTTGCCACAGCCTCTCGACCTTGACTTCGTTGGAAGTCATGTCGGCCCGACCGAATCTTTGTTGGAAAGGCGGACTGACTTTATTTATCCATGAAGCCGTAACAAAGTTTCCCCAGCCTTCATGATATGACGCGAATGTTGACATTTTGTCTTCCCTCACATCTTGACACACGTCCGACGCCTCCCGGACGGCGTTCGCGTCGTTGACCACCCACACCTTCCCCGCATCCAAGAATGGCTTTTGGAGAGATTCCATCATGGAATCATCCATCTCCCTGACCATCATGACATCCGGGTCCATTACGAGCAGAGGCGGGGGCAGGAATCCGGCCAGGGCAGACTTCGCCTGATCCATTTTAGACATGGGAGGGTGGTATCGCATTTTCAATTTGCACGTCTTGACCCAACTGAACATCTGCCAGTCCAGCGGGCGGCGACTGCAAAGGAGTCCGACCTGGGCGTCCGGTAACATTTTCATGACGGAATACCACGCGGCGAAAGACATCCAATTGTGGTGGGGGACGAAGTCGCACGCGATCAGCACGTTGAGTCCGCTCCCGGTCGATGAGATTGCCATTCACTAATCGAGTGTGGGGTCGTTCATTTGCCGAGGACGTTGCTGGGTCCGCGTTTCGGCTTTCCGAAAATGTCGGCGACGTGGATTCCCTGGAAGGGGGCAATCGTCTTGGCCGGGCTGGCTGGCTTGGCGATGCCCTTCGCCATCGTCTTGGCCGGGGACTGACCCACGGCGTACTGTTGCACCTGGAACATCTTCTCTCTTTCCGCCAGGAATTGGGCGAAACTGATTTTTTGCATCACATCCCTGGGGCTGGTGCCTGTGCCTTGGCGGCGTCCATCGCGTTGGCGGCGGCACCGATGTTCAGCGGCTTGCCCTTGGCCTTAGCCATCTGGTTCGTCTTCGCCAACAGGTCCGTCTGCCCTTTGGGGGATGAGAGCATGTCGGCGGGATTCTGGCCCGGCTTGAGCGGCATCTTCTGAAGGGCGTCCGTGGTCATGTCCTGGGCCGTCTGCTGGGCCGGGGTGATCTGGGGTCCGCCGACTACGGCCTCCCGAATTCGCAACCATTCTGTGAATCTTCTTAGCATGCAGTTATCTAGTGGAGAACCCATTTTTCTTCGCCGCTTTCGTTGATGTAATGGACGTACCACCCCGCCATGCCGGGATGATTCCCCAATATCTTGATCTTCCCGGTGTGTACCTTCCGGTGGCACAAGGCACACGTCGTCAGCATGTTCACCCAATGGTAGGTGCCGCCCTCCTGCCCCTCGAAAATACGGTGGGCGTCTAGAAGATCGTAGTCGTCCTCCTTGCAAAATGCACAACAACCATCAAACCTCTTCCTGCATTCCTGTTTGCTGTATTTTTTTCCCATATCTTTATACATCTCCGATGCTATAATTATAGCATGAAACAACAAAAAAGATGGACCGTTCAAGAGATTGCCAAATTTCAACAGATATATCCCGACAAATCTCGGACGATCAAAGAGATTGCCGATCTGTTCCAATGTACGGATATCGGTATTCGAGGCATGGCACAACGCCTCGACATTACCCGAGCTAAATCTCACAACAGAAAACGTGTCAGTTCTAAATGGTACGAGAACTGGAATAACGTAGAAGAAGCCATAAAATCCGAATATGGACATCTATTGTCAAGTGGCATATGCCCGACCTACGACCAGTTAGCCATCATGGGCTTGAGTATGACAATAATGGGGCCGATTCATGGAGGCATGCAAGGTATTGCCGATAAACTGAAATGTAAACTCGCCTCGCACTGGAAGTGTCGCGATGGGCATTGGGTTCAGAGCATAAACGAACTTGCCGTTGACGAATACATGTACTCCAGAGATATAAAGCACACGCCGCAAACATATGCAGGGCGTTACCGAGCAGATTTCTCTATCCATGGATATCTTGTCGAGGTCTGGGGCTACAGCGGTGATGAAAACACTAAAATATCATCACAGTATGTCGCGAAAAAAGCAAAAAAAGAAGCGTATTATGCGTCTAATGGGTTTAATCTCATAGGAATAGACCGGAGCGTGCATCTCGATGCACGCATCATAAAAATAAAACTCATAGAGAAAAATTTAGACGATGTCTTTTCGGCAGCAGGATTCTGCGTCATACCAATACGGCCTTTTGATATTTCTATTTTCACTCGGGCGGCTGGATTCAACATCGACGAGAAAAGTATCCAAGAAGAGATTCATCTGATGATGCTGCAATTGAGGCGATTCCCTACCTATGCAGAAATCACAAACCGTGGCCTTGCAAGTCCTGTCACTCGACATGGAGGCATGGGCCATTTCAGGAAAATCATGGGTCAGACCGTTGTGTCGGATGGTCGCATGCTTCGCCAAAAATGGACAGACCAAATAATTACCGACCGATTACAACATGTGCTGCATTTGCTAGGTCGTTTTCCTTCGCAAAAGGAACTAGCGAATTATGACCAACATCTATTATCAGGAGTAAACAAGTGCGGCGGACTGGAAAAATACAAGGAAAAAATGGGACACATGACTCATAAACGCCTTGGGTATTGGAATCTCAAAACTGTCGTAGAAGAAATTCGCAACGCCTACGGCGACATACTCCCCTCGCTAGGACGAATACGCCGCGACAAAAAATACGACATTCTCAATGCAATCAAAAGAAACGGGGGCATGACGGCTGTGAAATCGGCATGGACGAACAAAAGTTAAAGCATTTCTTGTCGTGCAACTTACGGCATTGCTTCTTGGTGTACTTTTTCTTCGCCATGCTCTATCATATAGACAGAGGATATCTGAATCAAAGGAGACTCAATTGAAATCTTTCTTCGGTGCGTTGTTCGGAACCCTGGTCGCCATCGCCCTCGTCGTGGGCGGCTACCACTTTTACTGCCTGAATACGGCGGGCGACTGTTGCCCGACAGGTTGCTGCTGCTGCGAATGTTGTGAATGCGACGATTGCGACTGCGATTGCGGCCAAGGCTGCAAGACCGAGGGCTGCTGTAAGCCCGTCAAACCGGCGGTCTGTCCGAAACCCGCCAACAAGTAACGACCAGAAGGCCCAGGAGTTTCCTGGGCCTTCTTCATAGGCGTATTTTGTGTATGAGTCTCGACGTGGAAGCGTCCTTGACCATCGGGGCGACGTACACTTCTTTGACTATTTCCGCCCCCACTATGTCTTCCGGCTTATATTCCGCACCCTTCACGAGTACGTCCGGGGCCAACTGTTCGATCAATCGTATCGGCGTGTCTTCGTCGAAACTGACGACGTAATCTACCATCTCCAGACAAGCCAACATCTCCATTCTGTCTTCCAGTTTGGTGTACGGCCTGCCCGGCTTCAGGCGACCGACCGAGGCGTCCGTGTTGACCGCCACCACCAGGCGGTCGCCCTTGCTCTTGGCGAACTTCAGCAACTCCGCATGACCGGCGTGTAATAGGTCGAAACACCCGTTCGTGAAGACGAGACGAGGATGCCCCTTGATCTCTTCCGGCGGGGCGAACTTGGCTCGGATCGGGTCGTCCTTCAATCTCAATTGACGGGGCGTGATCGGCTCGTTGTGCTTCCTACGGACGTACAACGAACCCGCCTCGAACGCTATCTCTGCGGCGACGGCGACCGGGAACCCGTGGGCCATCGCCATCGCCAAGAAGGCGATGAAGCAATCCCCGGCCCCGATGACGCTTTCAGCCCTCGCGACCTTCGCCTTGGGCCTGTACTCGAAATACTCGGCGTCCACGAGTCCGACGACGCCGTCCCCCTCCTGGGTGATTACCACGGCGTGACAGCCCAGCCTCTCCCGGAAATAATTGCATTGCAACTCCCAACCCTTTTCGCCGCTCAATGTTTCCGCCTCCATGGAGTTCGGTTTGAAAACCGTGCAGCCCTTCCACTTGTCGATATTCTTCCCCTTGGGATCGACGATGGTGGGGATTCCGGCTCCGATGAACTTGCGATGAGAGTCGTCGGAATACACGCCCTTGTCGTAATCGGAGAGGATGACAACGTCGCAGTCCGGCACCCGAGAGAACAATCGGGAGATGTACTCAAAAAGGTGATCGTCATCGAGTCCGTACTTCGGCTGTTCGATGTCCCATCGGAACATGGGGAAGTCTTTGTTGTAGAACCTCTTCTTCCGGGGGACGTGTCCGTAGCCGAATACCATTTCGACGGAATTAGACACGTCCAGCCCGGCCTTCTTGAACACTTCTAGGGAGTGCCTGTCGATCAGAGAGGCGAGTCCGGGGTTGACGTTGAAATGACGCATCTGGTAGGCCACGTTGGCGGCACCGCCCGGAAGCGAATAGTCGGGCGTCTGGGACGGCGACAGCATCACCGGAATGGGGAACTCGGGACTTATGCGTTTCACCGCCGCGTAGTGGTACTCGTCAACAAGTGCATCACCCACACATGCAATTCGCACACACTCTCTCTCATCAGATTCCAAGAAATCATTCAATATCCCCATTGCTTGAGCCACCTTTCAAAATCGACAACAGAGTAATGATCTGACTTGGATAAATTGTCACTAAATATCAACGTTTGTAAATTAATCAAACTGTTGATAACCTTAAAATCTGATATGCCGTAATCAATAAAGGCTTTAATTGGAAAAACATAGAAATCTTCCACATCTGACTACAGGCACAATTTTGGGTGAGTATTCGACCGCAATACACTCCTGTGCCGATTCCACCGCCTGCCGATCTGGAGTATATGTCAGTTGTTCAGATTGTCAACATTTATCTTCAACATACTGCTGTCGTCGAACAACAGTAACTCGCCCGAAGACATCCAGTCGTCCTGCCACAACTGCCACTTGTCAGACACCAAACCCTTGTAAACCAAGAGTCCGTTCACGGACAGCATGACCCTGGGAGTCGTCATGATCGACTGTTCGAACAACCAGCAAAAAGTGGTGCCGCACAAGATGCCGACCACCCCGTCCTGGGGTAGCCTGTCGGTTTGTGAACTGATGAAGACGTACAACGACTCGTACTTCTCCTCAATGGTGTCGCCGATGGCGGAATTCCAGTCGAAGTGTACTATGTCGATGATGTTCTTACTCACGACCTGACACCCAACTTCCCGGCCTTGTACGCCCACTCCTCCTGCTCCCGCTTGTTGTCGCTTTGCAGCTTCGGGAAGGCGGGCGGGTTGGTACGGCCCTGACCCGTTTGCTCGCTCTGCTCCTCGATGTAAGATCGCAGGGCGTCCATCTCCAGGCGGGTGAGTTTTACGGCCCCACGCATCGGGTGATAATCGTTCCACGCCTCGACAGCGAAGGGGACGACGGGTGTGATGAGTTCCAGCATGGCGTCCGCGAACACCCTGATCTCGTACTGAGCGTGGGAGTCGCAGCGTAAGGCCAAGAAATGCAACAAGTTGTGGAGGTCGATCTTCCAATACCACTCGGTGTTGTGGCATGGATATCCATTGGCGAAATACGTCTTGCTGCTCGTGGAGAAGGAGGCGATCTCGCCCTTGCCGCACGGCTCGACAGACACCACGGTCGGCGTATCTATCGGGAACAGACCGCCATTAGTATCCGCCATCCAATTCTCCAGGAGCCGGGGAGGGCGTGCCCTCCCCAAAAACTCAAGGACGGCGGAAAGCCCGCCACGGACATTCAAAGTGGTGGTACTGGACCCGCTCTTGTACTCCGACCACTTGATCCCCTCCCTACCGAGGATGTCACGGACCCTGGTGAGCATCGGATTGTCTTTCTGCACATATCCGCACGACTTCCCATTGCCGGTAGTGTAGGTGAGGTAGCCCTCCCCATCGAACGCCGCCGAAAGGAATCCCCAATCATAAGAGGATTCCGCCTTCCACACGTCGAACGTCTTCAGCAGCCGCCACAGGGTGGGATTCTTGGCGATCTGCCTCGTCTCCAGCCACGTCCAGCGACTCCCGCCAGCCGCATAACACCCGAGCCACTTATGCTCGGCGTTGCAGACCAATTCCTCGCCGTTGCTGAGGATAATCCTGTAAAGGTCGTCCTCCTTGATAGAGAAATCGGCGACTTTGGACGGCAGGAGACGACGGCCACTACCCCGGCCACGACCGGGGTACTCCTCGAATCCCAGCAAATCGTCCCCACTCTTCAAATCCCCCGCCCTAACCCATCTCAAGTCATGAGTGAGGATCGGCGTATCGACTTGGACGCAATAGAGGTTGACGGGGAGGATCATCCGGGATTGCTCGCGGGCGACCCCCTGCTCGATGGCGTCCAGGTAATTGGCGTAAGTGCTGTCGGACAAATCGCCGAGATAGTCCAGAAACCCCTGGGACGACACCGGGTCCATCTTCTGGTCGCCGCCCTGCTTGTTGGACTTGGACTGCTGCCTGATGCTATCCATGCTGGGCAGGTAGAAATCGTCTTTCAATACGGAATACCGCCCGGAGACTTCGTTGACGTTGGCCGTCCGGTGCCTGATCCACTGGCGGGCGACGAAGATGGGCATCTTGCAATGGAACTTGAACTCCACCATCTCCATCGGGGTGGTGTGGGAGTGCCGCATCAGGTATCGGATGAGTCCCCGGTCTTCGTTGACGGTCTTGGTCCCCGCACCGTAGGACACGCGGGCGGCTTGTACTATGGCGTAGTCGGCGGTGCTGCCCTCCGGGGCGAGACGGGGCATCACGTCCACCATCTCAACAAAGCCCTTGTCCAGGCACGGCACGTTCAATCGGACGCAGTTGGACATCACGTCGAAAGTCATTCAACTCTCCCGTACTTCTATTTCTTCTATCTGTTCGGTGACGCCGACAGTAATGAATACGCCGAAATTCTTCTGCCAGTCCTCGTGCCCGTAGGCGTATTCACACACCAGGTCCACACAATCCCTATACTTCCGGCGGATGAATCGGGCGACAAGGGCGTACTGAAGTCGCCGTATTCGAGTCTTAGTCAGCCAGTGGTTGATGTGTTTTGTGGGCATATATTCCTAATGGTGACATCTGGTCGAACCAGCGATTGCACCAGACGACGGCGTCTTCGTAATTTTCACACTCGAAAACTTCCCTGCTGATGAATTTGAAGCAAGGATTGTGCCTCATTTCTGAAAGTATGGAGGATTCCCATGTTCGTGGGCACGGCCAAGTTTTCAGCATAACCAGGAGTGGACACAACGAACGGTGTTGTTTCTGCCTTCGCGGGGGGTGATCTGAAAAACCGGCTTTCAGCCGATGCTCGTTGTACTCGGGGATCGGCTGACTGAGGTAAAAATATCCATCCATGAACATATTATAGAATATCTACCGGCACAATATTGTGCCGGTGGATATTTTCTGGGAATCAGGCCACATCGGGAGTGATGTCGCGGAGCAGGTTGCGAATAGCAGCCGCGACATTGATGAGCATGGCCCGGCCCTCCAGATTCTCTGGGGTGTCTTGCTCCATGGCCCTCTTGTCCTTGGGGCCGATGTTCTGGATGGCGGACATCAGGTGTTCGCCTTCCGTGAATACATCGGGCCGAGTCAGGAGCGGCAAGAGGTAGTCGAGGGCCGCCTTCATACCCTTCGTCTCTGCCATCTTGCGTGCCTTGGCATTCGCGTACAGTTTATCCATCTTGCGGATGTTGGTGCAGCGGCCCACCTTGTCCTCGTAGATCAGCTTCCAGAGCCACGCCTTGGCTTCGGGTTGAGTTTCGTCCTTGTAGACCAGGGAGTTGTCGGCGTTCGTGAACATGGACCAGTTTTCAGGATCGAAATCCTTGTATTGCTTCTCGTACTCGATCATGTCGCTGAAGGCGTTGATCGACCTGTGGATATCCTTCCTACTGTAGCCGGTGGTCTTCTCCAGTTTGGCGACCGGAATATTCAACTTGTAGTGAGAGTGGAACAGGTTGCTCGCCCGATTCCTGCCGTTCCAGTCCTCTTGATTGCCGATATGCCGCAGTTGAAGGAAGCTGTTGATCTGCTCGGCGGTCACATGAGGCGGGAACACTTCGACCAGCAGAGGGAAATCATGACCCTTCTCGCGGGCGATGGCGTCGGCCACCCATCGTCGATTCCCGTCGAGAATGACGCCGTCGGTGTCACAGGTAATCGTCTCGTAGACGCCCTGGTTGAGAATCACCTGCTCGACCAGGGCGTCGATCTTGAACTCTGGCTGCCTGAGAAAGTTGACGACGGCCTTGGCGGTGACGTGTTTGCCCCGAACAAGGTGTGCGATGCGAGGGTTCTTGGGATCTGGCATCATTCTATCGCGATGCTCGGCGGGGACGTTGACCAGTAGAACCTCAAAAGCCGACCCATCCAGCATCTTGCTGTACTTGCCGATGGCGTCGTTTTTACAGTTCTGGTACAGAGACTTCATCTCTTCTCCTGCTTCGACCGGAGTGGTGTTATTCAAGACGTTCACATTAAATCATCGTTTTCCTGAGTTGTCAAGTCGGAATCGTCCTTCACTTCCGTGAATCGCATTGATGCCACCCTTTCCTCTGCCAGCTTGACGAAAATCGGGCAAAGCTCAATACCCAAATAATGCCTTCCGATATTCTTACATGCCAGGGCCGTGGTCCCACTGCCCATGAACGGGTCCAGAACAAGATCGCCCGGTCGGGTCGTTATGTTGATGAAAAACTCTACTATGGACTGCGGATAGATGGCCGGGTGCTGCCTGTTAGAGATCGATTCAACCGGACACTCCAAAACATCTCGCCTCGACTTTTTGCCATACGTCTTGATGATGGTATAGCCTTTGCCCTTCAAATGATCCGTGCGACCACCAGGCTGCCCCCCGTAGGGGGGTGCATGCTTGTCTCGAATCTTCATTCTCAGCCCATCGATTTTTCCCGTCTTGATCTCCTCGATCACCATGGCGAGTTCCGACCGGGCCATCTCTTTTTCGGAATCCGTCAACGAAGACTCTGCGATTTGTCGAAAATACGACTGCCCCACTTTTGAGTCTGGTCGGGTTTCGTAGATCATATCATCGTGGTGAAGGCGGTAGAAATAGTTTTTCGACTTGACGAAATCGAAAAACGGCTCTGTAGAGTTGACGAGCCTCTTCCTATTGTTGTTCTGTGGCGTCGGATTCTTTTTCACCCAAGTGACTTGATTTATAAGTTTGACCTTTTTATCACGCTTTATGACTTCTAAGGCGAACCGTGCGGGAATCAACTGGAGATTCCCGTCAAGATATTTGTCACCGAGATTGAATACGATGTGACCGTCCGCCTTGGTAATGCGGACGCATTGCTCGAAAACTTGTGCCAATTTATCGATGTATTCTTCGATAGTGGCTTCTTTCCCCATTTCTTCAGGAAGAGAAGTGTAATCCCTTTGCTGGAAATAAGGTGGGCTACAAATGACGAGATTTGCCTCCAGAGATGGCAAATCCTTCAGAATAGTCAGGGCGTCACCGGGAATGATCGTATTGGGAATAATGTTCATAATTTGAAATAGTCAGACAACAAATTATTCGATCACCACAAAAAGAAATATAACCCGGATATCGAGGGAGATCAAGACGAGATGCTTTGCTTGCCCCAACTCCGCTTCACCTTGTCATTGTCCCAGAGGGAACAGCACATGCGGGCAGTGACCCATTGTTTTATTTTATCGTGCTTGCACCAGCCCATGTCGCCGGACTTCTCGAAGTATTCACAGTTGCCGCAGTTCGTGCCCTCGATCTCGGGGGGAAGGACAATGAGATCAACCCTCTGGGCCACCTGCTTGTCCACGGTGACGCCGCCGTCCCGCTTCAGCCCGCGAACCCTGGGTTTCTTTTCTTTTTCATCGGGCTTCTTGTCGTCTTCAAGGAGGACATCAGTCCGCCAGTCCCGGTAGCTCTTCATCTTGCCCCTTTTTCTTTTTCCTCTTCTTTTCCGGCCTGCCACCGAGCCACAAGTCGTCGTAGTCGCCACGAGTCACGACCCCCATCATCGGCCTGGAGAATACGGCGACGGCGTTAGTCCCGGTCCCCACTTCTTGTAGTTTCAACCATTCTTTGAATTGCATTACATCCCCATTGGAGGTGGTGCCCCCGGTGACCCAGGTGCCCCCGCACCGCCCGCACCACCGGCGGCTGCCGCCTGGATGGCCGGGGTCCAACCCTTCGTCAAGAAGTTAATCAATTCCCGGCGGCTCAGGTGGTACGTCTGCGTGTCGGGCGTGCCCTTGTTGAGCATCTTCCCCTTGTTCAGGTAACTGCGGTCGTTTTTCTGCGGGTCCAACTTGATGGTCGCCCCGTTGGCGTTCATGCTGCCCTTGACGATTTTCCAAGCCGACAACTTGTAATTCTTCTCGTGTCCCGCCGCCCCCAGGTTGAAATGGCTGGAAACCCACGGCTCGGTGCCGGACGTGGACTTGCCGTCGTCCGTGCTACCGGAGAACGTGTTGACGATGTCGTCCCACTCCATCCCCATCTCGTCGCCCAATCCGCCGAAGAGGTCCATCTTCTCCCCGCCCTTGGACGAGCCGCCGCCCGGCCCGTCCATCTTCTTCTCCATGGACTGGTCCATGTCTTCCATGAAAGAGCGAAAACTACCTAGCAGTCGCATATGCCGCCTTTGTGTTATACTTTCCCGCCAAGACCATACTAACTGTAGCCGCAGAGATGCCAACAGCAGTGGCTATTTCTTTACCCGTTCTTCCGTCCGTCTTCATCTTTTTTATGTATGCGACTACATCAACATTAACCTTGACATCTCTTTCGTTCTTTCTCTCGAAAAAAACTTTATGCCTCATCGAATCACAGGGCAAAAAAGTAGACACCATCGTCATGAAGTAATCGAAAGATTTAGCGGCTACAACAATCTCATAACGACCATCTTTTCTCAACCTGGGATCGCAATCCGACACGCCGAGAATCTTCAATTCCATAGTCAATATTTCACACTCTTTTGCGGTGAATCCCATGGTGTAAAAAATAGCACGCCTCGCCTTGTTGTAATTGAAACAATTGTTGCCGTCGTCGAAAAACCATACCGCAACCGACAGAGGAGTCAACTTGATGCCATTAGGTACGACTTTAATTCTCCTCTTATTTCGGTCTAAAATGTACTCTCCTTTTTCATCTCGTGAATACCATGATTTTTCAAGATCAGAAAAAATTCGGTGATTGCCAGTCCTCAAGCACCAACATTTTCTTGTCTTATTGATGCCAAATACGGGAATGCCAATTTTTCTGCCAACAATTTCCTTGTGCATTTCCAAATTGATGCCTTGGACATGTGGAGATAATTCCTTCATCTTCCATGATAAATAGTCATGCTGTCTATCTCCATGAAGCTCGCGAAATGCGGAGTTCCTCCCACTATATATCTTGGTAAGGCTACCGTCTCCAAGTAAAGAGCCGGTGATGATATCTTTCTGCCTGTCATTAAGTTCCATGCCTCATTATATACAATTTGAACCGAGAAAACTATGCAATCACCGGCTTTTTCAAACTTCAGACATCTGATGGACAAGTGGGACGTTCAACTCGCCATGGAGGCCGAGAAGATTTCCATCGGCGACCACCTGGACGGGCAGAACCTCATCCTCTTCTTCAAGAGGGGCGACGACATATTCGGGGCACCAGAGGAGAGCCGACTCGTGTTCGCCAAGCTGAAGAGCAAGGACGACGACGAGGACATGCCACCGACCTGGCGTGACGAGGCCAAATTCATCGCGATGAATTTAATCCAATCCCTAGTGGGGCAGCCGACAGAGAACATGTTCGGAATAAAAGACCTCGCCAACCTGAAACTCCTCGACCGGGAAAAAGTCGTCGCCGCGTTGATGAAGTCGAAAAACAAGAAAAATAAAAAGGACAAGAAAAAATGAACACTCTGCCATTCGAGAAGGACGACGGCTCCTATTGATGAAATTCAACTGCACCGCTTTCTACAATTGGCAATTTTCTCCAACGGCCTCTAGGACATACTGTTCAAGGATATTCAGAAAAACATGCTACCTTTTGCTGAAGATGATGGAAAAAAATACGGCTGTTTCGTCTGCGGCCACCAGTTCAAAGATTTCGAGGAATTCAAGAGCCACATCCTGGAAAGCCACGACGAGGGGCGAGAGTTCGTCGTGTGCCCTCTCGACAGATGCCAGGCTCCCGTCCGCGACATCCGCATGCACTTCAAAGCCAAGCACCCGACCGAGGCCATCCCCAAAGGTGGTCAAATGAAGGCCATGATCTGGAAGGACCAGTGCGGCAAGGGCGGCAAGATGAAGGCCCGCAAGCCTAAATTTCGCGAAGGCTACCTGTGTTCCAACAAGAACGGCGGGAAAGAAATGCACTACCGATCCGGCCTGGAGTGTGAAGTTTACGAGTGCCTGGAGGCTCTGCCCGATGTCGTCAAATACGACGTGGAGCCGTTCGCCGTAAAATACAGCTTCCAAGGAGAAGTGCATGATTACAATCCCGACCTGAGCGTCTTCTTCAGCGACGGGCATGTGGAAATATGGGAGATCAAGCCCGCCAAGCAAACCACGCTCGACAAGAACAAGGCGAAATGGGCCTCTTGCCAGCAGCACTGCGAGGCCCGTGGATGGGAATTCCTGGTGCTGACGGAAGTGGGCATCGGCAGGTTGAAATCGAAAATCAAATTAGGGGCAAGAGAAAATGGACAGGGAAGACCAGAAGACGATTGAAATAGTAGGCGAGAGGGTGTTAAACGAATCCGGGTGCTTCCGCCGAATCCAAAGATGGATCAAGGGATGGCACCCGGAATTAGGTACGCTAATATTCGGACTGACAGGCCCGGAAACGCTCGTCGAAACTCACAGCATCCGCCCGATGAAGGTCTTCACTGTGTCGGACGGATGCGACCAGATTACGAGCGGTTCATGTTTGGATACGCGATGTTGTGCGGGTGAATAGTCGCGGCCTGATTCGGCGTGGGGACCGACTTCTCCTTGAAACAGTTCATCAGTGGGGGCGGCATCTTGGCCTGCATGGCCGGTGCGTCCTGCAACGGCACCGCAATGTCTTCGATGGGGATCGCCCATGGCGTGCCGGACGAATCACTCATTTGACCTTTGGACAACGAGTCAATGGCTTTGTCGAGCCGAATCTGCCGCTTCTGCTCCACGAGCATCACTTTGATCTTTTTGGCGGTCTTGCACAACTGGACCACCTTCTTCTGGGGCAGGACATTGCTCATTCCGACGCCGCCCACGCTGATCGTGCAATACTCCGGGTTGACGACGATCTTCTCGTCGTCGGATCGGATCGCACCGTCGTACAAATTCCAGCGGTCGGCGTGATTCAACTGGCTGTTGATCCTCGCCACCAGCCGGTCCTCGTCGGTTTCGGGGGCGGGTGCGGACACCCACTTCCAGACCTTGGTGCAGGACCAGAAGACGACCGCGAAGACCAGGCCGGGCCAACCGGCCTGGATGATCTCGGTGCCCTTTTCGACCACTTCAGACATCAAATTTTCAATCATCTCTTCTTTCGCTCCTGTTGAGTGTATTTATTCGCGATGTAGGGGACGATGATTTCATCCACCTTGCCGTACAGGTCTTCGACCGTGCCGTCGTTGACGATAAATAAGTCGTAGTTATCCATCGCCTCGCGGGTCACGCCGCACTCGTCATACGAGTCGGGCGGAACGTCCCTATTGATCGGCCCGTCCACCTGCCCCGTCTGTACGCACCACCGGATCACGTTCCCGATCTGTGCCTCCGACGGGTTGGGGTCGTCGTTGAGGAACCCCGGACGGTAGAGGACGACCATGACGCCGCCCTTCGCCTTGATGGCCCTCGCTTCATTATTATAGCGTGAGTCGGAAATAATCAATTTCTTCCGCTCGTTCCGCAAGGCGATTTCGATCCAGATCCCGTCCTTGATGGAGCGGAACCCGTCGCCGATGAACTGGAGGCTCTGCCGCACGTTCTTGTCGAATCCCGGCGGCGGCTCCGGGTTCCGCTTCCACGCCTCGATGAACTCGCGGTCCACG
This sequence comes from Chloracidobacterium sp., assembly GCA_043788335.1. Taxonomy (GTDB): domain Bacteria; phylum Acidobacteriota; class Blastocatellia; order Pyrinomonadales; family Pyrinomonadaceae; genus OLB17. The sequence continues at coordinate 2,799 of JAYVUD010000393.1, read as the reverse complement.
GCGAAGGTCTTTTCGTACACTTCCTTCACGGCGTTGGCGAAGGCCGACCGATTCCAGAGGGCGATGCTGATTTCGAACAGGGACGGGACCAAACACTCGCCCAGCCGGGGGTTGTCCCTCAGCACCCTGTGGTTCAACCTGTCCACCAGGAAATCCGCCAACACGTCCTTGCCTGAATTCAACTGCCCGGCAATCGCAATAACTTTCATCTCGTTCTCCATTTATAGCCGAACAACGGGAGAGAGAGGTCGTCCCAGCTTGTCATAGAATTGCTCAAGACCATCCCTCAAACACAAGGTTAGCCTGAATTTAGGATAACCGCAACCGCAACCGCTCTCGCCGAAATACATGACCTTGAAAGTTACGCCATATATCAACCGCAACTTTGCAGCGAGCCATTCCACGTCTGATTCTCTGAACCCATCGGTACACAGCCGCAAAGTCGTGTTTTTTACCAGCGTTCCATCGCCATATATCCAATTCCTCACGGACACAGGAAATAAAGACAAATCATGAGGAACGACCTTTACATCGTCTTTGTACCACCGTGAGCTACGGCAACGAATTCAGAATATCTATGACTCTGTAACTGCCAACAACTATCTCCCCGCCTCCTGTTTTCATACCCCACGCTGGAATCGACCCCATTGCACAAACAATCTACTTTTATCTGGTCGAGCCATTCTTTATGCTTACACGTCTGCCTCAACCAGGCTGAAAGCACGATACCTCGTCCAGGCATGATCGAAGCGTCGGACAAAACTAAACCATCAACATAGTCCGCAAACCAAGTCGATGGATTACCTGCATTCGATGCTCCAAATATGCGAGGGGGTTACTTTATTAGCCGTGTACTAATTCGCCACGGGCGGATTATACCCGAATGAAAAGAAACGAGGAATATGAAATGGCGAAAAAACCCGTAGAACCTATTTGCGGCAATTGCAGGCTATTCGACGCGGAGAGGCGGCAGTGCAAAGTCGCCGTCCTGGTTGAAGGGAAAGAGTACCACTTGCCGGTGTGGCCGAAGGACAAGTGCCACATGGACGAGATGGGGATACCGATCCAACAAGTACGGTGGTGGGTGGAAGACGATAAGGGGAACAAGACGGACAAGGGCGGTGCCGTGAAAATAGAATACCCAGAGGGTTTCTTCGGCAAAGAAAGCTGAGAATAACCGATGGCGTGCAATCCACCGTTCGCACATGGAACGGGTGGTTGGTGCGGTTGCAATTGCAAATGCTGTCCTCCCCCCTGCTGTAACTCTGTCACGATCAAGTTCCAGTGCGGCACGACGGCTGCGGATTGGCCCCCGGTTCCCGGCCCGAATGACGGTTGCCCTTGTACCATGGTGGCGGGCTTCCGGGCGAGGAACGCACCTAAACCCGTGTCGATGCCGGAATTCAACTACGAGGCGATCACGTCCGAGGATGGCGTGTTCGCGTTCGCCGTGGGCGGGACATGCTCCGTACCCTGCACGACCGTCACCGCGACCCTTACCACCGACTCCTGCTGTCTCGAAATAAACGGGTCTACCATCTACAACGTCGGGTCGGGCGTCGTGACGGCAGTCGTATCCCCCCTAACGGCGTCCGGCTCTTGCGGAACTGTGATCCCCTACGTCAACGGCGAGGCGAACGCGGCCCACGTCGCGGACGGCGACCCGGTCGTAGTGACCCTACAGACCGAGGACGTGTCGTGTTGCCCGTGCTGCAAGGTCGGCACCCCGCAATGTGCGGTCCATCACGCCAGCTTCTCGGAGGCGATCCAAAGGCGGCGTAGGGCGATCATGAAGGGCAAGAAGAAAGGCGTCCTGGTGGTCGATCAGGACGCCTTGAAGGAACACATTCAGAAGCGGAACGTCACAAGCCGCCGGTCAAGGCCAACTTCTGAGCCTCCGCAAGCATCTCCGTGACCAGGTCGGCCTTGACGTTGAGCATCTTCTTGACCTGCTCCGGTTCCATGTCGGCGAATTCTTCCGCCGTCTTGATGCCGGACTCGTACAACTTCTTGGCCCGGACCTTGCCGACGTTGGGGATTCGGCACAGGTCCACCAGGTACATGGGCACTCCGTTCTGGATGCGTTGCTCGACGCCCCGGAGCCAGCCGCTCCGGTTCCACTTGCACCCCATGGTGTCGAGAGCCTGTAGCACCTGGGAGAGGCGGTTGTAGTCGAACTGGAGGTTCCGCTGGAAGCCCGCCAAAATTCCGGTGCCGCCCCCGTTGAGGGACTGGAAGTAGCAGAAGCCCGCCTTGACGGAACCTTCCGTGTAGTACCGGCTGCCCAGCAACTCCCTGATTTTGACGGCGTAAGAAGACATATCGTCACGCTCGGCCTTGGACACGATGTTCATGTGCTGACTGTCGATGTTGGCGATAGCCATCGAGAGCAGGTAGTCGTTGTCCTGCTTGTTGTCCTCGAAGAGGTCGATGAAATTCTTTTTCAAATCGTTCACGTCGAACGGGCTGTAGTAGAACATGCTGGATATCATGCCGACCGGCGTGGCGACGTACTTGCCCTCCTCCTCGCGGACTGCACCGTTGAGTTTCAACAACTGCATGGTGTCGCTGACGACGCCGTCGTCCAAAGCCTGATTCTGGAAGTGGGCCAGGCTCCGCTTGTACCAGGCGTGTACGTCCTCGTCGGTCTGGATGTCGCCGTGGTGGATCTCCGAGACGATGTGGAAGGCGAGGATCTTGTGCTTCTTGCCGACCTTCTCGAGCAACTGACTCTCGATCCGCTGCGGGGTCTTCAACTTGTTCTTGAAGAAATCCATCTTGCTCTCGGGCAGCAAAATG
>JAYVUD010000392.1:0-2822 GCA_043788335.1 Chloracidobacterium sp. | reverse complement strand
GGACGCGGCGATCGGCGTGGGCGGATTTCCGCGGGGACGTATAATTGAGGTATACGGACCGGAAAGCTCGGGCAAAACGACGCTTGCCTTAACGGTGGTCGCGTCAGCGCAAAAATCCGGCGGAGTTTGTGCCTACATCGACGCCGAACACGCGATGGACCCCGAGTACGCGACCAAGCTCGGCGTCAATATTGACGATATGCTCATATCGCAGCCCGACTCGGGCGAGCAGGCACTCGAGATCGCCGAGACGCTGATCAGGTCAAACAGTGTCGACGTGATCGTCATCGATTCGGTCGCGGCACTGGTGCCGCGGGCTGAGCTTGACGGCGAAATGGGCGACTCGTTGCCCGGCCTCCAGGCACGCCTGATGTCGCAGGCCCTCAGAAAGATCACGGCGATCGTCTCGTCGTCGCACACGTGCTTTATCTTTATCAATCAACTTAGAGAAAAGATCGGCGTGTTTTTCGGCTCGCCGGAAACGACCACCGGCGGCAAGGCTCTCAAATTTTACGCGAGTCTCCGCCTCGATATTCGGCGAATCGGTGCTATCAAGGACGGCGATAAGGTCGTCGGCAACCGCACCCGCGTCAAGGTCGTCAAGAACAAGTGTGCACCGCCCTTCCGCGAGTCGGAATTTGACATCATGTACGGCGAAGGGATCTCGCGAGAGGGCGATCTGCTCGATATTGCGGTCAATCACAATATCGTCGAAAAGAGCGGAGCGTGGTTTTCGTTTAAGGGCGAACGGCTAGGCCAGGGACGCGACAACGTCAAGAATATGCTCAAGGGCAACGTCGAACTGCTCGAACGTATCGAGGTCGATGTCAAAGCCGCTCTCGGATTTACCAAGTCAGACGCCGCTGCCGGCTAGCCTGAAAATTAGACACGAAAATAGGCAGGCCGGATGATTCGGCCTGCCTTTTCGCATTTTATTCGGATCAGATCACTGTGGTTTTTGTATCTTGTTGGTGTTCTTTTTCATCATCGGCTGATCGCCCGGAGCGTTTACATTTGCCGGCGGCTTACCCATCGCCTTGCGAAGTTCGGCCTCGGACGGAATGCCGGGTGTCGGCGTAACGCCGGGCTTCAAACCCTTTTTCAGCTCCGCTTCGCTCGGGATCCCCGGCGTCGGCGTGGCTCCCTTGGGCAGACTGGTCACGACGGGCGGAATCCCGGGCGTCGAGTTGGCCGACGGCGGAACCTGAGTCGGGTTGAGCCCCTCGGGCATATTCGCCGGGTCTATTTTGACCGCGGTGTTCGAATTACCGGCGGCGTTCGCTGCCCCATTCGCAGGCCCCGACGATCCGCAACCGAACGAGAACGCCGAAACAACGAGTAACGCAAAAAGTATGGATAATTTCATAATAATTCTGATCTCCGCACAAAAACAAGACATTGCCGGCTTGAATGGAGCGTCACCAAGGGGGCAGCGACGGCGTTCAAACCGGCAAAGGCAGGCTCTTTATCGAACTTGGCAACCGATAATAAAAACAATCAGCTACTAAATTGTGATTATAGCCCGACTGCGGTCATTGTCAATAGAAAATTAATGCAATCACCGCAAGGGCCGCGAACTGCCTCTGATCGAACGGTTCCGATTTGACAACCGCCCGGTGCTTATTTACACTCTTAAATTCGCGTCACAGTCTGAAAAAGGCTCTTGCGCAATGGCCAGATAGCTCAGTTGGTAGAGCAGCGGACTGAAAATCCGCGTGTCGGCGGTTCGACCCCGTCTCTGGCCACCAAAATTTTTTAACTATATTCGACGCCCGCTGAACACTTGTTTTTCCACGGCGTCTTTAATTTTAAACCGGTAAAACTCCCGACCACGCCCCAGAAAACCCCCGACACCGACAGCACCGGCCGCACCGGAAACTAGTCACCTCGGTCGGCTATGCATTTAAGGTGAAATAGAGTGCGAACTCGCCATCACTGAAGGAAAGGCGACTCAACTTCTAATTCCTGTACGGCAATTCGCCGTACAAACGGTGTGGCAGCTTGCCGCACATTGTGATAGAGTGATCTTGGATCAATAAAAGGAGTCGGATATGGTCACGGCAATATATAAAGAAAAAGAAGCGAGAATGGACTTTCGGCTGCGGGCGGACCTTAAAGATCGCATCGAGAAAGCGGCCAGTATCTCCGGTAAATCTGTGACTGATTTTGCCGTTTCTACACTGGTTGAAACAGCAGATGAAATTCTTGAACGATATCATGTTGCGAAATTATCCAATCGCGATCGAGATATGTTCTTGTCAATTCTGGATCAAGAGTCTAAGCCGAACGAGAAACTGCTTCGGGCCGCCAAGACTCACAATAAGTTGATCATTAAGTAGTGTTTAGAATAGAACCAATTGCCAAAGAGCATAGAACCAAGGGGTTTGACTGTGGGGAAGCTGCACTTAACAGCTTTCTCACACGCTTTGCTCTGAAAAATGATCACAATGATATCGGACGCACTTTCGTAGCAGTACGGCCGGATGAAACCGAAGTGGTTGGATATTACACGATCTCGTCAGGTACGGTTACGTTCGAGCAGCTTCCTCCGGAATTGAAACTTCCGAAATACCCTATACCCACTGCGCACATTGGAAAACTGGCAACGGACAAGTCGGTGCAAGGGCAAGGCTTGGGAGAGGCCCTATTGTTCGATGCTCTCGCTAGGGCCGACTCGGCTTCGAGAGAGATCGGGATTCGCGTAGTCGAATTGGTAGCTCTAAATGAGAAAGCTAAGTCCTTTTATTTGCGGTACGGTTTTGGTGAATTGAAGGACAATCGAATGCGGCTGTATCTAAAGATCGAAACCATTCGCGAGGCTC
>JAYVUD010000391.1:0-13393 GCA_043788335.1 Chloracidobacterium sp. | reverse complement strand
CCGAGGTTTTTGAGATGAGCGATCGCATCACCGTGCTCCGGGACGGCAAAACGGTCGGGACAAAGCTTGCGGCCGAAATGACGCGCGAGCAGGTGATCGCTGCGATGGTCGGCCGCGAAGTCGGTGACATCTTTCCGAAGGTAGAGCATAATTTCGGCGAGACCGCTCTCGCCGTCGACGGCCTCAATGTTTATTCGATCGATGTGACCGACAAGAAACTGGTCGACAATGTCTCGTTCAGCGTTCGTCGCGGCGAGGTGCTCGGCATCGCCGGCCTGATGGGAGCAGGACGCAGCGAACTGCTATTGGCCATTTTCGGAGCGTGGCGTGGTAGATATTCACGGTCTATTACTGTCGCCGGCAAGGGTGTAAAGATCGATTCGCCGGCGGATGCGATCCGATGCGGCGTCGGCTTTGTCACCGAGGATCGCAAGCGGTTCGGGCTCATCCTCGAACAGACGATCTTGGACAACATGACACTCGCCGGCCTGCGGCACATCTCGGGCCGCTTTGTCACCGACCGCACTCGCGAGACGATCGCCGCGAACGGTCCGATGAAAAGCTTGCGGATCAAGGCAAATTCCACGATGACGATAGCCGGCACACTGTCCGGCGGCAATCAACAGAAGGTGGTACTTGGTAAATGGCTGCTGACCAATCCGAAGATACTATTTCTCGACGAACCGACCCGCGGTATCGATGTCGGTGCCAAGCAGGAAATTTACGCTGAGATAAACCGGCTTGCCAAAGAAGGAATGGCGATCGTGCTCGTGTCATCGGAACTGCCTGAGGTTCTCGGCCTGGCGGACCGCGTGATCGTACTGCACGAGGGACGCGTCACGGGTGAATTTACACGCAGCGAAGCGACGCCGGAAAAAGTGATGGCCGCCGCGACGGGTAACAAGTAACAAATGAGCGACGAAAAGAAATCAAAACTGGACGCATCTTCATTGCGGGCATACGTGATGATCGCCGTACTGGCAACGATCTGGATCTTTTTTCACTTGATGACGAGTGGAAATACGTTTCTGACGGCCAGGAACTTGTCCAATCTGATGACCCAGATGTCAGTCACCGGTGTGCTCGCAGTCGGAATGCTGATGGTCATCGTCTCGGGCAATATCGATCTGTCGGTCGGATCGGTGCTGGGTTTTGCGGGCGGCATCGCGGCGTTTATGGTGACGACGATGGAGTACGGCCTACCGGTCGCTATTCTGTCGGCCATAGCGGTCTGCATCGCGATCGGTGTGCTCCACGGCACCCTGACCGCGTTCCTGAACATACCGGCGTTTATCGTCACACTCGGCGGGTTGCTCGCCTGGCGAGGTGCGGTCAAATGGCTGCTCGGCGGCGGTACTGTACCGATTTCCGATCCGACATTCAAGGCGATCGGCCAGAGTTACGTGGGTCCCACAGCCGGATGGATCATCGCCGCGGTCGCGATCATTTTCGTCCTCGTGATGGCGTTTCGGCGGGCAAAATCCGTCAAAGACTTTGGGCTCGGCGAGGCCAATTACACCGGTGAACTGCTCAAAGCGATCATTCCCGTGGGCGGTATCATCGCCTTTATCTGGGTGATGAACGCCTATGAGGACAAAGGTGTGCCGATTCCGGTACTGATCTTTGTGGCGGTCGCGTTGCTCGGCGGATTTTTGACCACCTCGACGACGTATGGCCGTTATTTATATGCGATCGGCGGTAATGCCGACGCCGCCCGCCTATCGGGTATCAATAACAAACGCAATATTCTCAAGGTTTACGCTATTCTCGGAGCGTTGACCGGCCTCGCCGCACTGATGTACACGGCCCGCGGCAACAGCGCGACCCCCGACGCCGGAACCCTCAAGGAACTCGATGCCATCGCCGCCTGTGTCATTGGCGGAGCCTCGCTCGTTGGCGGACGCGGCACGATCTTTGGAGCTTGTCTCGGAGCACTCATTATGGCCAGTCTCGACAACGGCATGTCTTTGCTCGGCGTCCGTGACTTCATGCAGGACATCATCAAAGGCTCGATCCTCGTCGCCGCCGTCGGCCTCGACATGGCGGGCCGCAAGCAGGGCTAAGATCCTTGCACAAAATTTGGCGTGATTCGATGGGAAACAGAAATTTAGTTTCCCATTGTTTCATTTTGGGCCGAATTATTTTGATTTCAACGGCCGCCGGCCAACGTTCGGAAAAGCCACTTTATCGGTTCGACCGCAAAGCCCGTACCGCCGGCGATAAAGCGATAGATCAACGGCGCGCCGCCCGAGACAAACGCCAATATTATCCCGTACGAGATCAGGTTCATCAGCGGCAGGATAGCCACCGAGGTCGCGATGCCGACCCCCTGTAGGTCCGTTTGACGGAGGCTGGTCTCCTGCCAGTTTGTCACCAGATGAAAGGCGGTCGCGGAACCCAGCAGCACCATAACGATCGGGCCGCCAAATCCAAACATATATGAGCCGATCACGATAACGATGGGCAATGTCGGCAGAAAATATGGCGCCAGAGCGATCCACGTGTGGCCGGTCGAGCCGAAACCGACGTATTTGGCGTGACCGCCGGCATATGCCGTGACGCGGATACCGACCGGTAGTTTAAGAAATATCAGAGCGACCAGAATGTGTGTGATCTCGTGTTCGAGCGTTTTCAAAAACGACCAGGCACGGTGAAATACCGAGTTTGCAAGCGAATTTACCGGAAAGAACAGCCCAACGCCGATCGCGAACGGCAGCAGTGGCCAGAGACGTGGAGCGGTAGCTTCGACAAGCGACAACGACGACCGAACAAATCCGTAATACAGGAATGGCAGACAGGCAATAAATGCACCCATCGAGACACGCGAGATGACGCTCATTGCCTGTTTACGATCCATAATATCGGCCGCGATGCCCTAGGGGATCGACTTTCTCGCCTGCTGCCATAGCCCGCGTGTAAAATCGGGAAACTTGACCGGCATCGATCCCTTGGCGACCGAGATCTCGCTGATCGGCCCCGGTGCCGACCACGCGGCGGCGTCATAAACATCGATATCGGGTGCGATGCCCCGGGTCATACACTCGATCAGGCGGTAACACATAATGTAGTCCATCCCGCCGTGCCCGCCGAGCTTTCGGGCCGCTTCGCCTTCTTTACGCCAGAGGTCGTGCTCATATTTCTCTTTGAAAGCGTCGGTCGTCTGCCATTGATGCCCGCCTTTTTGCCCGTCAATAAACACACGCGAAGGGTAATCGCGAAATATACCCTTTGTGCCCTGCACCAGATTGATGCGGTCGTAAGGCCGCGGCGTCGAGACATTGTGCTGGACCATGATCGTGCGGCCCTTGGCGGTCTTGATCAGGTTGGTGTTGTAGTCGCCGGTCTTGTAGACCTCGCTCTGGCGCGGGTCGTCCGCCTTCAGATTTGATTTGCGATATTCCTGCAGCCCGAGACTCGCCGACGCCATCGCGACCATATATTCAAATTTGTCGCCGCGGTTGATGTCCATATAGTTGGCGACCGGCCCGAGGCCGTGTGTCGGGTAGAGGTTGCTGTTTCGCAATGTGTGGTGCCGCCGTCGCCACAGCCCCTCGTCGCGTGTTTCAAAGAGTATCTCGCGCAGATCGTGGTTGTACGCACCCTCGGCGTGGACGATCTCGCCGAGCACGCCGGCACGCACCAGGTTCAGCACCAGCAGTTCGTCGTAGTCGTAACAGCAGTTTTCCATCAGCATACAATGCCGGCGAGTCCGCTCGGACGTATCGACCAACTTCCAACAATCCTCAAGCGTGTACGCCGACGGAACCTCGGTTCCGGTATGCTTGCCCGCGTTCATTGCCGCCAGAGCCTGCGGCGTATGCCATTCCCACGGCGTCGCGATGTAGACAAAATCAATGTCGTCGCGTTTTACCAGTTCCTCGTAGCCGCGGTCGCCATTGACGTAGGTCGCGGGCGACGGTTGGCCGGCCTTTTCGACCATCGCTTTGGCCCGGTCAACCTTGCTCTGCACGACATCGCACAATGCCGTTACCCTGACGGCAGGTTGGTGAAGAAATTCGGACAGCGTGCTCGTTCCGCGCAGCCCCGTCCCGACTATCGCGACGCGGACAGTTTCACGCTTCTCGAACGGTACGCCGATCATCGTCTTGTTAGCAGGCTGCGGCCCGGTGATCAGGTCCTGTAGCAGGGCGTCGCTCTTCTCCGCCGCTGATGCACTGTTGCCGAAAAGCCCAAGGCCGATGCCGCCCAACGCCGCGTTACGCAGCATTTCACGCCGGGATAATTTTTCTTCGCTCATAGATCGTCCCTAAGTCCCGTCAGTATTTTACCCCAATAGTCTTCGCGATCCGACTATCCGATCGTGCGGATTGATACGTCCGGTCGCAGACGCTCGACATCCGCAAGCCTGATCTGCCCGGGCAACGGTGCGAGGCAATTTGCCGTTCCACATGCGACCGCCAGACGTAATGTCTCTGTTTCATTTAACCCCCGCGAAGCTGCCACCGCATAACCGGCCACCGCCGCGTCTCCGCATCCAACGGTTGAGATGGTCTCGACCGTTGGGGGAGTCGCGATCAATGTCCGGTTCGCTTTGTCTGACCAAATGATGCCGTGTACGCCCATCGAAATGGCCACGCTGTGGGCGCCGATATCGCGAAATCGGCAAATCGCGTCGACCGCGGCCGCCTCATTTTCGATCGCGAAGCCCACAGCACCGGCGGATTCGTGGGCGTTCGGCTTGATCAGATCGGGTCCGGCTGCTATTCCCTTGATCAACGCAGTCCCGCTTGCGTCGAGTGTCACGATCCCGCCTCGATCGCGTGCTGACGTGGTCAGTTCGGCGTAGAGATCGTCCGGCACACCCGGCGGCAAACTGCCGGACAAGATCACCTGAAAACCGGCTTCCTGTTTGGCAAAGAGTTTGCCGCATACGTTTCGGAATTGCCTGAGTTCACTTTCGGTTACCGGGCCTCCGGGCTCAAGTATCTCCGTGACGCAGCCGTGTTCGTCGATGATCTCATCGTTTGAACGCGTCGCCGTTGCCGTATTGACCGCGATGACGTTGACACCGAGATCGGTCAATTGGCTCGCGATCGTATCTCCCGTCGATCCGCCCAGAAACCCGACCCAGACTGCCTTTTCGCCCAATACCGTGGCCGCCATCGCGACGTGGGCCGCCTTTCCGCCGGCAAAAGCGTCAACCGACAGAGCTCGGTTTACGTCCCCGATATTTAGCTCTCTGAGCCGCACGCGGCGGTCAATTGCGGGATTTGCGGAAATGCAGATGATCATAAAATCGCCATTTTTCACGGCCAACGCGCGGAACTAGGCATCTCGTATGTCAGGCCCGATCGAGTAATCGCATGGCGTTCTCCCGATAAACTTTTCGCAGCACATCATCCGGCAGAAAGATGCCGTTGATCTGCCAGCGGCCCTGCCGCGACGCGTGCGACGGATAATCAAAATATTCGTCAGCCGTTTGGAGGAACCGGAAATGCAGCCGATACATCTCCGTCTCCGGAACGAGATCGGTGCCAAAGATAATGCGGTCAGCGTATTTCAGAAAGAACTCGCGGGCCGTGTACGGCTGTCGCCCAAGCTCGGAGGTGCGGGCTCCAATATCAACAAACACGTTCGGATTTTCATCGAGCAAGCGCCCGACGTAGGCGAGATCCTCGGGCCTCTCGGCCAGATGAGCGCAGACGAAGGTCGTTTTCGGATGTCTTTGAAAAATGCCGTCGCGTTGGGCGAGCAGGTCGTCCTTGGCGTAAAACGATCCGTGAAAACTCCAGTCCGGATGTGCCGCGAGTTCCTCGAAACGTTCATTAAAGCGGTCGATCGGTTCAAAAAAAGCGTCCGGGTCGGCGATGTGAAACATCACGGGCATCTCAAGTTCCGCGGCCTTGTCGAACACCGGGTCGAGCCGCTCGTCATCGACCCGCAACAGATCGCCGTTGGGTTCCCTGAGCGTCAGCCCGAGATCTTTCCAGAGTTTGATCCCGACAAATCCCTCGTCCGCATAACGTTCCAACCGTTCCACCGACCGCGACCAAAAGCCGTGAGTGTGCAGATCGGTCCAGTCAAACCAGGCGTAGGTCTCAAACCGATCCGGTGCCGCCGACTTGAATTTCCGGTGAATGCCGATCGCATCATCGGCGGTGTACATCGTGATATTGACGATCTTTTCGACGTTGCAGTCGTCCATCACCCGCAGCATCGCGGCCGGATCCTGAGCGTCGAGGTGATTGTGATAGTCGATCACCGGAAAGCGTGCCCGGTCGACATTCGTGACCGGCACCCGTAGCATCGAACGCGGTTCGAAATCCGAAAGCGGCAGATCAACGTCCGCCCGGGCGGTGACCATCTCAATGAACTTGTCTTGCACCATTACATTTTCGCCTGTTCCACATCGGTTGTCAGCGGGTCTTCGATGCCCTTCTTAGTCCATAGGCGGTTTACCACCCAGACCAGCGTCGAACCGCTCACCGCGAAAACCGCCATCAACGCAAAAGCATATCTGGTGCGGCCGTAAAGAAAATTACCGATCGTAAACAGAGCCGACCAGATCGTCGTACAGCCGACTGCCCAACCGAGCAGAGCCATCGGCATATTGTCGCCGTGGCGTCGTGCCTCCTCAGCCGAGACGCCGGCCTCGAGGCGGATCTTTCGCCAACCCGGGCCAGCGGGGTGGACCTTTTTGTAAAATTCGATCAGCGTCTGGCGATCAGTCTCCGGGGTCACAAAGGCGGTGATGATCCAGCACGCACTCGTGATCGCTACCGTCAGAATTAGCTTCGGCGCGGTATCCATAACGAGTATGCCCTGCTTGTCGAGCACGATGAACCCAACCGAGACGACAAATGAACTGACCATTGCGACCACCTCGCACCACGCGTTCAGCCGCCACCAGAACCAGCGGAGCAGATACAGCAGTCCGGTGCCCGCACCGACCTGGAGAATGATGTCGAACGCCTCTTTGGCCGACGCGAGCACGAAAACCATTCCCGACGAGACAAAGAACAGCATAACGGTCGAGATCCGCCCCATCATCACATAGTGCTTTTCGGTCGCCTCTTTCCGGACGAAACGGCGGTAAAAATCGTGCACGAGATACGACGAGCCCCAGTTAAGGTGTGTCAGGATGGTCGACGAATTTGCCGCCACGAGCCCGCCGGCCATCAGCCCGACAAAACCGACCGGCAGGAATTTGAGCATCGCCGGATACGCGATGTCGTGCCCGAGCAGCGTCGGGTCGAGGTTCGGAAACGCCGTCTGGATGTCCGATAGCTGCGGATAGATGATCAGCGAACAGAGGGCGACCAATATCCACGGCCACGGCCGCAGCATGTAATGTGCGAGATTGAAAAAGAGCACTGCTCCGAGCGAATCTTTTTCAGATTTTGATGCCAGCATTCGCTGGGCGATGTAGCTGCCGCCGCCCGGTTCGGCTCCGGGATACCAGACCGACCACCATTGGACCGCGACCGGCAATATGAAAACCGCGAGTGCGATGTCCCAGTGGTTGCTAAAATCGGGGAGCATATTGAGATAGTTGATGCCGCCGGGCCCCTTCATCGCCGACACCTTTTCGACCATCCCGCTGAGGCCGCCGACTGCCGGTTGGGCAAGTGCGAAATACGCCGCCGCGGTCACCGCCGACATCTTGATGAAAAACTGGATCATGTCGATGATCAATACGCCCCACAGGCCCGAGTGTGCGGCAAACGCCACGTTCAGCAGGCCGACAAAAGCCAGCGTCTGCCAACGGTCGAGCCCAAACAGGATCGCCGCGATCTTGCACGCCGCCAGATTGACCGCGGCCATTATCAGGCAATTGAAGAGCAGCCCGAGATATACCGCCCGAAAGCCTCGCAACGCGCCGGCCACCTTGCCGGAATAGCGGATCTCGTAAAATTCGAGATCGGTCAGCACGCCGGAACGCCGCCAGAGCCGCGCGTAAAAGAACACCGTGGCAATACCCGTCAGAACGAACGCCCACCACACCCAGTTGCCCGCGACGCCGTTGCGGCGGACGATGTCGGTGACCAGATTGGGCGTGTCGCTGCTGAATGTCGTCGCGACCATCGAGAGCCCGGCCAGCCACCACGGCACCGACCGGCCAGAGGCGAAAAACTCCGACGTACTCTTGCCCGACCTGCGGGCGACAAACAGAGCAGGCACGAAACAGATGGCAACGGCAAAAATGGCGATGGCCCAGTCGATCGCGGTAAGATGCATTTTAGGTTTTTCTCCTTCGCTTGTGGGCCGGCGGCCCGATTGTTACTGAAAATTTACCTGCCGAACGGCGTCACGCCGCCAGGCTGCAGACCTGGATCTTTGCACTCGATACGGCCGCAACCGCCTCGATGGCCGGGGCGAATGTCTTTCGCAGATCGATCTCGTCACTGTCGGCCAGCGAGCGTTTGACCGCCAAAGTGAACGCGTTCTTGAGCTCGGTCCCGAAATTGATCTTGCGAATGCCGGCGCGGATCGCCTCGCGCATTAGTTCGTCGGGAACGCCCGACCCGCCGTGCAGAACCAGGGCCGTGTCGCCGACCGCGTCCCGGATCTCTCTCAGCCTCGCAAGATCGAGTTTAACCTCGCCCTTATAAAATCCGTGGGCGGTCCCGATGGCGACAGCCAGAGCGTCGATGCCGGTCTCGGCGACAAACCGTCGGGCATCCTCGGGCCGAGTGTAAAATTGCGTGATGTCGCCGCCGTCGGCATTCTGGGCGACGTGCCCGAGTTCGCCCTCTACGGACACCCCGCGGGCGTGGGCCATCTCGACGACACGGCGGGTCAATTCGACGTTTTCGGCAAACGGCAGTTTCGACCCGTCGATCATCACCGACGTGTAACCGGCATCGACGCATTTTTGGGCGAGTTCGAAACTGCCGCCGTGGTCGAGGTGAAGTGCGACTGCCTGCCGGATCTCGCTCGCCGCGGCCGATGCCATCGCGACCGCCATATCGATTCCAAGGTAGTTTATCGTCGATTCGGTCGTCTGCAGTATGATCGACGCGTCGTTCGCATTAGCGGCGCTGATATGTGCACGCAGAGTTTCGGCGTTGTAGAAATTGAGTGCCGCCACGGCTCGTCCGCCGGATGCGGCCTGCCGGAGCAGTTCCGCGCTTCGCACGAGACGATTCGGTGTTGGCGGGTCGGCATCGATGCGTTCCATCATTAGTTAAAGTTACCGGCGCCCGTCGAGGCTCGGTGCAAACTCAAAAAATCCGCTAATTGCTGTGCGTCCGGCTGAGCGGTGGTTCCGCCGGGTCTCGTTACCGACAGTGCTCCGCAAGCGTTGCCGGCGATCAAACACTCGCTCAGGCTCAAACCGTCGAGAAAAGCGTGGACAAATCCGGCGTCAAATGTGTCTCCGGCTCCGACCGTGTCGACAGCCTTGACCTCAAAGCCGTCGGCCGCGGCAAATTCACCGTTCCGAATTGCGACCGCGCCGGCGGGCCCGCGTTTAACGACGACGCATTCACAATGTTCCGCGAGCCGCCCGGCCGCCCGTCGCAGATCGGTCTCCGACGTCAGATGGACAGCCTCCGATTCGTTGACGAATACGATATCAGCTTTCTCAAACACGCGAAAAATTTCCGGGTCCCAACTCTGCGAGGGGTCCGAATTAGGGTCGAACGAAACCGTTAATCCGCGAGAACGTGCCTCGTCCATCAGTCGCGGAAACTCAGGCCGTAATGCAGCCTGTAGGAAATAAGACGTCACGTGCAAATGACGGTGTCCGCCGAGCGCGTCGAGCGGGATATCTGCGAACCCGAGTTCGGCGATCGCCCCCAAGTGCGTGACCAGGGCACGATCCTGCGGCGTGCTGAGCACGATGGTAACGCCCGTCTTTGACGCCTCGGCCACCTCGACGAACGCGGTCGACACGCCGCGGCCCGCTAGCTCCTGAACGCAAAACTGTCCGAAATAGTCCGATCCGACGCGGCTGACAAATGTCACGCCGCGGCCCAAACGAGACGCCCCGCAAGCGAAAATGGCCGAGGCGCTGCCGAGCGTTAACTCGAGATCGTCCGCGAGCATCTCCTGCCCGAGAACCGGCGGGCCCGACAGGCCCGCCGCGACCAGATCGACGTTCAATTCGCCGACGACCGCGATCTCATTTTTTAACGATGGAGCTGACATTGATCGTTGCCAATCGGCGCAAAATCACTACTTTGGTGCTGCGTGAAAAGTAATCTAAATGGCCCAAAATCACAAGTCGCTTGAGGCGTATTTGCGAGGCGGAAAATTTGTTAAAGTAGGATACGATACGAACGGGTAATTTAATTGAATCAAAACACACAAAGCGTTGCATCTCTATCGTTTGCGGAAATTCTCGCGTTGCCGGCGGCGGACAAGGAAAAGTTCGGATTAGTGCATACGCCGGGCGAGATCGATCAGCAACCCGAGACCTGGCGGCAGACGTTCGAGATCGTGCGTCGACAGCAGCAGAAGATCATAGATTTCCTGCGAGAATGCGGATTAGACGGAACTGAAAATGGACGTGTTTGCGTATGGCTGATCGGTGCGGGGACGTCGGATTACGTCGGGCGGGCGTTGGCACCGCTAATGCGCAAAGAGTGGCGATGCCACGTCCGCGCAGTTCCGAGTACCGATCTTCTGACTGAGATGGACTCAGAAGTAGGCTCGGCACCCGCAGATGCTCGCCACCTCTGGATCTCATTCTCACGCTCGGGCGACAGCTTTGAGGGCGTAAAGATCCTCGAAAAAGCCATTGAGAAATATCCGAGTATCAAACACCTGATCGTCACGTGCAGCCAAGAGGGCAAGATGGCCAACTCGATCGCCCGTCAAAATGCCGGCATCCTGTGCCTCACTCTGGACAAACGCACCGGCGACCTCGGCCTCGCGATGACGAGTTCGTTTACCAATATGATCGTCGCCGGACAGTGTCTCGCTCACATTTTTGAGCTTGATAGTTACCGGCCGACGATCGACGCCCTTGCGGATGCGGCCGAAAAAGCAATGCCCGCGATCGCAACTGCCGCGCGGCAGATCGCCGCGATAGACGTGACGCGGATTTGTTTTCTCGGCAGCGGGGCACTCAAGGCGGTGGCCGACGAAAGTGCGTTAAAGGTGCTGGAGATGTCCGCCGGGCATTACAGCGTGATGAGCGAGAGCTTTCTCGGGCTGCGTCACGGCCCGCTCTCGTGGCTGGGCCAGGACGCGATGGTTGTCGGCTTTCTGTCAAATTCGCCTGAACGTCGTCAGGTCGAACTCGGCCTGCTCCGCGAGGTCCGCGATAAGAAAGCCGCACGGAGCATCATCGCGGTTTCGCCCGGTGACATTGAGGCGGTTTCGAAATCTGCCGAACACGAGATCGTTCTGAACATCCCGGATCGGCTCGATGACAACCATCGTCCGCCGCTCGACGTGCTGTTCGGCCAGTTGCTCGGGCTGTTTGCCTCGCTGCGTCAGGGGCTAAAACCCGACACGCCAAGCGCCGACGGCAAGATAACTCGCGTTGTCGAGCAGATACGGCTCGATTAAAGGCTCGTTCGAATGTTATGACCAAATACTCACTATTACTCCTCGTGCTGCTCGCCTCCCTGGGTTCTGCTCTCTCCGCGCAGTCGTCGGCATTTGTTACTGTCAAAGGACATCAATTGTACGCAGACGGCAAACCCTATTATTTTGTCGGAGCCAACTACTGGTACGGCGGCCTGCTCGGGTTGGAAAAGGACAAAAAACGCGGCATCGAGCGGTTGCGGCGCGAGCTCGATTTTTTGAAAGCGAACGGCGTCACCAATCTAAGGCTGCTCGGCGGTGCCGAGGGCGAAGGCCTGCTCAACGGCGTAGAGCGTGTCGGCCCGCCGCTGCAGCCCCGACCGGGCGAGTTTGACGAGACGGTGCTCGACGGGCTCGATCTGGTCCTGTCCGAGATGGGTAAGCGGCAGATGAAGGCCGTCATCTTCCTCAGCAATAATTGGGAATGGAGCGGCGGATTTCAGCAGTATCTGATATGGAACGGGGTCATCGGCAGGGACTTTTTAACAAAAAAGCCAACCTGGGACGAACTCCGCGACGCTGTCGCAAAATTTTACACGTGCAAGCCCTGTATGGCCGGCTACGATCGTCAGGCCGAACTGATCATCGGCCGTACCAATAAACTAAGCAAAAAACGATACGCGGACGATCCGTCGATCATGGCGTGGGAGCTTGCCAATGAGCCCCGTCCGATGCGGCCCGTCGCAAATGACGATTACCTCCGCTGGATCGCGGCGGCCGCGGCGTCGATCAAGGCAAAGGACAAAAATCACCTTGTGACGATCGGCCACGAAGGCCGGATCGGGACCGAGGATATCGCACTCTACGAAAAGATCAACGTGGGCCGCAACCTCGATTATCTGACCATCCACATCTGGCCCAAAAACTGGGGCTGGTTCGCTGACGGCAAGCTGGCTGAGGGTTTCCCGAATGTGATCGAGCAAACGGTAAAATACGCTGTTGAGAATATTGCCGTTGCCGAAAAGCTCGACAAACCGATCGTGATCGAGGAGTTTGGGTTGCCCCGCGACGCCCAGTCGTTCGACCCGGCGACCGCGACCACGTTTCGGGACCGATACTTCGCGAGGATTCTCGCGTTCATCGGCGGCCAGCCGGGCGGTAACGCGTGGGTGGCCGGAGCAAACTTTTGGGCATTTGGCGGGACGGCGAGGCCGATCAAGGGGCAGACCTGCTGGAAAGCCGGCGACGAACGCCTCGGCGACCCGCCGATGGAGGAGCAGGGACTAAACTCGGTTTTCGACATTGATCGCAGCACGTGGTCCGTCATCAGATCGGTCAGCAAGCCAAAACGCTAGCTACCGCACCATAAAATTTCGACGATTAGTTTGCACAATTTGGCAAAAACCTATAGATTTAGGTGTTTGTTGGAATAGACAACAAACTAATCTAGACCACAAACTCCATAGATGACTCGTGTCTCGGTCTTTCAAATACCTTGAACGATGAGAAAAATCTTCCTTGCCAAGGCCAAAGCCCAGATCGCCCGGCATCATACAATTCGGGATATCAACAAGCAGATCGTGCTGAATTATATTCGTGTCCGGTCGCCGATCTCGAGAGCCGACTTAGCGCGAGAGACGTCATTGCAGCGGTCGACGGTGTCCGCGATCGTCGATGACCTGCAGGCTCAAGGCATGATCGAGGAGATCGGGACCGGGGACTCGACGGGCGGCCGAAAACCGACGTTGCTCAGACTGAAAACGGGCGTGCCGGTGGCGATCGGCGTCGACATCACACCTCGCGAGACAACGATAGTGCTGGCCGATCTTGGCGGTAATTTCTCAAGACGAGAGTCTTTCCCGACCTCGTCCGATATTGACTATATGAATGAGCAGGTACTGGTCCGTGTGTCTGCTCTGGCCGCTGAACATACGGAACACCGCCTCGAGGTGGG
>JAYVUD010000390.1:0-15454 GCA_043788335.1 Chloracidobacterium sp. | reverse complement strand
AAAAGCGATAGCGGAGCAGGTCCGCAAGACCTGCTCCGCTGCGGCCCGGAGTTCCCGGGTCACGGCAGCGTCGTGAAACTGCGTTGCACTCCCTGCGGGATGAACGAGGTGTTACCTGCCGCGTCAAACGCTTCGATCCAATACGAGTAACCGCTGTTTGGCGTCAAACCAGTCAACGTGACGGTCGTGCCGGTTCCGGACGTTATTGCGATCGGCGTGACCGTCGGCAGTGGTGGGCAACCGGTCCGCGTGCCGCAGATAAGCAGCGGCGTGACCGCGTAGATCCGGTAGCCGGCGATACCGACATTGTCGACAGCCGCCGTCCAGCTTAGTGTGACGGTAGTCTGTGTCGGGTTTATAACCGACGACTGAAATGGCTGCACGGAAGTAGGTGACAGAAGATCGGTTCCCTGCGGATACACGGTGAATGTGAAAGTGAAATCGCCAAACCCCTGACTATTTGTCGCCCGGATAGTGGCACTGAATGTTCCGGTGGGGCCCGCCGGCACCCAACTGACGATGCCGGTCACCGGGTCCACTGTCATTCCACCCGGTGCGGAAGCTATCGAAAATGTTGGAGCCGGCGAGCCCGAGCCGCTGACCATGTAGTCGAGGCCAGCCGACGAATGGGCATCCGGGGAGATCACCATCAGCCGGTCACCGATGACCCCGACAACGGATTCGGCATAAAATCCACCGCCGACTGCCCGCGGAAACACGAGGTTGTGGAACGCGACCGGAACCGACGATGTCGTCACCGAAACCGGGCCGGCGTAAAACGACTGGTTATTGTTCGCGTCAAATGCGGCGACATAAAATAGATGTGTCGAATTTGAGAGCAATCCCGAGATGGTCGCGGTCGTGTCAGCGATATTGTCGGCCCTGATGACCAGGCCGCTACCGGAGACAAACTCCGCGACGCGGTACCCGACAACGGGAACCCCACTAATGGCCGGCGGCAGCCACGACAGAGTTACCGAATTTTGCGTCACTGTCGTGGTAACGCTTGTCGGTGCTCCAACCGAGAGCGTCGTTAAGAACGCTGGAATGCTAAACGGAGAGATAGTACCCGAAAAGTTTGTCGCGACAAAAAATCCGTAACTTGCACCGGAAACGAGGCCAGAGAGATTTGCTTCCGTAGCGGTTATGCCGCTTACCAAAAGCGAAGCACCACAGCCACCCCGGCCGCGGCAAACACGCAAATAGATATTGTAGGTGACCGGACCTAACTCAACGGGTGCGGGGTTCCACGACAGCAACGCAGTGTTTGCGGTAATGTTCGAAGCCGCGAGCCCGGTCGGCGCCGGCGGCGGAACGCTGATCTGGAATGACTGGTCGACACTTCCGGACGCGTTTGCGGCTCGAACAGTCACGCTGTGAGTACCCACCTGCCCATTCGCCGGAGTCCAAGCGATCACACCGGTCGTCGTATCTATCGTCATGCCAATAGGGTTCACCAGCAGCGAGTATGTTGCCGCAGGATTTCCGGTCGAGGTCACCTGATAGCCATAACCGACGCCGACCGCCGCACGCGTATTCGGAAATGATGTAATTATCGGCGGTGCACTCTCCTGATCGCTAACGACCACCGATGTCACATTTTGATTTGCCGCGTTCGACCCACCGATAACGACGATCTTTCCGGCCGAGTTGATCACGGCGTTAGCGTTACTAACGGCCGTTGGGAGCGATGTGCCGACTGTCCATGTGTTCGTGAGAACGTGGTAGATCTGAACGGCGTCAACTGCTCCGCCTGCCGACGTTCCACCGATTACATAGATCATGTTGTTGGCACCCGCGACAGCGCAGCTTCCGCTGGTTGCGATCGGCATCGGGGCAAGCATGACCCACGAGGATCCGTCGAAACGATATACGGTTGACGTAAACGCATCGGGAACGGTGGAACCGCCAAAAGTTAGGATTCGATTAAAGCTGTCGGTTGCCGCCGGAAAATTGAACCTCGCTTCGGGCAGCGACGGTATCAGAAGCCAGCGGCTTCGACTGCTCGGAAATGCCCGCTCCGCCGTGGCGGTGGGTACCTCAAGATCATCTTTTCCACCAATCGCGTAGACGATCCCGTTTACATCCTGGGCGTACGCATGTTGATAACGTTTGATCTTCATTGTCGGAAGACTGACGATCGCTCCAGTTATGTCGTAACTAAACACGTCCTTGACAGCTCTCCGATTATCCTTTCCGCCGAAGATCGTCATTCCCGAACGTGCCGGTGAACCGCCAACTCCGGGCGATGTTAACCCAACGTTGAGCAACGTCGCGGGCAACCAGAAATTGGATCCGTTTACCAGTTTTTCGACACTCGTGGTCGAGGCAGTCGCTCCACCAAAAACATAAATACCGTCGCTGCTGACCGCAGTCGCAGCACTGCTGCGAGCCGAATTAAGATTGGGCCCCGCAGACCAAACCATCGTGGACGCCGTTTGTGCCTCGACAACAATTGCGAATACCGTCAAAGCAAGCAACGCAACTACCAGAATTTTCGCCCTGAACATGATTTTTCTCCCTTTTTTTAATCGATCTTTCGACGTCAATGCTGCTTCGGGAAAACAAAGCCAATCTGTGCTCGAACCGGCTTTGGGTATCCCTCTTCGACTTACAGTGCTTCGAACAGTCGGATAAAGACAGCGGTTCTCTTGCCGGCAAACAAAAATAAACGCGGAGGCCATTGAGACCTCCGCGTTCCAGTTGCATGAATTCCGCTGAATACTATTCAACCCTCACAAAGTCCGTTCCAGTCCGTCCGAACGTCTCCGGATGGTACATCTCCTCCGCCTTGGCCGGCGGGACGACGAACTGGCCGGGGGTCGTGGCTCGGGTCACGTAGGAGTAGTTGTAAACGCCCTCCCATAGAAGTCCGGTGAATGCCTCGGCACGCTCGTCGCGAAAGTTTTGGTGTTCGAACCAATTTTGGCGGTACCACCAATAACCCCTGCCGTACGATCTCGAGCCGTACTCCATCACGCTTGTGTTGCCGCCCGGATCTCCCGGGATCGCCTCGGTCGTTGCGAGTTCGGGATTTAGTATTTCGAGCCCGGCGGGCAGCGGATCGACCAGTGCGACGTGGTAACGCCGGGCCTGTGCGACCATCGTCAGACGTACCCGAACGCGAGCACCTGCCTTGATGGTCCAGCTTCCGTCAGCGTTCTGCGTGACGTCGGCCTTGTCATCTACGGCCTCATACTTCCTCAGTACCGTAAAGCCGTAATCCGCCGGAGCGAGCTTCAGGTTCTTGGGCGCGTACGTCATACCTATGCGGTAATAGAGCCGTCCGGCACCCTCGCGGTCGAGGATGAGATTGGACGTTCCGCCCTCTTGGGTGAGATACGACATCGGAATATTGAGATCCTGAGAGTCGACCGAACGGCGGCATCTTCATGGATGCCAACGAGGCTGACAATAAATGGCAAGCTAATTGATCTGGAACCGCGCGTCCGCCCGAATTGTGCAGAGAATATCCAAGGCTTAAGCCGCTCCGCACCCTTAATTCATATTCGGAGCTAAGATTTCAAATTCCAGTGAAACAAGATCCGAAGATTTGTATCCCGGGTTAAGTGAACTGGTGGCGTAAGGCTTGACTCTACCATTCTCTATGCTCCAATTCCCTTTGAAGTTTTGCGATAGTCCGCTAACCACGATTCGTTTAGAGATCAGATCGCGTATCTCAGCGGGCAACGGCTTCCCGCTGATCATTTGAGCAGTATTCTCGGCCTCGGCAACCAAGACTTTATATCCGTTTTCGTCCGTAGCTCCCGTAATACTGAGCGTTATATGGTTAGCGAGATCGTTAGACCCGCCGACTACAAATGTGAGCGGGCACATCGCCATTGGAATAATTGTCGCTATTGCTCCGCATTTTATCGCCCCTTTTATTTTGTTGTTTGGTCTGGGCTCATTTCATGATTGTTCCGTTATCGCCGATCGGTAGATATTATTTTCTGGCCGGGTAACACCCGCGGAATTTGGCCATCTGCGGTGCTTACTTTGCAGGAGACGACGGGACAGGCATGTTAAGGCGCAACAGTTCGGCGTTAATGATTTTGGCAAATGCCTCGAACTCCTTGGCTCCGCTTATGAAGCGCCCATTGATAAAAAAACCCGGCGTACCCGTTATGCCCAAGCCGTTCACCTCAGAAATGTCGGCCGTCACCCGACTCTTTGTCTCCGGGCTTTTGAAATCTGTTAGGAACTTATCTGTGTCGAGTCCGAGTTCATTTGCATATTGCTTTAGGTCGTCCGGCGATAGCTTGTCCTGATTTGCGAAAAGTTTGTCATGAAATTCCCAGAACTTGCCCTGCTTGTTTGCGGCCTCCGCGGCCAATGCAGCTCCCATAGCATTCGGATGCATGCTGGTGAGCGGCAGATTCTTCCACACCATCTTCACTTTGTCTTTATAAACAGCCTGAATCTGTTTGAGGGTCGGCTCGACCTTTGAGCAGAACGGACACTGGAAGTCAGAGACGACAACAATCGTGACTGGCGCCGACTTAGAACCCAGAACTGGTGATCCTTCGGTTTTCACCGTATAGACTTTCTCGGGGTCGAGGCCGGCCACACCCTGCGGAGCCGCACTTGCCGGTCTTGCACTGACTGCCGCGGTCAATAGCGTCAGGCGATCGTTCAGATCTATCCGCTGCTGGTGCGTTTCGTACAAGTTCAGCCCGGTGAAAACGATCAATATGGCAACGCCCACAAGGGTACCGATTCGCAGAGCTTTTGAACTCTTCTTTGAACCTTTCTTTGAACTCTTAATTTGTGAATTCAATTGCATATCTCCATTTGACGCCTTTTCGCCTATATCATTCGACATTCTATATATTCCTCCTAGAAAAACTCCGAACGTGTCACATCTAACCAGAGTCCCGCCGTTTTACCGCTGAACCGTGCGGCTTTTTCCGTTCCGCTCAACTTCGATCGGTGTAAAATCGATATCTGTGACGTTGTCTGTCAAATTCAGAAGACTCGGTTCAAATCGATATATCTTGTGCCGTACACTAATCACGTAGTTACGCCCAGACTCGATCTCAACAAAGCGATAATAACCAAAACTACTCGTGACGGCTATTTTCACCTCATTTGTTGCGGGATCGACTAGCTGAACCGTTGCCCTGGCTAGCCCTCGGCCGTTGGCAGATACGCGGCCGCTCACCGATGCGTTTCCCGCTGACGGAGCCAGATTTATTGCCAACATAAACGGCGACAGCGAATTGACGACACCGCAAATGGAACGGTTCCCCATTCCGCCATTGAGCCGGCTCGTCGTGCGGTCTACGAAGACGCCATTTTCGCCGTGCAGCAACCGGAGACTTAGAAACGCCGGATGGCTGAGAGATTGAGGAACAGGCAAACACATGGTGATCGGCGGCGTGTATATGGCGGTGGTCGTGATCTCAAATGCCGAACACGTTGAACACAATACAAATCCCGCGGGCAGATTACCCTGCAAAGGAACAAACGCGGAGAAAGTTGTCGTACCCGCAACCGAAACATTGGGAAATGTTACCGTTGCGGCACCGAGACCAACTACGGACGGGGATCCCACTAATGTATTAAGCACGGTCGAATTATCGCAGTAATCACCCAAGCCATCACCATCGGCGTCGGACTGAGTAGGATTTTCGATGATAATACAATTGTCGGAGCAATCGTGAATGCCGTCAAGATCGGTATCGGGGTCGATGCCGACGCAGATGCCGGCCTGACATGTGTCGGTCTGCGTACAGACGAGGCCGTCGTTACATACGGAGCCGTTCATCTTCGACGGATTCGAGCAATTGCCGGTCTGCGGATCACACGCCCCGACATCGTGACACTGATCGCTGGCGGTGCAGATCGTCGGGTTGGAGCCGACACAGATGCCTGACGTACACGAATCGGTTTGGGTGCATCCGCTGCCGTCGTTACATACGGAGCCGTTCATCTTCGACGGATTCGAGCACACGCCGGTCTGCGGATCGCAGGTGCCGATTTCGTGACACTGATCGCTCGCGGTGCAGATCGTCGGATTGGCTCCGGTGCAGACGCCTGACTGGCAAGTGTCGCTTTGCGTACATGCGCTGCCATCGGTGCAGGCGGAGCCGTCAGCCGCGTTCACATCAGCCGGACAGATACCAGCACCGTTACAAATCTCAGCGGCATCACATTGATTGGTCGATGCTCGGCAGACCGCGCCGGGAGTGCATCCCATTGGGGTTGGGGTCGGGGTCGGGGTCGGCGTTGGCGTCGGGGTCGGCGTCGGCGTTGGAACGCCAACAGAAATGTCCCCCGAAAACTCAGATGTGTTCCCATCGGCATCGGTAGCCGTCGCCGAAAGCACCTCGCCCGCAGTAAGTGAAGGAACACCTGTGACACTCCAACTGGCGTCACCGCTGACTCCGGTATTTGTGACTACGCTGCCAAGATAGGTTTGACCTTCGCCAAAACCTGATGGATCGGCCGCCGCACTGGAATAAACGTCGATGGTGAAGGCGGCACCGCCAACGCCGTTTAGAGTGCCGCTGACCGACGTGTCACCCACATTTGCGGGTGTAATGACGGGGAAGTTTTGCAATGCATTTGCCCCAACGTCTCCGTCGCCGGGGTCGTTGGCGGTGACGCCATCGATGCTCAAATTAATGCCCAGACCGACGTTTGAGTAAATCGAATTACCACGAATTGGATTGTTGACGGGAGCAAGTCCGACATCATCAATTTGCACTCCGTCTTCGCCGTTAAACGCAATGATGTTGCCCTCATTTGCCGCCACGATTGCCGATTGTTCAGGCTGGAAGAATTGCCAGACGAACGCGATGATGCCTCCTTGATTTGCCGCAACCTGACCAATGGAATTGTTGCTGCCGCCGACGACCAGATTGATACCGTCGCCTCCGTTGCCAAGCGGAGATATGCCGTTCGCCTGTGTGCCGATGAGGTTACGCGTGATGACGATATTGCCCGAATTGCCGATGTTGATGCCATCACCGGTATTGCCTGAAATTAGATTTCCCGAACCCGCGGTCGAACCGCCGATACTCGAGCCGGAACCAATGTTCGTTGCAATGCCAACACCGTTTGGCACTGCAATTGTCCCAAGGCTGTTGGTGCCGATGTAGTTTCCGCGAATAATGCAGTTGCCGGAAGCTGCTCCACCAACAAAGATGCCTATTCCGTTGCCGGAGATGTAATTTCGGGCGTTCACGATGCCGTCCGTCGTGCCGTCAGTGGCATCATCACCGCCGACGGTGTCGCCGCCGGCAGTAAAGAATCCGAAATAGACACCATAACCGCTGTTGCCCAACGCCGTTGTCCCGTCGGCGGCGAGACCGACAAAGTTGCCTTGGACGGCGGTCCCGGCGGCAATGTCGAATACGATGCCGCCTTGGCCGCTGTTGCTTCCGTTGCCGGAAACGATGTTGCGGTCGGCCGGAGTAATTCCGCCGATGAGATTATTGCTGCTGCCGGGTCCGACAAATTCATTAAGAATTCCGTCCGCGGCATTGCCGAAAGCAATCATTCCGGTCGGGTCTGTGCCGATAAAGTTACCCGCGATGATGTTGCTATTAGAAGAGGCCAGCGAGATGCCGTTTCGGGCAAAGCGATTGATCGCCAACCCGCGAATCGTCGAGCCTGAACCGCCAAATACCAGACTCAAGCCGTTTACAAACCCTGCGTTCACTCCGTTCAATTCGATCAAAATCACCGCGTTGTCTGTCGTAAGCGAGGTATTTACACTCGCGCCCGGTTGCGAATAACCATTGATTGTTACAGGCTGGCTGATGTCGGGAAGCGCTGTGTTCGGCGTGATCGTCTGAACCCCTAAACCGGCGATATTGAATCGGATTAAATCGCTCGCCGGTGTAAAATTGGCTTCGGCAATCGCCGCCCGCAAAGTGCAATTCCCGCTGCCGTCATCGCACACGCCGTTGCCGATATTAGCGTCCGGTGTGTCAGCAATCGAATCAACCGTGTATGTCGCGGCGTGCAAAGTACCGATAAAAAATAGACCAACGATCGATAAAATAACGATTCGATATATTAAATGGGCTTCTAAACGCATAAGTATTTACCCCTGGATCTTTCTGATTTTTTGCTTGTTTGACTGAATAGATATAGTATTACGAGAAATTTAAAGTCCTTTGGAAATTGTTAGGTATTTGTTTGTTCTGAAAAAATGACGTTTTCGAGTGCGAATATATACGAGTTCGAGGGTTTTCGGCTGAATGTCGACAGCCCGGGATTATGGCGCGGCACGGAGATCGTGCCGATGCCGGCAAAGGAACTTGAAACGCTCATTTTGCTCGTCACGAACGCAGGCGAGATCGTAACGCGCGAAACGCTGCTCGACAGCGTATGGAAAGATACATTTGTCGAGGACGGCAATATCAACTACACAATTTCGCTTCTTCGAAAAAAACTGGGCGACAAGGCGTGTATCAAGACCGTGCCGAAACGCGGTTATATCTTCACCGCTGACGTCATACAAATTTCCGGTAACGGCGGCGCCGCAGCAACCGGCTCTCAGAAAAGTGAACCGGTAAAACAAAGGCGCTGGATCCTAATGGCCGCGACCGCGGTGTGCGTGATCGCGGTGACGAGTTTTGCATTCTTTCCAAGGTCTGAGGTAGTAATCCGGCAAACAAAAACAGACGAGTCCGCGGCGATGCAGGCCTACACGCGCGGCAAAATGATCCTGGAAGACCGCGACACCAAGAATCGCGCCGAAAAAGCGATGGACGAATTTCAAAAAGCCGTCACGCTTGACCCGACGCTGGCATTGGCTCACGCAGGTTTGGCTCAGAGTTTTTTCTCAATGGGATTCGAAACCACCGGGGCTAAGAGTTCCGAATTTCATGCAAAAGCAAAGATCTCAGTAAAAAAAGCGTTAGAATTGGACGAAAATTTACCGGAAGCTTACCTAGTGCGTGGTTCGATCGCGCGAAACTTCGATTGGGATTGGAAAAGTGCGGAAAATGATTTTCGGCGAGCCATTTCTATAAAACCCGAATACGCTTTGGCACACTTAAGATTAGCTCAACTTCAGTCATCACTAGGACGTAATTCTGAGGCAATTTCCTCCTGGAAAAGGGCTTATCAGCTCGATCCGGAATCGGAGAACATTCTTACTGGTCGTTTTTCGATTCTCGAGTCGGCCGGTAAATATGACGAAGGGCTTAAGTTGTCGTTGGAAGCCTTACAAAGCAACAAACAAAATATCTTTGCGATACGTGCGGTCGCTACATTCCGCTATCACGCCAAGGATTACGCCGGAGTTATCGACATTTGCGAACAACTTTTCGCCTCTAATCCGAATAAAAAACAGTTTGCAATGGTGTCGTTGGCAAGTGCCGCATATCATCAAATCGGCGAAAACGATAAATCGAACGCTTTGCTTAAAGAACTAGAAACACAATCTCTGACCGACACAAAATCGCTCTACTCGCTGGCAGTCAATTATGCCGAACTCGGCAGGATCGACGAAGCAATAACCGCGTTGCAAAAATGTGTCGACGAACGCGAAGAACGAATGATGTGGCTCAGTGTCGAGCCGCGATTTGCCAACCTAAGAAACGACCCTCGATTTCAGGATCTCCTGCGAAAAATGAACCTCTCTTAACTGTCGCACCAAATTGAAAAGGCAGGAAGTTCTCCGACTTCCTGCCTTTTTCTGGGGCCACACTCACTTGTTTCCAGTCCTATTCAACCCTGACAAAGTCAGTACCAGTTCGTCCGAATGTCTCCGGATGGTACATCTCCTCCGCCTTGGCCGGCGGGACGACGAACTGGCCGGGGGTCGTCGCGCGCGTGACGTATGTGTATTTGTAGACGCCTTTCCAGAGCAGGGACGTAAACCATCTCGGCACTGATTTGACGTTGCGGTGATCTACAAACTGGTTAGTTGGGTACCGCTTTCTGATCTTCTGGAAATGGCCCGGCGCCCCGGATCTATTTGGGCAGAATCGCGGGAGCAAAAAACTTTGGAAACGCCGCTCGGACCTTTGGCGTGAACCGATAGCCCGAGTCTTCGAAAGCCTCGCCGAGGTCGTTTCGTTCGCCGCCGCCGCGGCCAATGTGACATAGCGTGCAATTATTTCTGTACTCGGCCCTGGAATACGGGTCACGGTCGTAGCGATCCATAAATGCCGGCTTGGCGAGGACCGCCGACATCCACATCGACGATCCTAACGTCACGATCAAAAACCCGGTGAACAGGGAGAGGACGGCGATCTTTGTGTTTCTAATTTTCATAAGCCTGCCGTTAAAATATATATGTAATACCGGTTGTAAAGCCGTTCTGTCCGTAGCCGCGGTGTGGCAGCGGGCTCTCGCCGAATAATGCACCGCCGATGCCTGCGAGAACATTCGGAACCTTTCCGAACGGATGATTTATCAGATAGTTAGCCTTGAAGATGACGCTCGGAGACGGAGCGAAATTTATTCCAAATGTTGCACGCGAACGGTTCAGATAGAAATTTTTCAATGTCCGGTCGAGCCGCACGACCTCGTAACGAAAAACAGGGGCGATGTAAGCTCCGCCGTCGAAATGGTTTCGCACAAACGCCGGGCGAAATTGGTATGACCCTTCGGCGTAAAACCCGTCCTGACCGGGCGAACGCTGTGCAACAAACTCTGCCAGTGCCTGAACGCTCACCGGGTCATTTGGATTGACGACAGGGGGTGCGGAGCTTTGACGCAATATGCCGCCTCCGACAATATTCGACCGTCCGTATTCGGCATTTATTACCAGATCACCACGATGGAACGAACCATCGAGAAATACAATATTTGCCGACATCGGCGATTCGTCCTGCTTGTTAAACTTTCCGGAGTAACCCGAAACGCCAAACTCAAGTCCGCGGACCGGCGAGAAACCAAGCCGGCCAACGACGGCCTTATTTCTGTTGGCATCCTGAAATGCGATCACACCCGGTTCGGCTGCCGACGATTGGCCGAGAAGGCGTGAAAATGGCGTCGGCTGTCCGTCCGCATTTTCACTTTGGAGTCCGTTCACGATATCTACCTCATAGGTCAACTTCATTTTATGTGGCAGTTTGAATCGACCGCGGATACCGAAACCAGCGTCGCGATACGCTGTCGGCACGATAAATTGATTGATCAGCGGACGGATGATCGCAAGGTTCAGATTTGAGTCGTGATAGGTATTAAAACGGCCAATTGCCGGCACAAAAATACCGCCGCGAACTGCAAACTCCGGCCGTATTCGCCACTCCACGAACGCCTGTTCGACATCGATCTCCTTGGAACCAAACTCGTATTCGATCTCAGAATTAAATACGATATTCTGCTTTTCCGAAAGGACCGCTGCGATACCCAATACGAGCCGAGGATTCATAAATGTCGGCGTCCCGCCGCCATCGGCGCGCTCACTTATGGGCGAATCGCGATATTGGACCTCACCGTAACCGCCGATCGTTATTCGGTCGGTCTTGAGCAGATTCCCTGCTCCCGACAGGTCGCCCCCGTTGGCTTTAGTCGCTATGGCAACCTTCTTATCGTCGTCGGTGGCCTTCAGTTTCAGCGTTTCGGCCTGATTGTCGGAGATTTTCGGATTGCCCTGTTGTCCGTTCATCGGGTCCGCGTTTGTTGGTGACGCGGTCGCTTTTGCCGCCAGCGTCGCGACCACCTGATTCAGCCGGTCAAGCTTGTCTTTAAGCTCAAGAACCTCGTTCCGCAGTTGCTCTAATTCAGTCGGCCGGGCATTCGGCGGGGCGGGCTTCGGTGCGTCCGTTGTTTGGGCCGCTAATTGACCTGCGATGCAGAGTCCTATTAAGGTCGTTAAAAACATCGCAAACAGTTGTCGCTGGATTATCATAAAAACTTTTCCTTTCGTGGAATAAGATTACCGACCTCATCACTAATGAAGATGAAAGTCACTTTCATTAGGCATGAGAATATTGCACCATCAGGCAAATGTCAAGCGGTATCGAGCCGTGCAGCGACACCGGCGAAAATCATTATTTCGTTAATTTGAGCGGTTGTGGTTGTGGTTGTGGTTCACAATCGCGGTGCAAACGGAAAAGCAGATCAGACACGATCGTCCGTCACATTCCCGATTACAAACCGATTCTTATCGTTTATCCCCGTCGAATCCACCTTTCCCCAACGTGGCGGCCGTTATCAATGGATGATCGGACTTAGCTTCAGTCGCCCGGCCACTTATGACCAAATGTTCATAAATAGAGATCGACCGTTCGTTGCAGATATGATACACTCTATTATTGATAGTGCTCTTTGACAATCTACAAACAACGATAGCGATAACGTTTTTCAGAACAAAATTATTTTTTTGGAAACTGCACAAAATGACGACCTATTAGTCGCTAAAGCTACTTGTTACAACGACTTGCCTGTCCCACGACGGGTGTGGGACAAGCGTGGGACAGTGTGGGACATGAGTCAGCAAATAGCCTGACGCGAGAGCCTGTGCCGGGTATTGTTAGCCTTGCGGAAATGTCGACCATTCGACATTTCCGCCATTCTGCTCCGGTTATTCAACGGTTACAAAGTCCGTCCCTGTCCGTCCAAACGTCTCCGGATGGTACATCTCCTCCGCCTTGGCCAAGGGGATGCCTAATTAGCATTGCGTCGACTTTATGATCCGCCGGTTAGGGAGCCGGCGGACTGAAACCGGCTGCAAATACCCTGCCGCGTCCATTGCTCCATGAAGGATAAAAGGCTCCTTCCCAAAACGGACTGCGGGGATTTCGAATCCTTGGAGGATTAACGCCAATCGGTACCGCGACGATCTCATCGTATTCGCCTAGACTGCGGTCGGAAGCGATCAAGGGCTCGTTTCTTGAAAGTTGGACCGGCGTGCTCCACGTATTTCCGCCGTCCCGCGATCCGATAACCATCAGCTCGACGACCTGGCTTGCACCCGTAGTTTGATAAAAGCTCACGGCGATCTGGCCGTCTTCATTTGCCGCGATGGAGGCATTGAACTGCCACGGATGGTCACTGTTCCACGGCACTCTCTTTGCGAGCGTAAATCTTTGGCCCGGGACCGTCGACCGACGCCAAATTTCAACCTGTTGCCCGATAAATGCGTTGTTTGCAGGGTCGCTTACAGCTTTCGCCCGCGTCACCAGGTAGTTGCCGTTGCGGGTGTCGCGGGCGAGATCGATCCGGTTCTCAGAATAGATGAGCTGACCCACGGCGTCACGGCCGCCGAGTCCCCCAACGCATCCAAGCGCAAACGGCTGTCCCAAAACATCGGCGGAATTGACATCGGTCCATCGTTGCCCATTATCCTCGCTAACAGCAAAGGAGACTCCGAGTGGGTATTGCCAAAAGCTGTTCCGGATTGCCCCACTTGTCCCGGGAATGCACCGATCAATCCCGAAGAGCGATAGGCCGGGCGCTCCCTGGGGGCCCGCGACGGCTATAGTGTGTTCCGTAGCTCCGGGCCTGTGAAAGACCTTGAATCGAGGGTGCTGATAATCCACCGATATTGGGTTCGACCGCACTTGCTGTCCGGCTCCGTTGATGTTCCACGTGACGCTGCCGTTTTCTTCGACATGTCCGCCGCGGACGTAGGTAAAGAACGGAGCCGCTCCGGCCAACCCACCGGTGCGGGCTCGCCACATAACCCAAATCGTGCCGTCAGCGGGGTCGATGGTGACTCTCGGTTGATCCGTGATGCCCATTCCTACTTGGTCGTTGAACACCGAGGTCTTAGTGAAGCTCTCACCTCCGTCCATTGACACCAGTAGTACCACAAGATCGGGATACGGCAGACTAACAGTGTCGGCCAAGGTGACCATCGCCACTCCGCCCGGGCGCTTAAGAGCGATCACGGACAGGTCTCCCCGAAATGAATTAAAGCGAAGGGCCGGGTTTTCCACCGGTCCATGTCGGGGACCGCCGTTACCGCGGTTCCGTTCGGTCCAGGTCCGCCCCTGATCCGTCGAGAACGCCCAATTGAGCAGGCCGGAACCGTTAAATCCCATTACCAGGCGGGCAAGGTGAGAACCCGCGGTGTCGGCCCACGCGGGAATAAATGCTATTGTCGTCTCGCTGCCGAGGCGATTTCCAGCACCAGGCATCCCGGAGTCAGGAGCCGGTAAGTCCGGACTAACTCCTTCGCAAAATCGGCTTTGGACGCTCGATATCGTCGAATCGCTCGAACAGCATACCGACAGGTCGGACACCCCGCTCTCATTCGCTCCGCCTTCGCCATATAGGCGACATGGCGTCATCGGAGGAAGCGGCGGGTTCGGGTCACCGGGTGGCGAAGGCTGCGGTTTTGGTAAAATGGGAGGTTCGCCGCCGTTTGGGGGCGAGCAAACGCCGTAGCCGCCCGACTGAATTGTCGCCGTGATCGAAAATCCGCCAGCCTTTACACCGGTAAGCGTTCGCTTCGCCATAAATCCGTCACCGTTTACGTCGGTCGGGCTAACGTCGATGATCTGGTTCTCGCCCGCCTGCATGCTGACAATTCCTGGACTCTTATTTGACAATTGCACCGAGACGGGGCTCAACAACCCGATCAGCCCGGCCAAATTCACCGTAAGCACCGTCTGCTCTCCCTTCGTTAGATTCAGCTTGTCCGCCGCCAGTTTTACGCTGATGCTCCGGTAGGTGCAGTTGGCGACGGTCTTGCCATAGAATTTCACTTCAATATCGTTTGCTCCCTTGGCGTCTATCGGATTCTGTACGATCACCTTTCTCGGGGATGATGCAAGGAATTTGGCCCGTTGGCCGCCGAGTTTTACCGAGGTATTAGCGTAATCTCCATCGAATGGACCCGTAACCGATAAAGGCTTCCCGGACTGCCCGAGAGCCGGTGTAAAAAACTTCGGAGCATCTTCTGATATGCTCGGGGCGGCGGCGGGTTCCTTTGTCTTTCCGGCATCGCCTTTCGAACTCACAGGAACATCGGCTCGGCTTACTATTTTGCCTCCTTTGTTTTTTAATACGAGCTCGATCGTCGGCATACCTTCGGGAATGGCCCATTTTTTACAGACGGTTGTCGAATGGTCATTCAGCTTTTGCATCGGATCTTTGCAAAAATCTATCAGATTGGCTGCGATCTTCTCTGAGGGCGTCGGTTGCTGGGCGAGTTCAACGATATAGCCGCTCAGTTCGTCCTGGTTCTTTGCCTGCTCATCGCCAGTTTTTCCTTTCGGCTCTGCGGCGACGGTTCCCGAGATCGTGTCACCGGCCGCGATGTCATCCGGAAGGTTGACCGTTACCGTTCCTTCAAGCGTATCGAAGGTCGTAGTGCTCAAACCCGACGCGACATCCGTTCGGTTCCGTATTTCATCGTCGCCGCGAACCGGGGCATCGATCGTCGACGAATCAAGGATCGGCCGAACTCCGAACGCCGTCGATGTTAAGATCACGGCAATCAATGTCGGGACTATCAATACTCGTGCAAATGTTCGATTCATATTTTCTCCTTCTTTACTTCCTGAATTAGCGAACGCACGCAAGCTTGCCT
>JAYVUD010000389.1:0-7357 GCA_043788335.1 Chloracidobacterium sp. | reverse complement strand
TGATCGATTCATTTCATTATTGTTCAGTGATACGACCATTATTATAATATCGTCAGTCTCAGCGTCTTGGTTTCGGTCTCATTCTTCACCCGTTCCGCGGCTAAACCCCGGCGAGTAGTTTACGCGGCGGGTCTCGCGGATTTTGCCGTCGTCGAGTCTCCCTTCGACCAATTCATATCCAAGTAGTGCAAAGACGCGTCCGCGGAGAAAGATCGGGCGGGCATTGCCGTACCAGTCAACGCACGAGGCATGGCAGCGGTCGTTGGTCGACGTGTTGCGGGCAGCGATCTCGCCGGCCTGGTCAAATGAGAGGCCGTCGTTTTTGAGGAATAGTATTGCTGCCGAATCTTCGATCAGATGGCGATAGCCGGAGCGGCCCTCGCGTGCGATGGGCAGTCCAAGCAGGCCCGAATCTTCGCCGTCCGGTTTGTAAAAGAAACCGTGGCTCCGAAGTTCGCCCTGAGACGCCTTTGGGCGAATGTAACTCGGTCGGACCTCCGGTTCGCGGCCGAGGCGGACCGGCGAAAAATAGAGATCTGTCCCATTTGTTCCAACCACGACAGCGTCACGCCCAAGCGGTTCGATCCGGTCCACGCTGTGATCGAGCGAGAGGTTTGTGACCTCGCCGTCCTTCCAATTTACCGCAAACAGGTTGGCTCCGTCCCGTTTTTGCTGGGCACCCCATCCGTAGCCGGTGCCGTAGAGGAGATAATCGCCGACAAAACGGTTTTGGAATGAATACCCCTCGGGTTTCGCCAGCGGCTTAAAATCGGCCCGGCGGGCATCTTCGCTGCCGTCCGAGAACCTATCGAGAGACGTTCGAAACAGAGCTACATCGCCGGCCGAACGCTCGGAGCCCCACATATTTTCGCCATTCGCGTCCGCACGAACGAGGACATTGAGGTGGTCATCGTCGCTTTCGAGAAATGAGAATTGATCGACCGGGCCGCCCGCCACGCCGAGGGCACTCGGTGCCGAACCATCGAGCGGCATCCGGTAGAGCATCGATGACGAGAGAGGTTTCCCGCTGCCGTAACTCCAGTTTGTCGTCCAGACATAGACCGATGATTGCGAGACATAAAATACGCGGCCCGCTCCGCCGACAACCGCTGTTCCTTTGCAGTCGAAATCGCGTGACGCGAGATCGCAGACCGTGACGGTGTGCAGTGCGGTGCCCGAGTTTTGGTCGATGGGACGTTCAGGCCGATAGACGCTGGTCGAGGCGACGACCGACTTAAATTCGCTGTCGGTCGCACCCTTTCGCCATTTGCGGATCGCCGGAAAACGCTCGACCGAGTCGGCACCGTATCCCAGATATTGAGGTGTGTAAAAAACGAGTTTGTTGCCGATCAGGCGGCTGGCATAATTTCTCGACGAGTAATAGTCGTTTGACCGAAGGTGGTAGGTCGAGCGGTACGCTAGGTCGCCGTCCGTGCCGATGTCAAACAAATTGATCTCGGTGCCGCCGCGGCCGTAGCTGTAGCCGATGACGACGACGGTATCTTTTGAGACGAGCATCTCGTCATACCAATCGTTGCTCGGGTTTATGCCCGGCGCATACGCGTTTATCGATGACGCCGGCTCGAGCGTATTGCCGCCGACCCTGACGGTAAAGAGCCGACCGCGGCGGAGTATGACGAGATGATCGCCGTGGACCTTAACGATATCGCCTTCGTCGACGCCCTCATGCTGGTTGTTGGTGATCGAATCGTCCGCCTGCTTTGCGTCCGACGGTTTAGCCGCAGAATCGGCGGATTTCGATGCGGCCGAGACCGGGGCCGCGGAGTTTGCCGTCATTCCTTCGTTATTGATGCTGCGCGACTCTCGCCGCTTCTTGTCGGAGACGGCCTTTAAGTAATCCCGCAGTTCCTGTTCGGAGCGAAATGGCCGCATCGTCTTTCCGCGCGGCCGTGACGGCTCGACGTTGATATTTGTCCCTACGGTTTCGGCAAGTATCGACCCCAGTCCCGAGTACGAATAAGCCAGGACCCCGACTATCATCGTCACCACACCCATTAACATCGCTCGTTTCATATCTTCCCCCATCTCCTGAGATCGAACTCAGCCAATAAAAAATTTTAGCCTCAATTCGATGAACGAACGGCAACCCGTTTCTTGCACCGGATCGGCTCGCCCCGAACGAAGTTTGCAGTTTTTGTCAGTGTTTTATTAGTCCCGAATCGGTTTTAAGATCGGTTTTGAGTTTTCAAATATCGAGGTTCTAAATAGATTAAGGCTGTAGTTTTAGGTCCAGGTGTATGTTGCAGGAATATCAGACGGATCAGATGTCACCAGAGATGACAGGTGACGGCAAACGGAGTGGCGTAGTCGAGAAAACGGCGGCCGTTACAGTCGAGCTTGGCTACGGTTATAACCCGCCAAGGCAGCCACGCCCAGAAGGCATGGGACGATAAATGGCACAGCCGGAATCCCGGCAATGAAACCCGGCACTGTGTACCATGGAGCAGACATCGCGGCGGGATCGGGGAATTGTAGTCCGCGCATCACGAGGCACACGAGTGCAACTACGGACACGACGACAAATGTGCGACTCGCCCCGCGTCCGATCCATTTTACGCGTCCTAATGAAATCGCGAAGGCCCCCCCGGCAGCATATATCAATGAGCCGCCGAGGAACATCAATACATCCTGAAACTCGCTTAGAGAGACAAATACGGCCGAAACCTGGCCGGTGCGGACACGGACCGAAAATGCCGCGATCAACAGCGTCTCGCCGACCAGATACAGCGGGCTGGCGATCATCACGGCGGCAAATCCCAACGTCGAATAAAATCGCTCTTCGGCAATATTCAGAGCCTCTTTTAATGTGACAAACCCGCCCACAACCGCCGCGGCCATTACGACGAGAACGACATAACGCATTTGGTTTTCGGGCTCCGTCGCCACCCAGGGCGGCCCCAGTCCCACCCAGAGCAACGCGATCAAGGCGAATGGCAGAACTAAAAGAATAGCGGCCATCGCGACCAATCGGAATCCCGCATCTTTGGAGCGTATCGCCCGACCGCCCAGTTCCCAAAGTGCCGTAGCAAACATAGCGAACACAGCGAGCCCAATCACCACGTAAAGGCCGGGAATGCGTAGCGCTCGGATCGCCACAAGTGCGAGTGCTAAAAATGGGCCTGCACACAAGAAAACGTAGCTCGCTCGCTCAGCAAACTTAGACTGGGGTATATCGTCAGCCATAACGGGAGTGACCTCACTTATCAATTGAGCCGAACGGTTCAGAATGCTCCACAGATCTTGTGCATAATTGCGAACCGTTCTCGATAGCATCCATATTCGGTTTTATTGCTCGGAAACATTCCGGATAACAACCGTATATATGGAGAAAAGATATACGACCTCGCCCGTTTTTGCAAAATAAACGGGTATCAAGCGGTGCAACGCTCGGCCAAAGTTCCTCAACCCAAGTTTTGGCGACGGGCCGTCATCACGCGATTCGTCGCCACCTGGTTTTCGTCGACGACGGAACGCAGGCCGCCGCGGAGCACTTTGGAAACTGCGGGGGACGCGTTGCATAAATTAGTTCTCTTCCATACTTGACAAAATTATCAGGTATCGTCTACCATCTTTTTAGTTCAATAGGGGAGTAGATGCCTCCGGTAAATGGAGGTCTTTCGTCGCCGTCAATACGTTCATCCGAACTAGCGGATGTTCCGGTGCGAGAGCAAAGATTCGAGACCTGTTGCGGTTAACTTAGCCGCAATGGGTCTTTTCCATTTTGCGGCCAACAGCAAACGGAGGAATCTATGAGATCTTTACTCAAATCAGGACTCGACGCATTTCAACAACGTAAACGAGCGGAATCAGAGTTTGACGAACATACACGCCGCATCAAGCAGATACTTGATCTCGGAACCCCGGAGCGTTCACAAATCGCTCTGACGGTCCTAACGCCTCTCATCTCGATCGCCTGGACCGACGGCAGAGTCGGGCGACCGGAACAGGACGCAATTCTCAGAACCGCTGACGAGTACGGAATATTTGCCCACGAAGAAATTTACCTGACATTGATGGAACGCCTCACGACCAGGCCCCATCGTGATCTGATCGGGAAATTGTGGGCTGAACTTGCGTCCAACTGCGACGATCTGGATCCCGCGAACTGCACCGCGTTTGCGTCACACCTGTATCAACAAACCAAATACATTGGCGAATTGAGCGAAGAGCATACCTTTGGCCTGTGGCGGGGTTACCGTGCCGGAGCCGGCGAACTCGATCACCTGGTCGATACCGAACGAATGATCTCGAACCTCATCGTAAAGGTGACCGATGAACGAGCTCCGGACGTTCTGCGGAAGGTGGTGCCGATGGTCGAGGTCGCGTGGTCGGACGGACGCATAACGCGGCGAGAACGGCAGATGATCTTTGACTCGCTGGTCGAGATGAATATACCGGGATCTGAGGAAAACCTACGAACGCTCGCAGAGTGGCTCGAATTAAGGCCTGACGACGAGTTTTTTGCCGACGCGCTTCGCGAGATCAGGAACGACCTGGCCGACGCAGGCCCTGATGTCGGGACCGAACAGAAATACGACATTATTTCCCGATGCACCCTAGTCGCTGAGGCGTCCGGCGGCGAGATCGGATTTGCCGGCGGCGGTGCACGGATCTGTGCCGAAGAGATCCAAACGGTCAAACAGATCGCCCGAATTTTGAATGGAGCGATGTCAGGACGGAGTTAGTAGCACGTTTGGTTTGGCAATGATGAGAAGGAATCTACCAATCTTTGCGGTAATGATGTGTCTGGCTTTTTCGGCAGTTGTCTCCGCGCAGGCCAAATTCGAAACCGACTTTCAAATTTTTAATGAAACACATTTTATCGTTCCTATAACCAAGAAAAAAGATTGGAATTTTATTGTGCTGGTATCCGGTCGTTTGGGGAACAACGTCAGGACACCCACTGAGGCGAGACTTGGCGGTATGCTGTCAAAAAAGATAAACAACCACGTAACTGTCGGCGGCGGGTATATTTACCGGTATTCGAACGCAACGTTTGTGCAAAAGCGCTACGAGGGCCGCTACATTGGATGGGTTACGTTTACGGTTCCGTTGATCAAAAAATTAACGCTGGTTAACCGTAATCAAGTCCAATACGAAGATCGATATTCGCGTCCGAATGCCACCGTGATACGCAATCGGTTTTTGTTGAAACGCGAGGTAACGGTGGCAAAAACAAAGATCGAGCCGTTTGTCTCGTTTGAGAGCTTTTACGATACACGCCTCAAGGGAGTTGCTAGATTTCGCACGCAGGTTGGCGTCACACACAGATTCAACAGCAGATTTTCGGCCGACGTTTTCTACGGCCAACAGGACGAAACCGGAGACGGAGCTCGTCCGGGAGACTCGATCGGCATCGGAACAAATTTTCGGGTTAATTTTTAATTAACAAACAAACTAAGGAGAAAAAAATGAAAAATAGAATAGTCAGTTTATTGGTTTTGACCGCAGCTTTGACCTTTTCGGTATTCGCCCAAAGCGAAACCAAAGAGGAACAACGGATCAGAAAGAGCGGAATTACGACCAAAAAAATGCAGGCCGCGGTAACACCGCAGCAAGCACTGCAGGCTCTGAAAGACGGAAACGCCCGATTTGTGTCGGGCAAACCGAAGAATCAGCCGAACTACCGCAAGCAGGTTGCTTTCACGGCAAAAGGCCAGGCTCCGCATTATGCGATCGTCAGTTGTCTGGATTCGCGGGTTTCGGTTGATGATATCTTTGACCTGAACAACGGCGATGCATTCAATGCTCGTGTTGCCGGAAATATTGTAAACGAGGACATTTTAGGCAGTCTCGAATTTGCAACGGCAGTATCGGGTGCCGACGTGATCGTTGTGCTCGGGCATACAAACTGCGGCGCGATCAAAGGCGCCTGTGATGACGTCAAACTCGGAAATCTGACGGGCCTCCTGGATAAGATCCAACCGGCTGTTTTTGAGATCGGCAAAGACTGGAAGAACGGCGAAAAGAACTCTAAGAATCACGATTTTGTCGAAGCAGTTGGGCACGAAAATGTCGAACTTCAGATGAGTTTGATCCTGGAAAAAAGTCCGATCATCAAGGACCTGATCGCAAAAGGCACCGTGAAGCTCGTCGGAGCAATCTATGATCTGGAAACCGGCAGGGTTCGTTTTCTAGACTAACGTCTAGCTCGACGAGTCGGCAAGGTTGATCACGGACAACCCGCTAGATGGGGTTGTCCGTGACTGCAGAAGTTGTACAAAGTGGGTACCTAAAAATGAATCTTTTTCCGTTTGCTGAATACTGGTGGTTTTACGCCGCTTTTCTTTTGGCTGTCGGCATAATACTGTCGCTTGACCTCGGGATCTTTCATAAGAAAGAACACGCAGTTTCCTTTAAGGAGGCGACGATCTGGAGCGTCGTTTTCGTGGTCCTGGCATTAGCGTTTAATTTCGGTTTTTATCAATATTCGTCAGCTAAGTTTGGCGACGCGATCGCGTGGAATCTCGCCATGGAGTTTCTGACGGGTTATGTCATCGAATATTCGCTCTCGATCGACAATATCTTTGTCTTCGTCCTGGTATTCAGCTATTTCGCGATCCCGGCAAAATATCAGCACCGCGTCTTGTTTTTCGGCATCCTGGGGGCGTTGTTTTTTCGAGCCGTTTTCATCGCATTTGGATCGGTCCTGATGCAGTTTCATTGGGTCATCTATCTGTTCGGCGGTTTTCTCATCGTGACCGGGATCAAGATGGTGTTTAGCTCCGAGCAAGAGATAAAGCCCGAAAAGAACCTGCTTGTACGAATGCTGAAGAGGTTAATGCCGGTTTCCAACGAACTTGACGGGCGAAACTTTTTTACAAAACTCAACGGTGTCCGCCACGCAACGCCGCTCTTTGTTGCGCTTATCTTTCTCGAGTTTACGGACGTGATCTTTGCGGTAGACAGCGTTCCGGCGATCTTTGCGGTCACAAAAGAACCGTTGATCGTTTTTACATCTAACATTTTTGCGATCCTCGGATTGAGGTCAATGTACTTTATGCTGGCCGGTGCGGTCGAAAAATTCCATCTGTTGAGATACGGCTTGGCGGTCGTGCTGGTATTTGTCGGCCTTAAGATGGTCTGGCTAAACGACGCGTTCGGCGGCAAATTTCCGATCACCTGGTCGCTCGGCTTTATCGTGGGAACGATAGCGGTCTCGGTCGTTATTTCGCTGATGTTTCCGAAGAGCGTGAAGGTCACCGCCGCTGAGCAGCAGGGCTGACCAATAGATACTGACTCCGTTAGGAAAAAGTAGAGGTTGTCTGAAAAGTCCGTGAGATCGCTGAAAGCGATAAATTTAATAGCGTGGGGTGTCGCCCCGATCTTTCGGGGC